>NZ_CP122458.1:1245714-1557142 GCF_032598905.1 Streptomyces sp. 11x1 | reverse complement strand
CCGATCACGGTCTGGCCGTTCCGGGGTATCGCATGGCCACCATGCGCACAAGCGCCATTCTACGGTTAGGCATGCCTTACTTGATGCCCGGGCGCGGTGCGTACCCACCTCACGTCGCGGCGTCGTCGCATGGGAAGAGGACGTCACCATGAACCGGATCAAGCCCGTCAGCCGTCGGGTGCTGTCGGTCGAAGTCGTGCGCAAGGAGTGGAGGCCCGGAAACTTCCTGCTGGTGACCGTGGGCGGAGAGGACCTCAAGGACTTCCGGCCGATCGGAGTCGACCAGCAATTCAGGCTCCTGTTCCGGCGGCCCGGCCAGGACCGGCTCTGGCTGCCCTCCCGGTCCGACGCCACATGGATGGCGCAGTACATGATGACGGGCAAGGCGGCACGCCCCTACGTCCGTTTCTACACGGTCCGGCACTTCTGGCCCGGCCGCAACGAACTGGACATCGAGTTCGTGCTCCACGAAGGGGACAGTCCGGCCTCCACCTGGGCGCGGGGTGCCCGCCCCGGCGAACCGGTCGGCATCATCGACGAGGGAGCCGCCTACAGCCCGCCCCATGGCGTGGAATGGCAACTGCTCGTGGGGGACGAGACCGCGGTACCGGCCATCCTGTCCATCCTGGACTCCGACGAGGGCGCGTTGCCCAGCGAAGTGTTCCTCGAGGTACCCAGCAGCGCGGACGTCCAGAAGCTGAACACGCCACAGCACGTCAGCGTGCACTGGCTTCCGCGCGACGGCCGCCCCGGACTTCCGGGGCGCTACGCGCTCGACACCGTGATGAAGGCCGGCCTGCCGCCAGGGCGCTTCGCCACCTTCGTGGCGGGTGAGAACCACCTGCCCACGACACTGCGGCGGCACCTCGTCCGTGAGCGCGGCGTCGACAAGTCCGACATCGCTTTCGTCGGTTACTGGCGGCACGGCAGGGCGACTCCGGGATGACGGCCGCGGTGTCCGGTCGAGGCGGCCCGCGTGGACCGCCCTCTCACCCCACTCCGGGGGCAGATCTCGCTCTGCCCCCCATCGTCACCCAGCGACGTGCCCTTCGCGGGTCGGTTCTGTTCACGGGGCACCTCCATGACCGAGGCGACCTCTGAGCGCCGCCGCCCCGCCCGTTCGCCCGGTGACTCCTCTTCTCCGACCGAAAGGAACAACCTTGAAGTCCCCAGCACCCGCTGACGCCAGGATCAGCATCATCGGCGCCGGACCCGGCGGACTGACCCCCGTGTGGACGTTCACGTATTTCGGCTCTGTCGGGGATCTTGTGACGTACCCAGCCTGAACTGGGCATCTACAGGGTGTGTGGTTCAGGGGGTTTGGGGCGGTTGCTACCGCATTTAGCCGGTGTGGTGGTCGAGTCGATCGAGTGTGCGGCCGGGACGGTCACGTTCTGCGCGTACTCCGCAGTGCCGACGGCGAGGTGCCGCAAGATGCGGGGTGGCATCGTGGCGTGTGCACGGCCGATACGCGCGCCGGCTCGCTGACGCGCCCGTCGGCGGAGCCCCGGCGGTGATCGAACTCATGGTGCGCCGGTTCAAGTGCCTCAATCCGCAGTGTTCGGCGGTGACGTTCGCCGAGCAGCTCGAGGGGCTGACCAGCCCGCATGCCCGATACACGCCGCTGTTGCGCACGCTGCTCACCTCGATCGCCGCATGTCTGGCGGGCCGTCCGGGTGCACGGCTCGCGGCCGCACTGAACATCCGCGTCGCCAAGGACAAGCTCCTTGAACTCCTCCAAGGGCTGCCGGAGTTACCGCAGACCAGAGTGCGCGTCCTCGGCGTCGACGACTTCGCGCTGCGCAAGGGCGACTCCTACGCCACGATCCTGGTGGACCTGGAAGAGCGGCGCCCGGTCGATGTGCTGCCGGGCCGGGACGCCGAGCCGCTGGCCACCTGGCTGCGCGATCACCCCGAGGTCGAAGTGATCTGCCGCGACCGGGCCGGCGCCTACGCCGAAGGCGCCCGCACCGGGGCCCCGCAAGCCCTCCAAGTCGCCGACGCTTGGCATCTGTGGCGCAACCTCGCCGAAGCCGTGGAGAAGACCGTCGGCGCTCACCACCCCTGCATCCGCGCCGCGCTCACCCCGACCCCCGACATCCAAGAACCGCCTCCAGCACCCCTGGTCACGGCGGAGCTGCCGGAGCCGGAGCCTGGCCTCGTCCCACCCGACGGCACGCTCGACGTCTTGGGCCGCCCTCGGCGGCTGGTGGCCCGGACCACCGAACGCTACGAGGCCGTCCAGCAACGACTCGCCGAGGGGAAGTCCCTGGCCACGATCCGGCGGGAACTGCGGCTGGACCACTCCACCGTCCGCCGATTCGCCCGCGCCCAGAGCCTGGAGGAACTGCTGGTCAAGGCCACTCACAGGGCTTCGATACTCGACCCCTACAAGCCGTACCTCCATGAACGCTGGCGCGAGGGCTGCCACGACGTCCCGAGTCTCCACCGCGAGATCCAAGAACAGGGATTCACCGGCGACGTCCAAAGCGTCCGCCGGTACTTCCGCCCGTTCAAGAAGCCGCACAGTCCCCTGCCAAAGTCACCATCCACACCCCCGCCCCAGGTCAGGACCCTTCCTAAACCCCGGCGTGTGGTCCGCTGGATCATGTCCGCCCCCGACCGGCTATCCGAGGCCAACGTCGCAGAGCTCAAGGAGATCCGCACCGGCTGTCCCCACCTGGACCTCACCGTCCGGCACGTACGTGACTTCGCCGCGATGATGCGAGACCACAACGCTGCGGCCCTCCCAGATTGGATGGACCGGGTCATGGCCGACGACCTGCCCGCCCTGCACTCGCTGGTCAACGGCTTCCGCCGCGACCTCGACGCCGTCACCGCCGCCTTCGCCACCCCCTGGAGCTCGGGCCAGGTCGAAGGTCACGTCACGAGAGCCAAGCTCCTCAAGCGCATGGGCTTCGGCCGCGCGCACCTCCCGCTTCTCCGCAAACGCATCCTCCACAGCCCATGACCGCGAAGTCGTCACAAGATCCCCGACAGAGCCGAATTGCATGACCGTCGACACAGGCTGATCATCTACAGCAGCGCCGGGCACCCACCACCCGTGCTGCTCCACTCCGACGGGACCTGCGAACCGCTGGACCAGGCCACCGACCCGCCACTCGGCACACGCGAGCACCATGTCCCGCGCCCCCAGGCCGGCCTCCCCTATACCCCGGGAGACACCCTCGTGCTGTACACCGACGGCCTCATCGAGCGCCGCGACGAGGACATCGACGCCGGCCTGGAACGCCTGACCACAGCCCTGGCCCAGGACCCGACCCTCCCACCTGACCTGCTGGCCGACGCACTGGTGGCCCGGCTCGACGTCGCCGGGGGCGCTCCCGACGACATCGCTCTCGTCATCATTCACCTATGACCCCACGCGTCTTCTCGACCACTCCCGGAGCTGCTCCGGCCGGGATCAGAGACACGCACCTGCCGCCCGTCACCCCGTCTCGCGGGTGCGCGCGGGGTGGTTCTCCACGCCGGCGATCGCGGCGTCCAGCGCGCAGTTGAACATCGTGTCAATCACGTCGCTCGAGGGTGCAGGGGCCTCGATCCTGTCGGGGCCCGACGTCCCGGCAAAGGTGCTCCACCGCTGCAGCGCTCCCGTCAGTTCGCTGACCAGCAGACCCGTGAACACGGCGCGCAGGGTGGCGGCGACGCGCGGGACCTCCTCAGCGGACAGCTCCGAGGTGGCAAGGGTGTCCGTGAGTCCACGCCAGAACGGGTCGTCCGGCTGGACGAAGTCGGCGCGCCCGAAGGAGTACCCCATCAGCTTGGGGTGACGGTGCGCCAGCGCCCGGAAGTCCAGCGCCAGTTGACGCAGCCGGTCCTGCCAGGGGGCATCTTCCCGTTCCGGTGTGCGGAACTGTGAGCCGACGCGTTCGGTCACGCCGCGCAGTACGGCGTCCTTGTTCGGCACGTGGTGGTACAGCGACATGGGGTTCGCGTCCAGCGCCGCCGCAAGTTTGCGCATGGTCAGCGCCTCGACCCCGTCGGCGTCGATGAGTTCCAGGGCCTTGGCGCAGATGCCGTCTTTGGTGAGCGGTACGTCCCTCTTCCTCGTCCCCCGGGGTGCCTTCTTTTGAGTTTCCATACGTCGTATGGTACCACTGTAGGCAGTTCCATACAGTGTATGGAAATCGGGGGTCTCGCTGTCCATCAGCGGCGTCCCAGGCATGCCACAGAGCCCTTGCCCGTCGCCCTACTTTTCTCCGCACAAAGGAGCAAGCCATGGCCACGCAACCCGTGACCGATCTGCGTCCCATCCCGTCCCCGCGCGGGATCCCCCTCCTCGGCCACACCACGCAGGTCCCCGGCACCAACCCGTTCGCCTACTTCGCCGAGCTGTCCAAGCAGTTCCCCGAGGGCATCTTCAGCCTGGACATCGCCGGCATCGAGCAGGTCTTCGTCACTGACCCGGACCTGGTGGCCGAGGTCTGCGACGAGACGCGGTTCTTCAAGCAGATCGAGAAGACGCCGCTGAACCATGTCCGGGACTTCACGGGCGCGGGCCTGTTCACGGCGCATCAGCACGAAGAGGAATGGGGAATGGCCCACCGGATCCTCCTGCCGGCCTTCAGCCAGCGCGCCATGAAGGCTTACTACGGGCAGATGCTGGAGATCGCGCAGAACCTGGCGGGCAAGTGGGAGGGCAGGAAGGGGCAGCCGGTCAACATTACCGACGACTACACCCGGCTGACCTTGGACACCATCGCCCTGACGGGGTTCGGCTACCGGTTCGACTCTTTCGACGAGGAGGAGCTGCACCCCTTCCTCAACGCACTGCTGGGCGCGCTGGTGGAGTCGCTGCGGCGCTCCCAGGAACTGCCGGTGATGACCAAGATGCGCAAGGCCGACGCCAAGACGTACGGCGAGAACATCCAGCTGATGCGGGACCTGGTCGACAGTGTGATCAAGGAGCGCCGCCAGGGGAAGGGCAGCGGCGAGGAGGACCTGCTGGGCCTGATGCTGGAGGCGACCGACCCGGAGACCGGCAAGCAGCTGACCGATGACAACGTCCGCGACCAGGTGGTGACGTTCCTGATCGCTGGCCACGAGACCACCAGCGGCCTGCTGTCCTTCGCCACGTACTCGCTGATGCGTAACCCGCATGTGCTGGCCCAGGCCTACGCCGAGGTGGACCGCCTGCTGCCCGGCGACACCGTCCCGGACTACGACACGATCATGCAGCTGGACGTGATCCCGCGGATCCTGGAGGAGACCCTGCGCCTGTGGGCTCCCATCCCGCTGTTCGGCAAGACGGCGCGGGAGGACACGGTCATCGGTGGCTGCTACGAGCTGAAGAAGGGCACGAAGGTCCTCATCCTCGAAGGCCCCCTGCACACCCACCCAAAGGCATGGGAGCGGCCGGAGGAATTCGACATCGACCGGTGGCTGCCGGAGAACCGCGTGCAGCAGCACCCGCACGCCTACAAGCCGTTCGGCAACGGCGTGCGCGCCTGCATCGGCCGGCAGTTCGCGCTCACCGAGGCCCGCCTGGCCCTGGCGCTGGTGTTGCAGAAGTTCAAGTTCGCCGACCCGAACGACTACAAGATGGACGTCCGGGAAGCGCTGACCCGCAAGCCCGGCGACTTCGAACTCGTCATACGCACCCGCCAGGACCATGAGCGGACCGTCTTCGGTGCCGCCGACGTCCGGAGCGACAACGAGCGGCAGCAGGCCGTGGTCAGCGGCGTCGGCGTGAATCTCACCGTCGCATACGGCTCCAGCCTGGGCTCGTGCGAGGACCTGGCACGCACGATCGCCGACCGCGGCGAGCGCTCAGGGTTCGGCACCACGCTGACGAGCCTGGACGAGCTGGGCGACAACCTGCCCACCGATGGGCTGCTGGTCGTCGTCGCCGCCAGCTACAACGGCAAGGCGCCCGACAACGCCCAGTGCTTCGACGAGCTGATCGCCGCCGGACTGCCCGAAGGCTCGCTGTCCAGGGTGCGATTCGCGCTGCTCGGGGCTGGCAACACCCAGTGGGTTGCGACCTACCAGGCGTTCCCCAAGCGGATCGAAGCCGCACTGCTGGCCGCCGGTGCCACGCCGCTCGTCGAGCGCGGCATAGCGGACGCCGCCGGGGACTTCGACGGCATGGCCAGTCGCTGGATGGACGGCCTGTGGGCCACCCTGGCCGAGGAGTACGCCGCCGACACCTCCGAGGCCAGCGGCCCGCGCTATGAAGTGCAGTTGCTGACCGAGGCGGACGTACGGCCTGCGATCGTCTCCGAGCAGGCTTACCCGCTGACGGTGGTGGCCAACGAGGAGCTCGTGTCCGACGCGACCGGGCTGTGGGACTTCAGCATCGAGCCGCCGCGCCCGTCCGCGAAGTCGATCACCATCGAGCTGCCCGAGGGCGTCACCTACGACACCGGCAACCACCTGGCCGTCTTCGCCAAGAGCGAGCCCGCGCTGGTCGACCGCGCCCTCGCACGGCTTGGCGTCGACCGCGACCAGGTGCTCCGGCTGGAGCAGCCCGCAGGAGGCCGGACTCACCTGCCGGTGGGCACGCCCGTCACCGCAGGTCTGCTGCTCACCGAGTTCCTGGAACTGCAGGACCTGGCCACCCTCTCCCAGATACAGACCCTGGCCGAGTACACCGAGTGCCCCTGGACCAGGCCGCAGTTGGAAGCGTACACGGCCGACACCGAGGAAGCCGGAGAGCGGTACCAGAAGGAGATCCTCGACAAGCGCGTCTCCGTGCTCACCCTGCTGGAGCGCTTCCCCGCCGTCGAACTCCCGCTCGCGGTCTACCTGGAGATGATGGGCCCGATCCGTCCGCGCTTCTACTCCATCTCCTCCTCCCCGCTGGCCAAGCCGCGCCAGGTACGCCTGACTGTCGGCCTGCTGGAAGGCCCGGCCCTGTCCGGCGACGGCCAGTACCGCGGCACCTGCTCCTCCTACATGGCGCGGTTGGAGCCCGGAGACGTCGTCTACGGCTACGTCCGCGTGCCCTCCCCGACCTTCGCCCCGCCCGCCGACCCCACGACACCGCTCGTCCTCATCGGCCCCGGCACCGGCATCGCACCGCTGCGCGGCTTCCTGGAGGAGCGCGCCCGGCAGTACGAGAACGGCACGGAGGTGGGCCTGTCCCAGGTCTTCGTCGGCTGCCGCCACCCGGACCACGACTACTTCTACCGGGACGAGATGGAGACGTGGGAGCTGTCCGGCATCGCCCGGGTCCACACCGCCTTCTCCGCGGTGAGCGGCCACCCGGCCCGGTTCGTGCAGAACGCCATCGCCCAGGCGGCCGACACGGTGTGGCAGGCCATCGAGGACGGCGCGTACGTCTACGTCTGCGGTGACGGCCGGCGCATGGCCCCCGCCGTCCGCGAGGCACTCGCCGTCATCCACCGCCAAAAGACCGGCAGCGACGACGAGAGGGCCCAGCAGTGGCTCGCCCAGCTGGAGGCGGACGAGCGCTACCAGCAGGACGTCTTCGCCTGACCGCCGCACGGCGTGTGCCTCCGGCCGCCGGGAGGCGTGCGGCACCCCCCGCTGCCCGCCGTACGCCTCCCGGCCGCATCAGCCGGTCAGACACCTCATGGCACCCCATGTCCCGAACCGCCGGGCGGTGCCGCTCACAGAAAGCAGATCACTATGGACACCATGCTCGCCGGACGCTTCCACCTGGACAGCAAGAAGTTCGCCGTGGAAGAGGTTCCCATTCCCGTGCCGGGCCCGGGCGAGGTCCTCATCGAGGTCAAGGCCGCCGGCGTCTGCCTCTCCGACGTCCACCTGCTCGACGGCTCCCTCGTCCCGCTGTTCGCCACCTCCGACACGGTCACCGTCGGCCACGAGGTCTCCGGCATGATCCACACTCTCGGCCCCGACCTCAAGCGCGGCCTGACCGTTGGCACCCGCGTCACCCTGGAAGCCGGCAAGACCTGCGGCCGGTGCGCCGGCTGCGTGCGCCACCGCCCCTGCACCCAGATGCTCACCGCCGGCATCGACTACGACGGCGGCTGGGCCGAGTACGTCATCGCCCGCGAGGACACCCTCGTACCCATCCCTGACAGCCTCCCCTTCGACCAGGCCGCGATCATCCCCGACGCGGTCTCCACCCCCTACGCCGCAGTCGTCGCGACCGCGGGCGTCCGCGCCGCCCAGTCCGTCGGCGTCTGGGGCGTGGGTGGAGTCGGCGCGCACAACGTACGCCTCGCCCGCCTGGTCGGCGCCGCCCCGATCATCGCCGTCGACCCGCTGCCCAGCGCCCGCGAGCGCGCCCTGGCCTTCGGCGCGGACCTCGCGCTCGACCCGGCCACCCCCGACTTCGCCGACCAAGTCCGCGCAGCCACTGGCGGACGCGGCCTCGACTTCGCCTTCGACTGCGCCGGCGTCCCCGCCGTCCGCGCCCAGGCCGCCTCCGTGCTCGGCCTGGGCGGCTCGCTGATCCTGGTGGGCATCACACCCCGGCCACTGACCATCACCGAGGGCCTGACCTTCAACTATCTGCAGAAGCAGGTGCGCGGCCACTATGGCGGATTCCCTGAGTCCGTCTCCGAGCTGGTGCAGTTGACCGCGGCCGGCCGCCTCGACCTGGCCCCCTCCATCACCGACCACATCCCGCTCGTCGACGCCGCCGACGCCGTCAACCGCCTGGAGAACAAGATCGGCGACCCGATCCGCCTCATCCTCGTCCCCTGACACCGATCACCAGGACATCAAGCCACCTCGGGCAGGGGTGAGTGGGCGCCGGTGCTGGAGGGAGCACTGGCGCCCACGGATGTGCCGTAGCCGGAATCCGTGGAGATGGAGTCATACAGATGACCGACACCCTGGGCCCCACTACGCAGCGCAGTGACACCCGGCAGCGCAGTGATGCCCGTTCGAACCGCAGACGCATTCTCGCCACCGCTCGGCAGAAGCTGCGCGACGACCCCGACGCGAGCCTGGACAGCATCGCTCTGGCAGCCGGCGTCGCGCGGCGCACCTTCTACGGACACTTCTCCAACCGGCAAGTGCTGATCGCCGACCTGACGCTCGAAGCAGCCCAAGCGGTCCGCCAGGCGTTCGCAGCAAGCCGTATCCCGGATGCCGACCCGCGGGAGGCGATGGCGCGGATGGTTCTGGCGGCATGGGCGGTGGGCGACCAGTACCGCATGCTCGTCTCCTTGGGGCGCCACCATCTGGGGCACGAGACGATCCGCACCACCCTGGCACCGGCCCGCGAAGAGGCCATCGCGACCATACGACGTGGTCAGCGCGAGGGCGTGTTCGCACACCACATCCCAGCTCATGTCCTCGCCCAGGCGCTGGAAGCACTGATGCTGGCCCTGGCCGAGGAGCACTCCGTGTCCACCTGGACGGATCCCACGGGCGAGGCTGCGGCGACCGCGTTCCTCGTCGCCGCGGGCGTAGCACCACAATTGGCTGCGCTCTGCGCTCGGGACGTTCTGCACGAGTCCCGGCAGGGACCTTCGGGTCCGCATGACCTGGACGTTGCCGGCGGCACGGAAACCGGCACGGACGCCTCTTTGTTCGGGCCAGGGCAGGCAGAGAGCGCCGGGTGACCTCGTGTGCGTCCTCCAAGGGCACGCCGAGCATCCCGCGGCCGGCCAGCCGCTTCACCCTGCGCTGCCGGACCATCGGATCAGGGTGCCGCCGCCCCGAGCGGGACCGGCGGCATTGAGCTTCACACGGTGTTACGGGGCGTCATGCCCGTGGTGTGCCTGGCGCTCGCGAAGGAGGGCAACGCCGTCTCCGTCGAGCGCATCGAAGTAGAACGCACAACCGGCCATCGCCATGATCAAGGCCAAGGTCGTGCTGGACACGCGTGGCCCCTGGCCGGTGGCGAAGGGGCTGTCGGTGGCGGTCAGGCGCAGGCCGCGGATGCGGGACTTGGTGAAGAGGGGCAGATCGGTGCGCTGGTGGTGGTCGGCCAGGGTGGTCAACGTGCCAATGGGGTAGTCGCGTTCGATGCCGAGCGGCCGGCGGATGTCCTCGCCGTGCACGAGGGTCTCGGGCGAGCATGGCCACGATCGAGGGGATCGGCTTCGTCCTGCCGCCACCTGACCACGGCCGAGGGCACGCTGAAGTCCCACGTGGTGACGAAGGACGACACACTGCGCCGCTTCCAGAACCGGTTCGTCGAGGGCATGCCCCAGCCCATCGACTTCCACCTGGGCACCATCGACGTGCTCCCTGACGCGGACGGCTCCCGCGTGGTCTACAGCCAGGAGATCCTTCCCGAGGCCCTGGCGCCCATCGTCGAGCGAGCCGTGAGCGAGGGGATCGCGGGCATCGCCCGGTACTTCGCCGTGCGCCCCTGACACGGCAGGGGCGCACGAGGCGCGAACCGGCCCGGCGGTGACACAGCGGGACGCTCCGGTGCGAGCCGGGTCAGGTGGCCTGGCCCGCCTCCCTGTACCGGGCGGGCCTGCGAGTCACGGGACCTGACGGACAGTCCGCCGAGTTCGGCCACCACGATCAGGCCGATCGCGACGTAGACCGGAGATCGTTGGCTTCGGCACCTTGCAGACTGACGTCGGCCGGCGTGCCGCGCCGTCTCGCGGGCGGCCGCAAACCGCATCGCCTTCACGGACGTCCGCAGTGCCCAGGGCGAGCCGCTCCCTTCACTGAAGGCGCTGCTGAACAGGGTGGATCACTCCTTGGCAAACCCTCCCGCTGCGGAACGTCCTCGATTCGAGGGGCCGCACCCACGCGCCGTCGTTCCCCGGCGGGACGCGATCGGCGCCGACTTCGTCGGCCGCTCGGCCACCTTCCGGCCGAGCTCATCGCTCACCGCGCAGGAGTGGCCGGTCAGGCAGGGGCGGGCAGGGGGCGCCGGGCGACCTCGTGGGCTTCGGCCGGTGTGACGCCCAGCATGCGCAGGACCATCTCGGCGACGTTCGCCGCGGCCTCGTCGCCGTCCAGGTCGGGGCGGGCGAATCTCAGCTCCACCAGGGAGAGCAGCGTTCCGCCCAGGGCGGACAGGGCGACCGCCGGGTCGACGGGGGTGAATCGGCCGGAGGCGAGGCCGGCCTCGAGGTCGCGCAGTGCCCGTCGGGCCAGGCCGTTGTCCGAGTGGATATGGCCCATGCCGCGGCGGCGCAGGACCTGCATCAACTCCGGGTGGGACTCGGCCATGCGGGCGCTGAGCCGGAAGCCTGCCGCGACGAGTTCCGCGGGATCATCGATCCCCGCGAGGCGCTCGTCGAAGGCCTGGCCGAACTCCTCCAAGGCGTCCACCACCGCTGCCTCGAACAGCTCCGTCTTGGACTCGAAGTGGTTGTAGAAGGAGCCGAAACCGACGTCGGCGCACTCGGCGATCACCTGGATGCTGGCGCTGGTGTCCCCGGTTTCGGCGAGTATCTGCCGGGCGGCGCGAATGAGCGCGCGACGGGTCTCGGCGCGGCGCCGCTCGAACCGGTTGCTGGGCGGGGCTGACGTAGGCATGCACAGAGTCTAACCTCGGGGCGATGACGACAGCAGCTCTGATGGGATCATCATTTCTGTCGGCAGGTTCTTGGCGGTGACGCTGTCCGCCTTGATGATTTCCCCAAGGCGGCGATGCCGCCAAGGGGCGCCATGTCCAAACCCCGCGCACATGGGGCCGATGTCAGACGGATCCGTTGCGACCGCGGCAGCGTGCCGGCCGACCAGCCCACGCTGGCCACGCACCTGGGGTCGGGCGCCAGGCGGTCCCCGGTCGGGGTGGGCGGTGCGTCAGTGATCGGTGCCGGTCGAGGCGGCGACCGGGCTCGGCGCTGTCGCTCTGCTCTCGTCGGTGCGCCCACGCAGGCCCAGCGCCCCGAGGGCGGCGCCGACGAGGGCGAGAACGCCGGTGATGAGGACGGCGGTGTGGACGCCGTTCATGAAGGCGGTGTGACTGCCGTCCGTCACGGCGGCCCTGAGCTGGGCCGGCATCGCCTCGGAGACCGGGGCGACGCCCATGGCAACCGCGTCCTTCGCCTCTTCGAAGCGAGCGATGGCCGAGTGCGGCACCCCCGCGTCGTTCAGGGAGTCGCCGAGCGTGGAGCCGACGCGGCTGCTGATCAGGGAGATCAGCACCGATGTGCCGAGTGCGCCGCCGAACTGGAGCGAGGTGGCCTGCAGGCCACCCGCGACGCCCGCGTCCTGGACGGGGGCGTTGCCGACGATCGCGTCGGAGGACGCGGACATCGCCATGCCGACGCCGAGGCCGAGCGCGACGAAGGGCGGCCACAGGGCCTGGTACGAGGAGTCGGCGCTCCAGGTGAGCATCGTGAACGCGGCGCCGGCCTGCAGCACCATTCCCAGGGGCATGGTCAGGCGTGGGCCGAACCTCTCGGTGAGCTTCGCGCCGAGGGGCGAGGCCACCATGGAGGCGAGGCTGAGCGGCAGGGTGCGCACACCGGACTCGACGGGCGTGAAGCCGCGTACGTTCTGCAGGTACAGCATCACGAAGAAGATCACGCCGAGCAGGATGAAGAAGATCAGCGCGGTGACGACCGTACCGATGGTCAGGGCCGGGTTGCGGAACAGGCGCAAGGGAAGGAGCGGGTGCGCGACGCGGGTCTCGTGCCGGCCGAAGAGGACCAGGACGACGACGCCCCCGGCGATCGAGCCGAGGGTGCCGACCGAAGTCCAGCCCCACGTCTCGCCCTTGACGACGCCGAAGACGACGGCGAGCAGTCCGAGGGCGAGCAGCATGACGCCGGACACGTCGAACTTCTCGCTCGCGGCCGCCTCGTTCCTGGACTGCGGCAGGACCAGCAGGCCGAAGAGGAGGGCGATGACGCCGATGGGGGCGTTGATGTAGAAGACGGACTCCCAGTTGACGTGCTCGACGAGCAGTCCGCCGACGATCGGGCCGAGCGCGGTGGAGACGGACGAGACCATCGCCCAGATGCCGACCGCCATGCCGAACTTCTTCGGCGGGAACACGGCACGCAGCAAGGCGAGGGTGTTGGGCATGAGCATCGCGCCGAAGGCGCCCTGCACGGCGCGGAAGGCGATGACGCCCTCGATCGAGCCGGCGAGGCCGATCGCGACGGACGCGACGGTGAACCCGACGACGCCGACGAGGTAGACGGTGCGGCGTCCCAAGCGGTCGCCGAGCTTGCCGCCGAGGATGAGGGCGGCGGCGAGGGCGAGCAGGTAGGAGTTGGTGACCCACTGCAGTTCGGCGGTGGTGGCGTTCAGGTCGCGGGCGATCTCGGCATTGGCGACGGAGACGACGGAGCCGTCGAGGCCGACCATGAACAGGCCGAGCGCGACGGCGACCAGCGTCAGCCACGGGTTGGCCCGCGGACCGCGGGGCCGGGGGTCGGGTACGGAACCGAGCGCTGTGGTCGCAGCGGTGACTGACACGTGTGAGACGTCCTTGAGACGTTGGCGCGCGGCTGGGGCGCGTGGACTATGTGAGGAGCTGTGTGCGGAACCAGCACAGCCGGCCCTGCCGCAGCAAACGGCAAGGGCAACAAGAGCGCGGGGAGTTGGACCAGTCAGGCGGAGTGGTCACGCAGGCGCCGGGTGAGCGCCTCGAGTGCGCCGAGCGCCGAGCCGAGGGCGCCGCGGTCGCCGTCGGTGAGGGTCCGCAGCGCGGACGCGAGCTGCGCTGCCGCGAAGTTCTCCACCTCGTCGATGCGCTGACGCGCCACGGCGGTGACGCGCAGGTGTGCCACGCGCTTGTCGGTGTCGTCCTGATGCCGCTCCAGCAGGCCCGCTTTCGTGAGGCGGGTGACCAGGGCGCTGACGTTGTTCGGCACCATCCGCAGCGCCTCGGCGGCCTTGTGGACGGTGGCGCCGTCGTGCTCGGCGACGTACTGAAGCAGGGCCAACTGCCGCTCGGGCAGCTTGGGATAGGGCAACTGCTGGTCGATGCTCTGCTTGAGGAGCCGGTTCAGCGCGGGGAGGCACGCCACGAGGCCCGCGGCCACCTCGTCGACGCCCTGGCTCCTCCGGGCCTCACTGATTCCGGTCACGCCGGCAAGTTACCTACGATGAGAAACCTATGTCAATATACTGATTGAGCGCGTGCTGGCGGACTCTGCCCGTCTGCGCGCATGGCCACCGTCCCGCCGTCGGCGGCAAGCCTGCTGCAACTGCCGGTGGCGTAACGGCCGGTGAGGCCGCCGAGCAGAATGAGGTGCACGCTGGAATCAGAGCGGTCTCCTCTGACTGCCTCCGATCGCCTCCGCAACCCGTCCTGGCAGGTCAGAACAGTGAGAACCCTGTGAGCGGAGCCACGTCACCCCGCGTGCCACCACATACCCGGCCGCGCACGACCCCGGGCACTGCCGCCTTCGCCGTACGGAAGAACCGCTTTGCCCGGCCGTGACGCACCCGCCCGACGCTGTTCGCGAGGCGGCCCCCGCCGCGTCACACCCGCGCCACGGCCCCTTCCCCGCCGTTCGTTCCTCTTGGACCATGCCCCGGGACACTCGAAGCACCTCCAGCGCGCAGGTCACATCCGACGCACCACGTCAGGACAAGAGGTCATCCACCCATGCCTGAAGTCAACCGGCGGCGATTCCTCCAGGTCGCGGGCGCCACTACGGCGTTCAGCGCACTGTCGGCCAGTATCGAGCGGGCCGCGGCGCTGCCCGCGCACCATCGTTCCGGCACCATCGAGGACGTCGAGCACATCGTCGTCCTCATGCAGGAGAACCGGTCCTTCGACCACTACTTCGGCTCGCTGAGAGGCGTACGCGGCTTCGGCGACCCGCATCCGGTGACGCTGGACAACGGCAGGAGCGTGTGGCACCAGTCGGACGGCACGAGGGACGTGCTGCCGTTCCACCCCGAGGCCGACGATCTCGGCATGCAGTTCCTGGAGGGCCTGCCGCACGGCTGGCCCGACGGGCACGCCGCCTACAACGGTGGCAAGTACGACAAGTGGGTACCGGCCAAGGGCACCACGACGATGGCGTACCTGACCCGTGAGGACATCCCGTTCCACTACGCTCTCGCCGACACGTTCACCGTCTGCGACGCCTACCACTGCTCGTTCATCGGCTCCACGGACCCCAACCGCTACTACATGTGGACGGGACACACGGGCAACGACGGCAAGGGCGGCGGCCCCGTCCTCGGCAACGACGAGGTCGGCTACGACTGGACGACCTACCCCGAACGGCTCGAAGCGGCCGGGATCTCCTGGAAGATCTACCAGGACATCGGCGACGGCCTGGACGCGGCCGGTTCCTGGGGCTGGATAGCCGACGCCTACCGGGGCAACTACGGCGACAACTCGCTGCTCTACTTCAACAAGTACCGGGGCGCCAAGCCCGGGGACCCCTGGTACGACAAGGCCCGGACCGGCACGAACGTCAAGGCCGGCGACGGCTACTTCGACCGGCTGCGGGCCGACGTCAAGACTGGGAAGCTCCCGCAGATCTCCTGGATCGCCGCGCCCGAGGCGTTCTCCGAGCACTCCAACTGGCCCTCGAACTACGGCGCCTGGTACATCTCCCAGGTCCTCGACGCCCTCACCTCCAACCCGGCGGTCTGGGCGAAGACCGCGCTGTTCATCACGTACGACGAGAACGACGGCTTCTTCGACCACCTCGTGCCGCCACTGCCGCCGCGCGACGCCTCCCGCGGCAAGTCGACGGTGGAGGTCGGCCCGGACCTCTTCGCGGGCAGCCCCACCCATGTCGCCGGTCCGTACGGGCTCGGCCCGCGCGTGCCGATGCTGGTCGTCTCCCCCTGGAGCAAGGGCGGTTACGTCTGCTCGGAGACCCTCGACCACACCTCGATCCTGCGTTTCATGGAGCGGCGGTTCGGGGTGCGCGAGCCCAACATCTCGCCATGGCGGCGGGCCGTCTGCGGTGACCTGACCTCGGCGTTCGACTTCTCCCGCAAGGACAGCCGGCCCGCCGCGCTGCCGGACACCGACGCGTACGAGCCGCCGGACCGGGAGCGGCACCCCGACTACCGGCCCGCCGTGCCGCCGGACCCGAGCATGCCGCGGCAGGAACGGGGACTGCGTCCCGCCCGGCCCCTGAAGTACGCGCCCCGGGTGGACGGTTCGGCCGATCCGATGGCCGGGACCCTCACCCTCACGTTCGCCTCGGGCGGCAGGGCGGGGGCGGCGTTCCTGGTCACGTCCGGCAACCGTACGGACGGGCCGTGGGTGTACACGACCGAGGCGGGCAAGTCCGTCTCGGACACGTGGAGCTCCGCGGCCTCCGGGGGGTCGTACGACCTCACGGTGCACGGGCCGAATGGCTTCCTGCGGGTCTTCGAGGAGCCGGGGACGGTTCGTGGGCCCGAGGTCACCGCGCGGCACGTCGGCGACGACGTGGAGCTGACCTTCACCAACAAGAGGGCCACCGCGGTGAGCCTCAAGATCGCGAACGCGTACGGCGGCCGGGCCCGTACGGTCCGGGTGCGGGCCGGGGCCACCGTCCGCGAGGTCGTCGACCTGCGCTCCAGCCGACGGTGGTACGACCTGACGGTCACCGCCGACGGGGGGTTTCTCCGGAGGTTCGCCGGACACGTGGAGAACGGGCGTGTCGGGGTGAGTGATCCGGCGCTGGGGCGGCAGTAGGGCGCCGGGTGACCTGGGGTGCCGGGTCGGTCGGGGGCCGGTGACTCGGAGCGCCTACCGGCTCGGCGGGATCTGTGATCGGGCGGCCACCGGTCGTACGTGGCAGATCGCGCAGTTCCCCGCGGCCCTGAGGGCCCGCGGCCCTGAGGGCCTGCGGCCCCGAAGGCCGCGGCCCCAGGGGCGCGTCCGCTCCCGCCCTCCCCAGCCGCGGGCAATCGTGCCGCTGGGGCGGCGGGTGGGCGCGGGCGGCACCCTGTCAGCGCCGGTGAGCGCCTCCCACCCCCCTGCTCAGAGGGGGGTGAGGTGCCCGGGTGAGGGGGAGCCCGGGCGACGCGGTAGCAACGACGGTTCCGTGGGGGCGTGGTGGGGCTCCAGGGCCAGGACGGCCGCTACCGGGTGGTCCTCGCCCACCGGGGTGGGAGCCGTCACCCGGGTCAGCAGCACCACACCCCGTGCCGCCACCACGGCCCCCGCCACCGCGAGCAGCGCCCCCGCCGCCCCGCCCCGCAGGCCCTCTCCGAGGAGGGAGAGGCCGATCACCGCGGCGGCCAGCGGGTTCGACAGGGTCACGACCGCGAGCGGCGCCCCCAGACCCCCTCGGTACGCCGTCTGGGAGAGCAGCAGCCCGCCCACGGCGAACGTGGCGACCAGCAGGGCCACCCCGACGACCTCCACGTCGAGGAGGGACCCCGAGTGGTCCGTCGCGGCGACCGTGACGGTCTGGGTGAGTGCGGAGGCGACACCCGAGGCCATGCCGGAGGCACCGGCGTGGCGCAGTCCGGGCCTGGCACCGGGCCGGGAGAGCAGACCGACCAGGGCGACGGTCGCGCCTGCCACGGCGACCGCCTCCGGCAGACTCAGCACGTCGTCCGGGACGGGCCCGGACGCGACGATCAGGATCGCGGCGAGACCCGCCAGCGTGAGCGCGGTACCCCGCCACTCCGCCCCTGTTACCCGGCGTCCGGCCACCCGCGCGCCCAGCGGCACCGCGGCCACGAGCGTGAGCGCGCCCAGCGGCTGCACCACCGTGAGGGGGCCGTACTTGAGGGCGACGACGTGCAGCAGCGCGGCGCCCGCGTTCAGCGCGACCGAACTCCACCAGGCGCCGCTGGCGAGCATCCGCCGTACGCCGGAGTCGGTGCTGCGCGCGGCGAGCCGCTCCTGGGCCACGGCAGCGGCCGCGTACGCGACGGCGGAGACCAGGGAGAGGGCGACGGCGACGAGGGTGGCGTTCATCGTCCCGCTCCGGCCAGGACGGGCTCCTCGGCCGCGACGAGGGCCCCGGAGCGCTGCCCGGCGGTGGTGGCCGTGCGCTGCGGAAGCTGGATCACGGCGAGGACGGCGGCCAGCAGGACACCGGCGACGATCGCGTCGAGCCAGTAGTGGTTCGCGGTGCCGACGATCACCACCAGGGTCACCAGCGGGTGCAGCAGCCACAGGCGGCGCAGGCGGGAGCGGGTGGCGGCGATCAGGCCGACCGCGACCATCAGCGCCCAGCCGAAGTGCAGTGATGGCATCGCCGCGAACTGATTCGCCAGCGAGTCGGTCGCCGGCGTCGCCGAGTAGACCGTCGGCCCGTACACCTGTCCGGTGTCGATGAGGTGCGCGCCGTCCAGCATCCGCGGCGGGGCCAGCGGGAACGCGAGGTGCAGCAGCAGCGCGGCGGCGGTGAGCGCGGCGAGGACCCGGCGGGCCCAGACGTAGTGCCCGGGGCGCCGCAGGTACAGCCAGACCAGGAAGGCCGCGGTGGCGGGGAAGTGGACGGTCGCGTAGTAGACGTTCGCGACGTGGACGAGGTCGCCGTGCAGCAGCGCGGACTGCACGGAGCCCTCGCCCGGCAGTCCCAGGGCGCGCTCCCAGTCCCATACGTCGTGGGCGTTGCGGAAGGCCTCGGCGGTGTGCCCGTTGGCCAGCAGCCGACCGAACTTGTAGACGAGGAAGAGCCCTGCGACGAGCAGGAACTCACGGACGAGGGGCGGCCGTGGTATCGCGGCGGCCGGCTCTTCCGCAGGCGCGGTGCGGCATTCCATCCCCGGCCCTTTCACTGACGGCGCTGGTGGCGCTGATTCCCTTGGAGGCACAGACGATCGATACGACGTCGTACCGATACGAGCTGGTACCGATACGGGAGTGTACCGATACGCCGCTGTACCGAAACGAGTGGGTATCGATACGGCACTGTACCGATACGAAGGCGTTCCGGTACAGTGGCGTTTCGACAGGCCTTTCGGCATGGGGACGACCGAAGGAGACACGAGTCATGACGTCGCAGGCAGCGGACGGGCCGGAGACGGCCGTCGCCTCGCGCCGCTCCAAGCTCACGCCCGAGCGCGAGCAGGAGCTCTTCGACGCTGTGCTCGAACAGATCCGGGAGTGCGGTTACGACTCGGTGACCATGGAGGGCGTCGCCGCCAGCACCCGCTGCAGCAAGTCGACGCTCTACCGGCAGTGGCGGACGAAACCGCAGTTCGTGGCGGCCGCGCTGCGCGCGCGCCGCAGTGTCCGCTTCGCGGGCATCGACACCGGCACCCTCGCCGGGGACCTTCGTGAGGTGGCCCGGCACGCCGGGGAGGGCTACGTTCTGGAGGGACGGCTGTTGCAAGCCCTCGGCCATGCGGTCGTGCAGGACGAGGAGCTGAAGGCGGCTCTGCGCGACGCGCTGGTGGAGCCGGAGATCGACGCGCTCCGGGCGATGATCGCCCGCGGGGTGGCACGAGGCGAGGTCCCGGCCGACCACCCGGCGCTGGAGTTCGTCCCGGCGCAGATCTTCGGCGTCCTGCGGGCCCGGCCGGTGCTGGAGGGCCGGGACGCGGACGAGACGTACATCATCAAGTTCATGGAGGCGGCCGTGCTCCCGACGCTCGGCCTCGTGTAGGGCTCAGGCCGCCGTCCGTGAACCGACCGGACGACGACCTGATCGCGCCGCACCGTGGGGACGGGGGCGGCGCGTATCCCCGGCCGGGTGGGGTTCCTCTGGAGCGGAGAGGAATCCCACCCGGCCGACTGTTTTCCGCCGGGGCGGGGCTGAGGCCGGTGGCTCACACGTCCTGGCCGCTGCCCCCGCTGATCGACGCCTTCTTGATGCCGTTGGTGATCTCGTCGATGACCGACTGCTCGGGTGCCTTGTCGCTCACGTCGATGCCGAAGCGGACGACGACGAGCCGTGAGGAGTCGGCGGGGGAGGGGAAGACGAGCGACTCGACATAGCCGTCGTCACCCTTGCCCGTGATCACCTTCCAGCGGACGTAGTAGCCCTTCTCGCCGGCCACGGTCACCGCCTTCGAGGCCAGCTCCTCGTGCGAGGTGATCTTGCCGTAGCCCTCGGTGCCGTAGGCGTCCTCGGCGGCCTGGGCGATGTCCTCCTTGGCGGCCGCCTCGGCCGTCGTGGCCTTCAGCTTCAACAGCTCGGCGGGGGTCGAGTAGGCGCCGCCGCGCGTGCACGTCTTCGTCGGGTCGGCCGGGCAGTCGTACGACGCCTCGGTCGTCACCTGCGCGCCGACCTGCAACGGTGAGGTGACCCAGCCCTCGGGCACGGGGATGCTGATGCCGCTGGTCGTGTCGGTGGCGTACCCCTCCTCCTGCGGCGGCTGCCCCGACCCGCCCGGCGCCGGCGTCTGACCACCGGAACCGCCGGAGCCACCGGGCCCGCCTTGGCCGCCGTTGCCGCCTGGTCCTCCCTGGCCGCCGTCGTCGCCCCGCCCGCCGTTCTGTCCACCGCGTCCCTGGGACGTCGTACTGCCTTCGCTACCACCGTCGTTGCTGGTCAGCGCGTACACGCCCACGCCGATGCTGGCCAGCACCGCGGCGGCCACGGCCACGGCTATCCCGGTGCGCAGGCCGCGCCTGGGGGTGGGAGCCGGGGCCGGGTAGCCGGGGTACCCGGGGTGGCCCCCGGGCCCCTGCGGGTAGGGTCCGGTGCCTGGCGGGTAGGCCGGCGGACCGAACCCCGCGGCCGAGCCGACGGGGCGGATCTGGTCCGTCCACGCCTTGCCGTCCCACCAGCGCTCGGTGGCGGGCGCGTCACTTGTCTGGCCGGGGTCGGGGTACCAGCCGGGAGGAGTCACCTGCGTCATGGGGCAACCGTATGAGGCCGGAGTGAAAACCGGATGAGAGGGGCGGATATTCACGCGCGCCCGCCGCAGTTCCGGGGGCGTTCGGGGGTCGCCCGAAGGTGTTCGGAGGTCCGGACGCCCGGCTGTCCGGCCAACCGGTGGGCTGTCCAAGGGCTGTCGTCCGGCGGCCCGGCGGCCCGGCAGTCCGGTGGCCCGGTAGCCCCGGCTGTGCGGTCGTTCAGGCGGCTCAGTCTGTCTCGACGACGAGTCGCGTCGGCCGTCGAGGAGTGTGGGGCGGAGCAGAGCGTCCCCGCGCCCGCCCGTGGCCGGACATGGTGTCGCCGCCCGGGCGGGGGAAGCCGTGGCGGCCCGGTGTCACCGACCCCAGCACGCTCGGGTGGCGGGCCCCCGTGCTCGGCGGCGCGGTGCCCGGCACTCCGTGGACGGTCAGGAAGCCCAGCACGGCGAAGGCGTACGCCTCCTTCGCGTCCGCCGGGAGCCCCCACTCGTCCGACACCCGCAGCGGTACACCCGCCAGCTCGACGCCCAACATCCGCATCAGCGTCGGATTGCGTGTGCCTCCCCCCGACGCGATCACCTCCGTGGCCCCCACCGCGCGGGTCGCGTCGGCCACCGTCCGGGCGCTGAGCCGGGTGAGGGTGGCCGCGACGTCCGCCGGGGACAGCTCCGCGAACCCGGTCAGCGCGGCGCGCAGATAACCGGCGTGGAAGAGCTCCTTGCCCGTCGTCTTCGGCGCGGGCAGCGCGTAGTACGGCTCGCCGAGCAGGCGTCGCAGCAGCGGCTGGTGGACGGTGCCGCGAGCGGCCAGGGCACCGTCCACGTCGTACGGGAGCCGCCCGCCCGTGGAGTCCCGCACGGCCGCGTCGAGCAACGCGTTCGCGGGCCCGGTGTCGAAGGCGGTGCCGTCGGGCGCGGTCAGGTTGGCGATGCCGCCGAGGTTCAGGGCGACCGGGGTGCCGGGGCGGCCACGCAGCCACAGCTGGTCGACCATGCTCACCAGGGGCGCGCCCTGGCCGCCGGCGGCGATGTCCCGGGCCCGGAAGTCGGCGACCACGGGCAGCCCTGTCGCTTCGGCGATCCACGCGGGTTGCCCGAGCTGCAGCGTGCCGAGCACGGTGGTCCCGGGCACCGCCCCCGCCCCCGCCCTGCGCGCGAGAGTGCCCCTCTCGCGCGCGCCCTCCCCGCATCGCGCGACCCAGTGGTAGACCGTCTGCCCGTGGGAGGCGATCAACTCGGCCTTTGTGTCGCAGAGTTGCCGGTCGGCCTCGACCGCCACGGCCGCGAACGCCTGTCCGATGCGGGTGTCCAGCCGGCACACCTCGCCCACGGTGGTGGCGGCCGGCGGCAGCGCCCGCGCCAACGCGCCGTGGAGATCGTCGTCGTACGCCTGACTGATCCGCCCCAGCGGCCTGAGGGTGAGCGTGTCGCCGTCGAGGTCGAGGTCCGCCGCCGCGGCGTCGACGGCGTCGTACGACGTCCCGGACATCAGTCCGATCACCCGCATGGCCACTCAACTCCCTTGTCCGGCAGTCGGCTTACGGAACGTCAGCAGCGCGACCGCGCTCACCGCGCAGGTCGCCGCCGCGTAGTACGCCGGGATGTCCACGCTGCCCGTCCGTTTGATCGTCTCCGTGATGATGAGGCCCGCGCAGCCCGAGAACACCGCATTGGACAGGGCGTAGGCGAGTCCCAGTCCGGTGTAGCGCACGCTCGTCGGGAACATCTCGGAGAGCATGGCCGGACCGGGCCCCGCCATCAGCCCGACGACCGCGCCCGCCGCGCAGACGGCGAGCCCCTTCGCCACGGTCGAAGTACCGGGGGCCTGGAGGAGGTTGAGCAGCGGCAGCGCCAGCACGGTCACCGACAGGGCGCCCGTGAGCATGACGGGCCGCCGGCCCACCCGGTCGCTGAGCCGGCCGGCCGGGAGGATCGTGGCCGCGAAGCCGAGATTGGCGAGCACAGTGGCCAGCAGCGCCTGCCGGAAGGTGGCATCCAGACTGTTCTGGAGGTAGGAGGGCAGCACGACCAGGAAGGTGTAACCGGCCGCCGCCCAGCTCATGACGCGACCGGCACCGAGCGCGATGGCCCGGGCGGTCTCGCGGACCGGCGGCCGGACCGGCGCCGTTCCCTCCTCGTTCTCCCGCCGGAAGGCCGGCGTCTCGTCCAGCCGCAACCGCAGCCACAGCGCGCCGAGGCCGAGCGGCAGGGTGGCCAGGAACGGCAGCCGCCATCCCCACGACTCCAGTGCCGCGGGGGAGAGGACGGTGGCGAGGAACGCGGCGGCCCCCGCCCCGCCGAGCAGCCCCAGTGCCACCGTGAACGACTGCCACGCCCCGTACAGTCCCCTCCTGCCGGCCGGCGCGGACTCCGTCAGCACCGACACCGCGCCGCCGAACTCCCCGCCCGCCGACAGCCCTTGGAGCACCCGGAGCAGCGTCAGCAGCCAGGGCGCGGCCGCGCCGACGGTGTCGTACGTGGGGAGCGCGCCGATCAGCGTCGTCGCGACCGTCATCAGGACGATCACCAGCACCAGCACCGGACGGCGGCCGACACGGTCACCGAGCCTGCCGAACAGGGCGGCGCCCACCGGCCGGAAGAAGAACGCCAGCGCGAACGAGGCGTACGTCCGCACGAGCGCCTCGGCCTCGCCGCCGCCCTCCGGTGTGAAGAAGCGCGCGGCGATGATCGTCGCGAAGTACCCGTACACCCCGAACTCGTACCACTCGATGAAGTTCCCCACGGCCCCCGCGAACAGGGCCCTGCGAGACCCCCCGGCCCGCACGGAACGGGGCCCCGGGCCGGGGGCGGGCGCTGTCATGCCGTCTCCTTCGCGGAGTGGGAACGGCCCGCCACCGAAAACCGCAAAATCGGCCGTCGAGCACGGGAAGTTGACTGTCCATCACCTTCAACGCGCGAGGTGGGCGGCTGGATGCGTCGCCACCCGGCCGCCCGATGTCACCCGACATGGCCATAGGTACCCCGACCGGCCTCCACTTCGGCTGCCAGAGGGCTACGCTCAATGACCTGTGCATCGTTGCGGACGACACGGGGAGGTAACGGAATGACGGAGGCTCGGCCCGACGGGGCAGCCTCGGCTTCCCTGTGGGAGCGCGACGCGGAGATCACCGCCGTCACGGAGGCGATCGACGAACTGTGCGTCGACAAGGCGTCCCCCGGCAGTGTGCTGGTCTTCACCGGTGAGGCGGGCGTCGGCAAGACCGCTCTCCTCACCGAGGCCCGCCGGATCGCCGAGGAGCGCGGCTGCCACGTCTGGTACGCACGCGGCGGCGAGACCGTCACCTCCGTTCCCTTCCACGTCGTACGGCAGTTGCTGCAGCCCGGACTGATGGGCCTGATGGAGGAGGAGACGCGCGAGTATCTGGGCGACTGGTACGACATCGCCGGACCCGCCCTCGGGCTGGCCGAGCCGGGCGAGGGCCAGGCGGACCCGCAGGGCGTGTGCGCGGGCCTCGTCGCCGCCGTGAACCGCCTCGTGCGCCGCGCCTGGCCGCTCGTCCTGCTGATCGACGACGTCCACTGGGCCGATCAGGAGACGTTGCACTGGCTGTCCACCCTGGCCGACCGTCTGACCGAGATGTGCGTCCTGGTCGTGGTGGCCCGCCGGCCCGGCGAGGCCACCGGCGAGCGCGCTCGCCACCTCAGCCGGATCGCCGCCAAGGCACGCCCCGTCACCACACTCCAGGCGCTCACCCCGAAGGCCACCGCGGGGCTCACCCGCGCCACGCTCGGCCGGCACGCCGACGACCCCTTCTGCCGGGAGGTGTGGGCGGTCACCGGTGGCAACGCGTACAACACCGTCGAACTGCTCGCCAAGGTGAAGGACTGCGGACTGGATCCGGTCGAGGACTCAGCCGGCGAACTGCGCGCCCTGAACCGCTCGGCGCGCGGCACCGGCCTCGTCGCCCGCCTGGAGGAACTGGGGGTCGAGGCCACACGGTTCGCGTGGGCCGCGGCCATCCTCCACACCGGGATCACCGTCGACATCGTGGCCCGTCTCGCCAGCCTGTCCCGGGCCTCGGCCGCGCAGTGCGCCGAGTTGCTGACCGCGGCCCGCATCCTCACCGCGCCGGATCCGGCCAACCGTCAGGCGAACGCCGGGGAGTTGGAGTTCGTCCACCCGCTGATCGCCACCGCCGTCTACGACTCGATCCCCGCGGGCATCCGCACCGCGTTCCACGGAGTCGCCGCGACGGCCGTCACCGAGTCCGGGCGCGGCGCCGCCGCGGCCTCCCGCCACCTCATCGAGGTGCATCCGGACGGCGAGGCCGAGCTGGTCGAGCAGTTGCGTGCCGCGGCGGCGGAACATCTGGCCGTGGGAGCCCCCGAGGCCGCCCGCCGCTGTCTGGAGCGCGCCCTGAAGGAGCCGCCGCAGCCGGACGTCCGGGTCCGCGTGCTCTACGAACTGGGCTGCGCCACCCTCCTGACCTCGCCCTCCACCACGATCGAATACCTCCGCTCGGCACTTGCCGCGCCGGGCCTCGACAGCGCCGAGCGCGTGGACGCGGTCTTCCGCCTCTCCCAGGTGCTGCTCCACAACGACCAGTTGCACGAGGCCGTCCGTACGCTGGACGCGGAGATCGGCCGGCTGGACCCCGGACCCTCCCGGATGCGGCTGCAGGCCGCGCGCTACATGTGGGAAGGCGTCCACGCCGGCGAGGAACTCCCACCGACCCATTCCCAGGAACTCGCCGACCTCGCGGCGACCTGCACAGGCCGGGACAACTCCGAACGCGCGCTGCTCATCCTCCGGGGCTTCGACGCGATGACACGGGGCGAGAACGCCGAGGAGGTGGTCGAGTTCTGCGACCGAGCCCTCGTCAACGGCCGCCTCGCGCCCGGACTCGGCTGGACCGACACCGAGTGGGGCATCGAACTGCTCCTGATGCTGGCCACCGCGTACGCCTACGCGGACCGCCTCGACCGGGCCGAGAGCCTGTACACCGAAGCCCTGCGCACCTACGAGTCCGCCGGCTGGAGCGGAGGCCACCTCGCGCTGGCCCACGCCTACGTCGGGCTCGGCCACCGCATGCGGGGCCGGCTCAGGGACGCCGAGGCCGCGCTGCGCCAGTCGCTCGTGCTCGCCGAGGGAGTCGGCCGCGGACTGCCCCTGTACTGGACCACGACCGCCAACCTCGTCGACACGCTGCTCGTGCGCGGCCACGTCGAGGAGGCCTGGGCGGTCGCCGAGCAGTACAACTTCGCGCCGCCGTACCCGTCCACCATCGTGCTGCCCGAACCGCGCTCCGTACGAGGGCGGCTGCTGCTCGCCATGGGGCGCACCAAGGAGGGCATCAACGAACTGGAGGCCGCCGAGAAGGCGACGGCGGCCCGGGGCCACCGCAACCCCGTCTCCGCCACCTGGGGCAGTGCCCTCGCACGGGCCCTCGCCACCGAGGACCCGCGCCGTGCCGCCGAACTCGCCGCGAGCGTCCGCCGCCGTGCCGAACGCTTCGGTACGGCCACCGCCATCGGCGAGGCCCTGCGCGTCGAGGCGTCCCTCGCCACCGGCCGCACGGCCGTCTCGCTCTACGCCCAGGCGGTCACGTACCTGGCGGCCTCGCCCTCCGCGTACGAGCACGCCGCGGCCCGCGTCGAGTACGGCACCGCCGGCCGCTCGGTCTCCGAACTCAACCGGGGGCTGACGCTCGCCGAGTCCTGCGGTGCCGACGGACTGGCCAGGCAGGCACGGGAGGAACTCGCCCGGCTCGGGTAGGGAGTGGGGGCCGGGGCCACGCCGGGCGTCCGCGATCGGGCGCCGCGATACGAGGTCCCGTCCGCGGTCGGGCGTCTCGACGCGAAGTCCCGTCCGAGGCCCGGTCAGTCCTGCCCCTCCTCCTCCGCCAACACTCGCTGCGCCGCCGCGAACGCCGAGTTCGCCGCCGGGACGCCGCAGTAGACCGCCGACTGGAGGAGGACGGCGGCGATGTCCTCCGGGGTGAGGCCGTTTCGGCGGGCCGCGCGGATGTGCATGGACAGTTCGTCGTAGTGGCCGTGGGCGATCAGCGCGGTGAGTGTGATCATGCTGCGTTCGCGGCGCGACAGCGTCGGATCGGTCCAGATCTCGCCCCACGCGTAGCGGGAGATGAAGTCCTGGAACCGGGCCGTGAACGGGGTCTGCCGGGACTGGGCGCGGTCCACGTGCGCATCGCCGAGCACCTGGCGCCGCACCTCCATCCCGCGCCGCGCGTACCCGTCGAAGTGCCCGCGCAGCGCGGCCAGTACGGCCTCCGGCCGCTCCGCCGGGGCGAGATGCGACGCCCCCGCGATCTCGGTGAGCGTCGCCCCGGGCACCGCGTCCGCGATCTCCCGCAGATGCGCGGGCGGCGTCGCCGGATCCTGTCGGCCGGCGACGAGGAGTGTGGGCGCGGTGATCCCGGCCAGCTCCTCGCGGATGTCGAACGCGGCGAGCGCGTCGCAGCACGCGGCATAGGCCTCCGGATCGGCCCGGCGGTGGTCCTCCACCAGCTCCGGCACGGTGAACCCGGGCGTGAACCACCGCGAGTCGGCCGTCTCCGCGAGCCCGGCCAGCCCCTGCCGCCCCTCCCGGCGCACCAGCTCCGCCCGCTCCCGCCACGGCTTGGCACCGTTGAAGTGGGCCGAGGAACAGAGCACGGCCAGGGAGGAGACCCGCTCCGGGTGGTGCGCCGCCAGCCACAGACCGACCGCACCGCCCAGGGAGACCCCCGCGTACGCGAACCGTTCGACACCCAGCGCGTCCGCCAGGCCCAGCACCAGGGCACCCAGGTCGGCCACCGTCGCCCCCGGCCCGATCAGCCCGGCGGAGGAGTCGCCGTGCCCCGGCAGGTCCCAGCGGACCACCCGGTGCGTGATCGACAGCTCGGGCGCCACCTTGTCCCAGAGCCGGGTGGACGTGCCGAGGGAGGGGCCGAGCAGCAGGGGAGGGGCGGAAGTCGGGCCTTCCGCACGGTGGTCGAGCAGCTTGTCGGTCAACGTCGCTCCAGTGCACGGTCGGTGAGGGATCCGGCGGAGCCGGTGTAACGGGTGGGATCCGTGAGGTCCGTGAGGTCGAGGTCCTTCAACTCCGGCTCCTCGGCGAGGAGTTCACCCAGCGAGCGCCCCTCCGCGTAGACGCGCTCGGCGGTCCGGGTCAGCAGTTCCTTGGCGCGGGCCCTGCCCAGCACCGGGGCCAGCGCGGCGGCCAGCCGCTCCGAGACGATCAGCCCGTGGGTGAGGTCCAGGTGCCGGCGCATCGCGCCGGGGTCCACCCGGAGCCCCTGCGTGAGCTCCACCGCGTCCCGGGCGGCGCCTCCGACCAGCCGGAGCAGCTCGCGCAACGGCTCCCACTCCGCGTGCCACGCCCCGGCCGGCCGCTCGTCCTCGGCCGCCAGCGCCCCGTACAGCGTCGCCGCCAGGTGGGGCGCCCGCCGGGCCGCCGCCGCGATGAGCGTCGACCGTACCGGGTTCGCCTTGTGCGGCATCGCCGACGAACCGCCCCCGCTGCCCTCGGCGACCTCCGCGATCTCGGTACGGGCCAGGGTGAGCACGTCCACCGCGAGCTTGCCCAGGGCGCCGGCGGTGAACGCCAGAGCTCCGGCCAGGTCCGCGATCGGGGTGCGCAGGGTGTGCCAGGGCAACTCGGGTGCGTGGAGGCCGAGTTCACGGGCGTAGGCGGCGGTCAGGGCCTGGGTGTCGGCCGCCCCGAAGACCGTGAACGCCGCCAAGGTACCTGCCGCGCCCCCGAGTTGGGCCGGCAGTGTCGCCCGTACGACGGCGAGCCGGTCCCGGGCGTCCAGGAGCAGCGAGCGCCAGCCGGCCGCCTTCAGACCGAAGGTGGTGGGCACGGCGTGCTGGGTGAGGGTGCGGCCCGGCATCGCCGTGTCCCGGTGCGCGGCGGCGAGCGCGGCCAGCGCGGACTCCGTACGGCCGAGGTCGGCCAGGACCAGGTCGAGGGTGCGCGCGGCGACCAGCATCGTCGCCGTGTCCATGATGTCCTGGCTGGTGGCACCCCGGTGCACGTACGGACCGTACTCGGGGCCGACCGCCTCGGTGAGGTCCGCCACCAGTGGGATCACCGGGTTGCCGCCGCCGCGCGCGCGTTCCGCGAGGGAGCGGACGTCCGGGGTCGCGGCGTCCGCCGCCGAGGTCACCGCGGGCCCGGCCGCGGCGGGGACCAGCCCCAGCGTGGCCTGGGCGCGGGTCAGCGCGGCCTCGGCGTCGAGCAGCGCCCGCAGATGGGCGGTGTCGCTCGTCGCGGCCGCGGCCGGGGAACCGGCCCACCCGGGGGAGAGCAGACCGGTGTCGGCGTCAGCAGAAGTCACTGGAACTCCAGGAAGACCGTTTCGCCTTCGCCCTGAAGGCGGATGTCGAAACGGTAGGTGCCGTTGCCCCGGTCCTCGGCGATCAGCGTGCCCCGGCGCGCCTCGTCCACACGGGACAGCAGCGGGTCCGCGGCCAGTGCGGCGTCGTCGCCCGGCAGGTAGATCCGGGTGAACAGGTGGACCAGCAGGCCCCGGGCGAAGACGCACACGCTGAGGTAGGGCGCGTTCCGCCCGCGCGCGCCGGGCCGCAGCGTACGCGCGGTCCAGTGACCGCTCGCGTCGGCCTGGACGCGGCCCCAGCCGGTGAACTCCACACCGTTGCGGCCCAGGAAGCCACCGCTCGCGGCGTCGCGGCGCATGGACCCGTCGACGCGGGGGACGTTGCCGTCCGGGTCGGGACCCCACAGCTCCAGGAAGGCGTCCGGCAGCGGGTTGCCCTCGCCGTCCAGGATGTGGCCCTGGAGGGAGATGGTGTCGGGGTGGCCGAGGGGAGCGATGTCGTCGCCGCCGGGGAAGGGCAGGGCGTGGCCGTAGAAGGGCCCGACCGTGTGCGACGGGGTCGGGAGGACGGTCTCCGGACGACTGGTGTCGATCTTCGTCATGGCAGGTCAGCGCCCTTCTTCGATCCAGGTGGCCTTCGGGCCGTCGAGGACGATGTCCCAGACGTAGCCCATCGAGAACTCCGGTACGGACAGGCTGTGGTCGTACGTCGCGACCAGCCGCTGCCGGGCGGCGTCGTCGGTGACCGACTGGATGATGGGGTCGTAGGGGAAGAGCGGGTCGCTCGGGAAGTACATCTGTGTCACGAGCCGTTGGGTGAACGCCGTGCCGAACATCGAGAAGTGGATGTGGGCCGGCCGCCAGGCGTTGAGGTGGTTGCGCCACGGGTAGGGGCCCGGCTGGATCGTCGTGAAGTGGTAACGGCCGTCGTCGTCCGTCAGCGTGCGGCCCACGCCGGTGAAGTTCGGGTCCAGCGGCGCGTCGTGCTGCTCGCGCTGGTGGGCGTAGCGGCCCGCCGAGTTGGACTGCCAGATCTCCACCAGCTGGCCGCGCAGCGGGCGGCCGTCGCGGTCGAGGAGGCGGCCAGTGAGCGTGATCCGCTCACCGATCGGCTCGCCGCTGTGCTGCCGGGTCAGATCGTTGTCGATCTCGGTGATGTCCCGCTCCCCGAAGGCGGGGGAGAACAGCTCCACCAGCTCCGGGTCCTTGGTGACGTCGATGGAGATCGGCGGCTGCTTCGGGTGCCGCAGCACCGAGGACCGGTAGGGCGTGTAGTCGCGGCGCGGATGGTGCTCGACCGGCGCCCCGCCGGCGACCCGCTTCTCGTAGGCCGTGTGTTCGACGGCGATTTCCTGGTCGATGTCGTGCTGGGTGAGGGTCATGAGTGGTGTCCCTGGGGGTTCCTGACGTTCACGTCAAAAGGCGGGATGGGTGCGGCGCCCCTGAGGGGCGCGGGGAACTGCGTTACCGGTGATGAACGACCGGCAGTCGCGGACACGGCTCAGCGCCGCAGAACGCGGGCGAGCCCTTGCCCCACGCCGATGCACAGCGTGGCGGCACAGACGCCCGAGCCCTTGTGGGTCGGCTGATGCGCGACGGTTCCGGCCGGTCGCATGCGCGATGGTTCCGGCCGGTCGCGCCCCCGACGAACTCGCGGACCGCCTTGGGCGGCGAGGCCGGCGAGACGCCGTCGTGGCCGTCGTGGCCGTCGTTCGCCCTGATGCTCGAATGGCCCCACGGTTGTTCGAGACGACGCCGGGGGCGTCGCGCCGTCCGGCACATCGGCCACCGCCTCCAGGGCTGTGGCGACCACCTTGTCCATCCGTGAGGCCCCATCTCGTCCGCGCACCCGGTGACCGGTTAATCAGGGCACTGAGCATTTGGGTGAAGTTTCCTTCACGCTGCCACTCGTCGGCTCCCTCGTCAAGAGCTGCGAAAAAGGCCAGGTCGGATCCGTACGCCATATGGACAGACGTCGAGGCGTGGCGGGTATCGTTCAGTGCACGGATGAATTGCCGAGCCCGAGTCGAGGAGTGCACATGGCCGCGGTGGACCTCTCCACCCACCCCGGGCACCTGGCCCGACGGCTGCAGCAGGCCCACTATCTGCTGTGGAACGTGATGGTCTCCGAGGAGATCACCTCGCCGCAGTTCGCGGTCCTCAACACCCTCGTCGCCGAACCGGGGCTCGACCAGCGCACGGTGGGGGAGCGGGTGGGGCTCGACCGGTCCACGATGTCCGAGGTCATCAGCCGCCTCGGGCGCCGGGGGCTCCTCGACAAGGTGCGTGATCCGCAGGACGGGCGACGGTTCCTGCTGCGGCTCACGGACGACGGGCTGCGGATCCATCGTCGGCTCACGGTGCGGACGGCGCGGATGAACCAGGTGTTCCTGGCCCCGTTGTCGGCGGAGGAGCAGGGCGTGTTCTTCGAGCTGATCCGGCGGGTGGCCGACGCGGCGGAGGAACTGCGCAGCCCGACGGAGGCGCTCCGCTAGCCCCGTCGGCCCCGCCGAGCCCTCCGCCGGCTCCGCCAGGCGTTCGGCTACGAGCGGTCGGCGGTGTACACCACCCATACCTGGCCCTCGGCGAAATTCATCGGCTCGCCTTCCGTCGTCGTGAACCGTGTGCCGTCGTTCGCCGTCCTCCGCTCCCAGTCCGCGTCGAAGATCTTGCCGTCCCGCAGGACCTCCGCGCGGCCCGAGCCGACCGTCTCCGTGTACGGGGTGTTGTTGCCGAGGAAGTCGCGGAACTGCGACGGGCGGACGGTCACGTGCTGGACGACCACCGTGGCCGGGGCGACACGGACGTCGTCGGTGGTGACCGTCGGTCTGCCGTCCATCGAGACCTGCCAGCGGCGGCTGTCGTCGGACCAGGTGAAGGTGAAGCGGGCGGCCGGATAGCGGACGGTGCGGGAGTCCTCGGGGGTGCCGCCCGAGGGGGCGGGGCCGTAGCGGAAACCGGTGGTGAGGGCGTCGGCGCCGGGCGGGGCATCGAGGAGCTTCCCGGGGCGCAGGTACAGGTTGTGCGGCGCGGGCTTGTCGTCGCCCCGGAAGTAGGCGGCTCCGGCGTCCTCGGGGGTCTTCGCGTGCAGGGGCGCCCTGCCGATCAGCGGCAGGAGCTTGCTCTGCGCTCCCGAGAAGGCCAGGGTCGGCTCGTCGAACTGGCGCAGCAGCTCCAGGTCGGATTCGCGGGCGCTGCGCACCGGTCCGACCACCTCGGGGAACCGGGTGGCGTACACGGCCATCAGCCGGCTGAGGCCGCCCTCTACCTGCTCGGCGTAGACGATGTCCGCGGCGTCGAGGCCGGTCTGGGGGCGGGCGGCGGAGACGTTGTCGATCTTCACGGCGAGCGCGGACCCGGCCGGCGGGGCGCCGGTCCGGTCGTCCCTGCGATCGCTGCCCTGCCCCTGTCCGTCGTCGTCGCTCCCGGTCGTGGTGCAGCCTGCCAGCAGGGTGCCCGCGACCACCGCGGCGAGCAGTGCCCCCGCGGTCGCGCCGCGCCGGGCGCGCCGCGTCCAGGACCCCTTGCACACCGTGCCCCTTCCGCCCATCCCGACCATCCGGCTTGTCCCACTCATCTCACTCATCCCGCTCATGATGCATCCGATTGTGCACTTATCTGTTTATCAATGGCCATAGTGGATTGTTTCTGACTGGTTCGGGGGTGAGGGGTCGGGTACTCGGGCGGAAACCTGCTGACCGAGGTGCGGGAACGGAGTGTGGGCACGATGAAGGCAGTGACCTGGCAGGGCAAGCGGGACGTGCGGGTGGAGAACGTGCCCGATCCGGTGCTGAAGGAGCCGACCGACGCGATCATCCGGATCACCTCCACCGGGCTCTGCGGCTCCGACCTGCACCTGTACGAGGTGCTCACTCCGTTCATGACGCCGGGCGACATCCTCGGTCACGAACCCATGGGCATCGTCGAGGAGGTCGGTGCGGGGGTCCCCGATCTGGCGGCCGGTGACCGGGTGGTCGTACCGTTCCAGATCGCCTGCGGCAGCTGCTGGATGTGTCTCACCGGGCTCCCCACCCAGTGCGAGACCACCCAGTGCACCGGCGAGGGCATGGGCGCGGCCCTCTTCGGCTACACCCGGCTGTACGGCTCGGTCCCCGGGGCCCAGGCCGAGTACCTGCGCGTCCCGCAGGCCCAGTTCGGACCGATCAAGGTGCCGGAGGGGCCGCCCGACGACCGCTTCCTCTACCTCTCCGACGTGCTTCCCACCGCTTGGCAGGCGGTCGAGTACGCACACGTCCCGCCCGGCGGCAGCGTCGCGGTGCTCGGCCTCGGGCCCATCGGCGACATGGCCTGCCGGGTGGCTCTCCAGCGCGGAGCCGAGCAGGTGTTCGGGGTGGATCTGGTGCCCGAGCGGCTCAGCCGGGCGCGCGAGCGGGGCGTGGAGACCTTCGACCTCAGGGACTTCGACAACGAGAAGGAACTGGTCGGTGCCATCCAGGACCGGACCGCCGGCCGCGGCCCCGACTCCGTGATCGACGCCGTCGGCACCGAGGCCCATGGCAGCGCGGCCGCCCGGCTAGCCCAGAACGCGACCGGACTGCTGCCCCGGGCCATCGGCTCACGGCTCACGGAGCGCCTCGGCGTGGACCGGCTCGCCGCCGTCTACACCGCCATCGAACTCGTACGACGCGGCGGCACGATCTCCCTCTCCGGCGTCTACGGCGGCAAGGTCGACCCGCTGCCCCTGCTCACTCTGTTCGACAAGCAGATCCGGCTGCGCATGGGCCAGGCCAACGTCCGTACCTGGAGCGACGACATCCTGCCCCTGCTCACGGACGACGACCCCCTGGGCGTCGACGACTTCGCCACCCACCGGGTGCCGCTCACCGACGCCCCGCACGCCTACGAGATGTTCCAGCGCAAGCAGGACGGGGCGGTCAAGGTACTGATGGAGCCCTGAGCGTCACCGGTTCGTGCCGGGGCCGAGGATCCGCGCCAGGTCGTAGTTCACCGGCTCCTCCAGCTGCGCGTAGGTGCAGCTCTCCGCCGTGCGGTCCGGGCGCCAGCGCCGGAAGCGGGCCGTGTGGCGGAAACGGACACCGTTCTCCATGTGGTCGTACGCCACCTCGGCGACGTGGTCGGGGCGCAGCGGCACCCAGGAGAAGTCCTTCTTCGTGGACCACCGGCTCGGGGCGCCGGGCAGCCGCGCCGTCTCGTGCGCCGCCTCCTCGGCCCAGGCGGCCCAGGGGTGTTCCCGGACGTCCTCCAGCCGCAGCGGCTCCAGCTCCTGCACCAGCTCCGCGCGCCGCTTCATGGGAAAGGCCGCGCACACGCCGATGTGCTGGAGCGTGCCCCCGTCGTCGTAGAGGCCCAGCAGCAGCGAGCCGACCACCGGTCCGCTCTTGTGGAAGCGGTACCCGGCGACCACCACGTCCGCTGTCCGCTCGTGCTTGATCTTGAACATGGCCCGCTCGTCCTGCCGGTAGAGCAGGGTGAGCGGCTTGGCGATCACCCCGTCCAGGCCCGCCCCCTCGTACTGCTCGAACCACTGTTCGGCCAGCTTGCGGTCCGTGGTCGCCGGTGCGAGGTGCACCGGGGCGCTCACCCCGGCCAGGGCGAGCTCCAGCAGGGCGCGCCGGTCGGTGAGCCGGACGTCGAGCAGCGACTCGTCGTTCAGTGCGAGCAGGTCGAAGGCGATGAAGGAGGCCGGGGTCGTCCCCGCCAGCATCCGGACGCGGGAGTCCGCGGGGTGGATCCGCTCGGTGAGGGCGTCGAAGTCCAGCCGCCGCCCGTCGCGGACGATCACGATCTCGCCGTCCAGCACGCAGCGCGTCGGCAGCCGCTCCCGCAGGGCCGCCACCAGCTCGGGGAAGTACCTGGTCAGCGTCTTGCCGGTACGGCTGCCGATCTCGACTTCGTCCCCGTCGCGAAACACGATCGCCCGGAACCCGTCCCACTTCGCCTCGTAGTGCATGTCCGGCGGGATCTTCGCCACGGACTTGGCGAGCATCGGTTTCACGGGCGGCATCACCGGAAGATCCATGCCTTCGATTCTGCGACCGCCAGGGAGTCGCCGCGCGGCGAACTTCGCCGCATACCGGGACCTTCAGTGAGTCGAAGGTCCCGGTATGCGGCATTCGGTCCTTCCGCCTACCGTGGCTCGCATGGGTGAAGCGGTGGACCTGGAGGCGGCGGGGCGGACGGTACGGCTGTCCAGCCCGGGCAAGATCTTCTTCCCGGAGCGCGGCTTCACCAAGCTGGACCTCGCCCGGTACTACATCGCCGTCGGCCCCGGCATCCTGCGGGCCCTGCGCGACCGGCCCACCACCCTGGAGCGCTACCCCGAGGGCGTGACGGGCGAGAACTTCTTCCAGAAGCGCGCCCCCAAGAACATGCCCGACTGGATCCCCACCGCGCACATCACCTTCCCCAGCGGCCGCAGCGCGGACGAGATGTGTCCCACCGAGGTCGCCGCCGTCGTCTGGGCCGCCCAGTTCGGCACGCTCACCTTCCACCCCTGGCCCGTCCGCCGCGCTGACGTCGACCGCCCCGACGAACTCCGCATCGACCTCGACCCGCAGCCCGGCACCGACTACGCCGACGCGGTCCGCGCCGCGCACGAACTGCGGGAGGTCCTGCACGAATACGGCGGTCTGCGCGGCTGGCCCAAGACCTCCGGCGGCCGCGGCCTGCACGTCTTCGTACCGATCCGGCCCGACTGGACCTTCACCCAGGTACGCCGGTCGGCCATCGCCGTCGCCCGCGAACTGGAGCGCCGGATGCCGGAGCAGGTGACCACGGCCTGGTGGAAGGAGGAACGCGGCGCGAAGATCTTCGTCGACTACAACCAAACCGCCCGCGACCGGACCATCGCCTCCGCCTACTCCGTACGCCCCCGCCCGCACGCCCCCGTGTCCGCGCCCCTCACCTGGGACGAGGTGGGTGTCGCCGTACCGCGCGACTTCGACCTGGGGACGATGCCGGGGCGGTTCGCCGAGGTCGGTGACGTCCACGCCGACATGGACGAGCACGCGTTCTCCCTGGAGGCGCTGCTGGAACTGGCGGCGCGGGACGAACACGACCACGGGCTGGGGGACCTGCCGTATCCGCCGGAGTACCCGAAGATGCCGGGCGAGCCCAAGCGGGTGCAGCCGAGCAGGGCGAAGAAGGCGTGACGGTGGCCCGCACCCGGCGCGGGTACGGGCCACCGACGTTCCCGCACTTCCTTGATGTCGACGTTCCCTACAGTTCCTTGATCCGGATGTCCCGGTAGGAGACGACGTCCGTCGTGCCGTGCACCTGGAGTCCGAGGTAGCCGGAGGCGAACCGTCGTCCGTCCGTGCCCGGGTCGTCCGAGCGGGGCGGGGTGAAGTCCTGGCCGCCGGTGTTGTCGAACTCGTTGATCAGGACACCGTTGCGGTAGACCGAGTAGTGCTGGTCGACCACCCTGATCTCGTAGTCGTTCCAGGTGCCCTTCTGGGTGACGCCCGCACCGGCGAGCCCGACCCGGTCGAAGCCGTATACCGACCCCGTCTTGTACATGTCGCCGTCGGGCCGGTCCAGGACCTGCACCTCATGGCCGTACTTGATGGCCACCCACTCCGGCCGCGACTCCTCCGGATGGTCGAGGACCGACGGGAAGCGCACGAACACACCGGAGTTGGCGTTGCCGGTGCCGGGTGCGTCGTCCCGCCACTGGAGGCGCAGAGAGAAGTCGCCGTACTTCCGCTCCGGGAACCACAGCATGCCGAGCCCGGCCTTCGTGGTCCCCGAGGTGATCGAGCCGTCGCCGTTCAGGCCGAACGAACCGCCGCCCACCTGCTGCCACTTGGCGAACGACTCGGCCGTGCCGTCGAGGATCGTGCGGTAGCCCTCCGTCTGGCCGGGCCTGCCGATCCCGGACTCCTCCGCCGCCTCCTTCACGGCCGTGTGCTCACGCAGGTCGACGACCCCTTCCCGGAACAGTTTGTCGAGAACGGTGTCCACGTGCTTCAGGAACAGGGCGTGGGAGGTCCACTCCTTCTCGTCCTCGATCAACTCGTTGATCCGGCACCGGTTGTTCGTGACCCGGTTCGGCACCCCCGAGTCGACCGTGCCGACGAAGACCGTCAACCGCTCGTCGTACTCGGCGCAGTTGGGCGTGGGAACCCCGCCGCCTGCGACGACGGTGAAGCTGACCGAGCGCGCGGCGGCCGTGTTGCCCGCCTTGTCGCTCGCCCGGTACGCGACCGTGTGGGTGCCCGCCCGGTCGACCACCACGGGCGCGGAGTACGCGAGGTAGGGGCCGCCGTCCAGCGAGTACTCGACGGCCGCGACACCGGACCCGCCGTGGTCCGTGGCGCTGACGGTGACCTTGGCGCTCCTCAGGTACGCGCCGGCGGAGTTCCGGTCGCCCTCGACGGTCACGCCCGTCACCGGGGCAGTGGTGTCCTCGGTCGGTGGGGCGACGACGGTGAAGCCGACGCTCTTCTCCGCCGCCACGTTCCCCGCCTTGTCGGTGGCCCGGTAGCGCACCTTGTGCGTGCCGACGTCGTGCACCATCACGGGCGCGGTGTACGGCTGCCAGGCCCCCGAGTCGCCGAGCGCGTACTCGATGGTGTTGACTCCCGACCCGGTGTCCGAGGCGGAGACGGTGACCGTCGCCATCGAGACGTAGTCGCCCTGGGGGTTCCTCTCACCGGCCACCGTCGCCGAGGTCTCCGGCGCGGTCGTGTCGTCGGTCGGCGGCGCCACGACCGTGAACCCGACGCTCTTCTCGGCCGCCGTGTTGCCCGCCTTGTCGACCGCCCGGTAGCGGACCTTGTGCGTGCCGACCTGGTCGATCACCACGGGCGTGGTGTACGGCAGCCAGGCCCCGGCGTCACCGATCGCGTACTCGACCCGCTCGACCCCCGAACCGCCGGTGTCGGTCGCGCTCACCGCCACGGACGCCGAACCGACGTACGCGCCCTGGGAGTTCTGCGTTCCGGTGACCTTCGCCGAGGTCTCCGGCGCGGTGGTGTCCTCGCCGGTGCCCTCGGTCACCACCAGGATGCCCTGCATCTGTCCGTGGCCCGGGATCGTGCAGTAGTAGCGGTAGCGGCCGGGGGCGAGCGTGACCTCGGCGGTGTGGCGGCCGCCCTGGTCGTCCCCGGGGTTGGCGAGGATGTTGAGCGGCACGTCGTTGTTGTACTCCGGGTCGGAGACGTCGAACGTCAACGTGTGCGGCATCCCCATGGTGTTGCCGGTCGCCTTGCTGTTCTCGAACACGACGGTGGCCGGACCCGCCACCGCGGTCCGCGGCGCCGTCAGGTACTTGGTGATGTCGTCACCGGCGGTCCAGGTGAGCACCTGGGCGGCGGCCTTCTCCCGCACCCCGTCCGTGCGGCCGGACGCGGGCGTCGACGTGAGCCCCAGGACCATCAGCAGGGCCGCCAACAGAGCTGCCCACAAACGTCTTTCCCGCATCACTCCGCCTTCCTCGCCAGCTCGTCGGCCGCCGGTGTCGGACCGCCGCCCGTGTAGGTGACGCGCCACAACGCCGACTTGGCGTCCGAGGTGAAGAAGCCGCGCCCGTAGTCCAGGACGTACAGCGCGCCGTCCGGACCGAACTTCCAGTCCATGAGGTTCCTGATGCCGTCGGCACCGACCGGCACGATCTTCTTCAGGGACTCCGCGTGGACCGGGAGCCCGCCGCCGCCCTGGTTCTTCGGGTCCATGACCACCGCGTGGCGCGGCTGGTCGGCGTCGTAGAAGTCGCCGACGAACCACTTGCCGTCCCAGTAGGCGGGCCAACGGACGGAGTTGTCGCCCGACTCGGAGTACCGGTAGACCGGACCGTTCATGGTGGCCTGGCCGCCGCCCTTGAGCCACGGCAGCAGGTACGTGGCCTCCTCGTTCTTGTAGGAGGGGATGCCGCTGGCGTCCCGGGGGAAGTCCGGGGCGCCGCCCTGCGGTGCGTACCAGATGTTGTTGCCGGTCACCGGGGGCAGGTTGACCAGCCCGTCGTTGTTCGGGGACTCGTTCTTCGGGTGGTCGCAGTCGTACCAGCCGAGCGGCTGCGACGGGTCCGGCAGGTTGCGGTCCCGGTAGGGCTGCTTGTTGCCCATGCAGTACGGCCAGCCCCGGTTGCCCGCCTCGGTGATGGCGGCGAAGGTGTCGTACTTGGCGGGTCCCCAGGTCGTCGACGGCGCGCTCGCGTCCGGGCCGACCCAGCCGGCGTAGAGGACGTCGGTCTGCCGGTCGACGAAGATCCGGGCGGGGTTCCTGACGCCCATCACGTAGATCTCGCCGCGGGTCTTGCCGCCGCCCTCGGCGGTCTCCTTGCCGGTGAAGAGGTTCCCGGCGGGCAGGGTGTAGGTGCCGTCGGGCTCCGGATGGATGCGGAGGATCTTGCCGTTGAGGTTGTTGGTGTTGCCGGCGGTGCGGCGCGCGTCGGCGAAGGAGACGCCCTTGTAGTTGGGCTGGGGATTGTTGCCCGAGTAACCGGCGCTGAAGCCGCTGGAGTTGTTGTCTCCCGTCGCGATGTACAGGTTGCCCTTGGAGTCGAAGCTCATCCCGCCGCCCGCGTGACAGCAACTGTGGATCTGCACCGGCCACTTGAGCAGGACCTTCTCGCTGCCCAGGTCCAGCTTGTTGTTCGCGAGGTCGAGGGTGAAGCGGGAGACGCGGCGCTCGGCCATCCGGGTGTCACGATCGATCCGCGCGTGCGGTGTGTAGTGCAGGTACACCCAGCCGTTCTGTTGGAAGCCGGGGTCCAGCTCGATGCCCAGCAGGCCCTCCTCGACCTTGATCAGCTCGTCGCCGCCGCCCTTGTTGCCGAAGACGGTGAGGGCGCCCGCGAGGGTGACCTTCTTCGTCCGCGGGTCGTAGACGTGGACCTCGCCCTTGCCCTTGCCGATGTCGGGGTCGTTCCAGTCGGTGACCACGGGCTGGGAGGAGTCGGCGCCGCCCCGGCCGATGTACAGGACCCGCCCGTCGGGTGCGGTGACCAGGCCGTGCGGTTCACCGATCTGGTCGTTCTGCCCGGGCTGGTTGGGCCGGGTCAGCCGCTCCGCCTTGTAGTTGGCGGTGATGGTCGCCTTGCAGTCCGCCCGCGCGAGGCGGGAGGTCCACAGCAGGGCGCCGCGCAGATGTGTACGGAAGTCGGTCTCGTCGTACGCGGAGACGGTTCCGCCCATGCCCGTGTAGAAGGAACGGCCGCCGTCGTAGTCGCGGCACCAACTCACCGGGTGGTCCCAGCCGTTGGCGCCGGTGCCCGGCTGGTAGGTCGACTCGCGGACCCGGGCCACGGTGTGCACGGAACCCGAGGGGTTCTTCGTCCAGTTGAGCCACTTGTCGGGCCGTTTCCACTGTGCCGGCAGGTCCTTGGTGGCCGGGTGCCGCCGGTCACCGACCTCGACCGTCGCCCGCTGTACGGCCGTCGGGCTGGACGCCGCCGGACGGGCACCGATCAGCCCGGTGAACCAGTCCGAGTACGGTTCGGCGCGGGCCGCGTCATGGACGCCGACGAAACCGCCGCCCGCCTCCATATAGGTCTCGAGGCCCGCCTCCTGCTCGGGATCCAGGACGTCACCGCCGCCGGTCAGGAAGACGACGGCGTTGAAGCCGCTCAGCCGGGTCTCGTCGGTGAAGACGGAGGCGTCGTCGGTGGCGACGACCCCGAAGCGCTCCGCGGCCGGTCCGGACAGCCCGATCCGTTCGATCGCCTCGATCCCGGCGTTCACGACGGGCGACTCCTCCCCGGGGGCCGCGGAGCCGTGGAAGATCAGCACCCGAGGGCCGGAGCCGCCCGGCGGAGACTTGATCGACATCGTTGTCAGCGGTGGTTCCGGCGCCGGTCGCGCCTGGGCCGCGGGGCCCGACAGAAGTCCCGCGGTGACGACCGAGGCGGTCAGGGTGGCCGCCCAGGCCCGTCTCTTCGCGTCGCTCAACCCTCGTAAGTACATGGGCACCTCCTCGGTCACAGCAACAGCGCCAAGGAAGCTAGCCCGCTTCGACGCGACTCGCCAAGAGCTATGACCGGAATGGTCTGAACTTTGTCCTGGGTGTGGATAAACGGTCGCGCGGCCGCTACCGTCTCACAGGTTGATCACAGCTGCGTCTCCGCAAGATCCGTATCGGCGTGGGGAGTTCCGCATGGACGGAATGGACAGACGAGGGTTCAACCGGCGGATGCTGCTGGGTGGAGCGGCCGCCGCGACATCGTTGTCCGTGGCCGTCGAGACCGTCGGCACCTCCGGGTCCGCGAGCGCCGCCACGCAGGCGAGGACGGCCCCGGCGGGCGGCGTGGTCCGGCACATCAAGATGTACGCCGAGAAGCTGCCCGACGGACAGATGGGCTACGGCCTGGAGAAGGGCAAGGCCTCGATACCGGGTCCGCTGATCGAGCTCAACGAGGGTGACACCCTGCACATCGAGTTCGAGAACACGATGGATGTGGCGGCGAGCCTGCACGTCCACGGCCTGGACTACGAGATCTCCAGCGACGGCACCAGGCAGAACCGGAGCGACGTCGAACCCGGCGGCACCCGCACCTACACCTGGCGCACCCACGCCCCCGGCGCACGCAAGGACGGCACCTGGCGTGCGGGCAGCGCCGGTTACTGGCACTACCACGACCATGTCGTCGGCACCGAACACGGCACGGTCGGCGTCCGCAAGGGTCTCTACGGCCCTGTCATCGTCCGCCGCAAGGGCGATGTGCTGCCCGACAAGACCGTCACGGTCGTCTTCAACGACCTGCTCATCAACAACAAGCCCGCGCACTCCGGGCCCAACTTCGACGCGACCGTGGGCGACCGGGTCGAGTTCGTCGTCATCACGCACGGCGAGTACTACCACACCTTCCACCTGCACGGTCACCGCTGGGCCGACAACCGCACCGGCATGCTCACCGGCCCCGACGACCCCAGCCAGGTCATCGACAACAAGATCGTCGGCCCCGCCGACTCCTTCGGCTTCCAGGTCATCGCGGGCGAAGGGGTGGGAGCGGGCGCCTGGATGTACCACTGCCACGTCCAGAGCCACTCCGACATGGGCATGGTCGGCCTGTTCCTGGTGCGCAGGACGGACGGCACGATCCCGGGGTACGAGCCGCACACGCCGCACGGCGAGCAACAGGCGGGCGGGGCCGACGTCGCCGACGGGGCGGATGGGGCCGACGAGGCGGCGGGGTCCGGCGGGTCGCACCACCACTGAGCCCTCGGCGGACGGCCGCCGTCGGGAGCGCTCTCAGGGGACTCCTGCCCGGGGCTATCCTGGGCGGAGCCGCCCCGAGGAGTGTTCCGCAGTGACCGAGACAGCGTCGCGTCCCACGTTGGAGGCCGTGGCCGCGCGCGCCGGGGTGTCCAGGGCAACCGTCTCGCGGGTCGTCAACGGCGGCGAGGGCGTGCGGGAACCCCTGGTCGAGCGGGTGCGGAAGGCGGTCGAGGAGCTCGGATACGTGCCCAACCAGGCCGCCCGCAGCCTCGTCACCCGACGACACGACGCCGTGGCCGTGGTGATCGCCGAGCCGGAGACCCGGGTCTTCGCCGATCCCTTCTTCGCCCTGCAACTCCGGGGCATCAGCAAGGAACTGACCGCGCACGACTCACAGCTCGTGCTGCTGCTCACCGAGGGCCCCGAGGACTACGCCCGGGTGGGGCGGTATCTGGCGGGCGGACACGTCGACGGGGCGCTCGCGTTCTCGCTGCACCTCGACGATCCGCTGCCCGCGCTGATCCGGGGCGCCGGCGTCCCCACCGTGTTCGGCGGCCGTCCCGGCTGGGCGGACGGCGCACGCGGCGACACGACCACCGTGTACGTCGACAGCGACAACCGGGGCGGCGCGCGGGACGCCGTACGCCATCTCGTCGGCCTCGGCCGCACCCGGATCGCCCACATCACCGGGCCCCTGGACCAGACCTCCGCCGTGGACCGGCTCGACGGGTTCCGGGACGTCATGGTGGACGCCGACCCCCGGCTGATCGTGGAGGGCGACTTCACCCCGGCGGGCGGGGAGCGGGCGATGCGGGAACTCCTCGGCCGCTGCCCCGAGTTGGACGCGGTCTTCGCCGCCAACGACGTCTCCGCGTCCGGCGCGCTGCGGGTCCTGCGGGAACTCGGGCGCCGGGTTCCCGAGGACGTCGCCGTGGTGGGCTTCGACGACATGCTGCCGGTGGCCGAGCAGTCCGACCCACCGTTGACGACGGTCCGTCAGGACATAGAGGAGATGGGCCGGTTGATGGCCCGACTGCTGCTGCGGGGCCTCGAACGGCGAGCCCCCGACGAACAGGCCGGTCGGGGCCCGGCCGGCACGCCGACCAGCGTGGTCCTGCCGACCACCCTGGTACGGCGCGCCTCCGCGTAGGCCGCCCGGCTCAGGCGCCCACCGTCACCGTGAACCGGCGCGGATTGCCGTCGTGGGCCGCGCCCGACACGTCGGGCTGCCCGTCGGGCCGTACGTCGTCGTACGGAAAGGCGTACCCGATGGGCGAGTTGGCGTGCACCACGCGTGACCAGTGGTTCGTCACCGCCCCCTGGTAGTAGTCGGCGGCCGTCACCCCGTTCGGCTGGGTGGGGTGGGTGAGCATGATCGAGCGGTTGAAGCCTGCGGCGAGCCGGGCGAGCAGGGCCTTCCTGGTGTCGGGGTCGCCGGGGTTGTTGGCGAACGGGCCGTGGTTGCAGGTGAAGATGTCCTTCGAGGTCGGCTTGGTGAAGGAGTGGCCGCCGGCGAAGGTGAGGGTGTCGCCGGAGACCCGCCCGGTGAGGACGCCCCGGCCGCCCTGGAGGTCGATCCTCAGGTCCTGCGTCCGGTACTTCGCCCACACCTGGTCGATGTAGGAGTTCCAGTAGGAGCGGAACGGCATCTGGTCGGGCCGGTCGAAGTACGGGGCCATCAGGTTCTGCGGTGAGACGACCCGCAGCACCCTGCCGTCACCGCGCCGGATGACGAGCCGGTCCCAGGGCTGACCGTCCCGCGCCGCCTGCGCCACCAGATCGGCGGCGATCCGTTCCACCGCCCCGTCGGGCAGCGGGGCGACCGTGTGCGTGCCGTCGCCCTCCAGCGTCAGCCCGATCGGGAGGGCCGTCACCAGGTCGACGTAGCTGATGTTGGCGAACAGTTGCGTGGGGTTGAACGTGAACTCGCAGAACGACCAGGTCTTGCCGTAGTTGGCGTCGGCGGGCGTCGCGAAGGCGGGCTCGACCAGGGCGGGCCCCGGGTTGAGGAAGAACTCCAGGCTGCTGTCCCGCACGAAGTAGACCCGCGCGCCGAACATCTGAGGAAGCGTCAGCACCTTGGGTGCCGAGCCCGCCGCGCCGAGCGGGATCGCGCAGTCGACCGGAAGCGGCGTCTGGGGTGCCGACGGTGAGGTCGGCCGGTAGACGCTCCCGTCGGCCCGCAGCAGCACCCAGGCGCCCGTCGACTGCTCGTGCCCGGTGACGTATGCGCGGACCGTGCCTGGCAACGAGGCATTGCGCAGGACGAGTTGGCAGGTCGCGGGCGCGGCCTGGGCGGGTGAGCCGAGGGCACCACCGACGGCGGTGGCGCCGACGGCGCCGGCGGCCGTGGACAGGAACGTACGGCGGGAGATCACGATGGCCTCCTGGGACGTGGGGGAGTGGAGGCACAGCGGACGGGGCCCCTGCTGTGGTTCCCCCACTGTTCCCAGGGGAAGTTGAGTCGTCAAGACTTATGACTGAGAGCGCTCTCAAGAACATGGCTGAGTTCATGAACTGACGACAAGTCGAACGGCGTTCGGCCTCACGGTGAGGCGGAGTCCCGGCCTCGCGGCGGTCCTATCCCTGCGGCTGCTCGCTCTTGATGACCGCGAACCGCGCCCCGTACGGGTCGGTGAGCTTGGCGAAACGCCCCGCGCCCGGGAGGTCGTTGGCCGGCGGCCGGACGCCGCCGCCGTGCTCCAGCGCCCGGCTCACCGCGGCGTCCGCGTCCGCCACCTCGAAGTACGCCAGCCAGTACGGTCCGGACCCCGCCTGGCTCGGGTCCTCGTCGATCGGCACGATGCCGGCGAACATCGAACCCGGTTCGGCACCCGCCGGGTGCACACAGATGTAGCTGCCGCCGCCCACGTCGATCGCCGAGGTCTCCCAGCCGAAAACGGAGTTGAAGAACCCGGCCGCCGCGGGCAGATCCGGTGTGTACAGCTCCAGCCAGCACAGCGCGCCCGGGTCCGTGACGACGTCGAGCCCCTGGACGCGGCGGGGCTGCCACACGCCGAAGGGCACCCCCGCCCGGTCGGCGAGGATCGCCATACGGCCCTCGTCCGCCACGTCCATGGGCCGCATCCGCACGGAACCACGGGCCTGCTCGACCGCCTCGGCCGTGGCGTCCGCGTCGGGCGTGCGGAAGTAGATGTTCCAGGACGGCGGGCCCTGCTCCGGGGGATTCTGCATGCCCGCCGCGGCGGTACGGCCGTCGAGCCGCAAGAAGCCGAAGCCGCCCAGCTCGGGGCCGGCCGACTCGAACCGCCAGCCGAAGAGGTGGTGGAAGAAGGAGACGGCGCCCTCGATGCCGGGGGTCCCGAGGCCGACCCAGTTCGGGGCGCCGGTGACATGGCGGGTGGTGAGCATGACTGCGCTCCTCTGCAGAGGTCCGAGGGGCCGGTTGCCCGTGGTGCCGGGTCTGGCACCGCGTACGCGCGACCGCCCGCGCATCGGCCGGACGCGCCCCGGACGCGCAGTGGAAGCGGGCGCACGCCGCCTCCCGTACGCCGCCTCCAGCGCGCCGCCGTGTGTCCCCCTGGTCGGCGAGGGGACCATGGAGCCCCGGAGCCCCGGAGCCCCGGAGCGCCGCGTTGATGGCGCGTTGATCGAACGTTTTTCGGTGCCCGGCACGATGCTGGGCATGCACAACGACACGATCACCCCGATCGACCGTGCCTGGCAGGAGCGGGCGCTGTGTGCGCAGACGGGGGCAGACTTCTTCTTTCCCGAGCCCGGCAGCTCGGTGCGTGAGGCGAAGCGCATCTGCGGTATGTGCGAGATGCGCACCGCGTGTCTCGAGTACGCGCTGTCCAACGACGAACGGTTCGGTGTCTGGGGCGGGCTCTCCGAGAAGGAGAGACTGCGTCTGCGGCGCACCGAGAACGGCTGACCGGGCCGCCGGTGAACGCGGTGCCGGCTCGGCGCGGCCACCTGTCGGACCGGTCATAAAATCGGTGGGGCTCGCCCGGAGTGGCCGCATAGGATCCGGGGGCGCGGTCCGGACGTAGCGCAGAGGCAGGCGCACCGCCTTGTCAGGGCGGAAACGCCGGTTCGAATCCGGTCGTCCGGACCTCGCTTCACAGTGGCGCACCGCGCCCGACGCACGGCGCCGCGCCGCTTCGGGGACCGCGTGGGCCGGGGGACAGCCGCGACACGGCACGGGACACGCGGGGCGGGGCACGCATGAGCGACGACGACGGCACCAGCGCCGACGGCGGCATCACCGAGGAAGAACTGGCGGCCTTCCACCGTACGGTCGGCCGGCTGAAGGCGCTGCCCGTGGACGACCCGGTGCGGCTACGGACCGAGCGGGTCGCCGCGTCCTTCGCACGCGACGGGTGGAAGCGCCGCCGCAAGGCACTCGGCGCCGAGAAGTCCGCCGCGGACGCCGCCGTGATGGCCGCGACCGCCACCGGAGCCCTGGACCGGCGCGAGGACGCCCCGCTGTCGGAACAGGCGGCGGGCGACGGGGGAGTTCTGCGCAAGTCGCGCCACTGCTATGTCTGCAAGGCGTCCTATCGACAGGTCGACTCCTTCTACCACCGGCTGTGCCCGGACTGCGCCGCCGACAACACCGCCCGCCGCGCCCTCGGCACCGACCTGAGCGGGCGCCGCGCGCTGCTCACCGGCGGCCGGGTGAAGATCGGCTTCCAGCTGGCGCTGATGATGCTGCGCGACGGCGCCGAACTGCTCGTCACCAGCCGCTTCCCGCACGACACCGTGCGCCGCTTCCGCGCCGAGCCCGGCAGTGAGAAGTGGCTCGACCGGCTGACCGTCGTCGCCGTCGACCTGCGGGACCCGCGCCAAGTACTGGGCCTGTGCGAGCAGTTGCGGCAGGAGGGTGAACCCCTCGACATCCTGGTCAACAACGCGGCCCAGACCGTACGGCGGCCGCCGGAGTCGTATGCGCTACTGGCCGCCGGGGAGTACGACGCGCTGCCCGAAGGGGCGCGGCAGGCACCGGGGTTCACCCCGATGCGGATGCTGGGGGCCGGCGCCGCCACCCTGCCCGTCGTGTTGCGCGAGGCCGACGAGGCCGGGTTGCTGCCCGACCCCGCCCCGGAGAACTCCTGGTCGGCGCGGCTGGGTGAACTGGACCCGGCGGAGGTCCTGGAGACCCAGCTGGTCAACTCCCTGGCCCCGGCGCTCCTCTGCGACCGCCTGCTGCCGCTGCTGCTCGCGGCCCCCCGCCCCCGCCGTTACGTGGTCAACGTGACCGCCGTCGAGGGCCGTTTCGCCGTGCGGAACAAGACGGCCGGGCATCCGCACACCAACATGGCCAAGGCCGCCCTCAACATGCTCACCCGCACCAGCGCCGCCGAACTCGCGGAGCGGGGCGTCCACATGTGCGCCGTCGACACCGGTTGGATCACCGACGAGAACCCCGCGCCCAAGAAGGGCCGCATGGCAGGCGCCGGGTTCCGCACCCCGCTCGACATCATCGACGGCGCGGCGCGCGTCTACGACCCGATCGTGCGCGGCGAGACCGGCGACCCGGTGTCGGGAGTGTTCCTCAAGGATTATCGGGAGGCGGAGTGGTGAGGGGAGCGACTAGGCTCCCCGCAAGGGCGGGGCCGTAGCGCAGAGGCAGACGCGCCGGTCTCCAAAACCGGAACACGCTGGTTCGAATCCAGCCGCCCCGCCCCCCTGCGCCGCACGGGGGCACCCCGCCTCAGGCACCCCGCGCCTCACTTAGAGTCCGCGCCGCGCCTCACGAGCGTCCGCGGTGCGCGGCTGTCAGGCCCCGGCCCGCGCCGCCATCCGTGCCTTGCGCGCCGCCAGCTTCTCGTCGAACTTGCGGGCCTCCGCGTCGAGTCCGCCCATGTAGAGGCCGAGTTCCTCCTGCGCCTTCATGCCGTCGGGGCCGAGACCGTCGATCTCCATGATCTTCAGGAAGCGGATGACGGGCGCGAGGACGTCGTCGTGGTGGATGCGCATGTTGTAGACCTCGCCGATGGCCATCTGCGCGGCGGCCCGCTCGAAGCCGGGCATCCCGTGGCCGGGCATCCGGAAGTTCACGACGACGTCGCGGACGGCCTGCATGGTGAGGTCGGGCGCGAACTCGAACGCGGCCTTCAGCAGGTTCCGGTAGAAGATCATGTGCAGGTTCTCGTCGGTCGCGATGCGCGCCAGCATGCGGTCGCAGACGGGGTCACCGGAGTGGTGGCCGGTGTTGCGGTGCGACACGCGCGTGGCGAGTTCCTGGAAGGCGACGTAGGCGACCGTGTGCAGCATCGAGTGCCGGTTGTCCGACTCGAAGCCCTCGCTCATGTGGGACATCCGGAACTCTTCGAGCTTGTCCGGGTCCACCGCGCGCGAGGCGAGCAGGTAGTCGCGCATCACGATGCCGTGCCGGCCCTCCTCCGCGGTCCAGCGGTGCACCCAGGTGCCCCAGGCGCCGTCCCGGCCGAAGAGGGTGGCGATCTCGTGGTGGTAGCTGGGCAGGTTGTCCTCGGTCAGCAGGTTCACCACGAGGGCGATCCGGCCCACCTCGGAGACCTTCGACTGCCCCTTCTCCCAGGCCTCGCCGTCCTCGAAGAAGCCGGGGAAGTTGCGGCCGTCGCTCCAAGGCACGTACTCGTGCGGCATCCAGTCCTTGGTGACCTTCAGGTGCCGGTTGAGTTCCTTCTCGACGACTTCCTCCAGTGCGTACAGCAGCCGCGCGTCGGTCCATTCGCCGGACGGGCTGCCGAGGTGGGGAGAAGTGATCGACACAGATGCTCCAGGGGGACGTACAGGGAACGGGACGTTCGGGGCTGCCTCAGGCGGGCGACCTGAACCTACGGCATCGTAGGCTACGAAGCCGTAGGTTACGATGCCGTAGGTTAAGTGCGCTGTAAAGACCGCTGATCAGCGGCGTCCCCCGAGGGCTCGGCGGGCATGCCGAAGGCCCCGTGGACCCGCAGGTCCCGGGGTCGAAGAGGGGAAGCGATCACCCGTCAGGCGTACAGTCCACGCAGCCGCACCGAGAGGCATGTCACACAGCCCTCGAGCTTCTCGAACTCGCTGATGTCGACCACGACGGGCTCATAGCCGAGGTCGGAGTACAGCTCGGCGGTCTTCGGCGCGCTCGCCGCCATCAGCAGCTTGTCGCCGCCGAGGAGCACCACGTGCGCCCCGGCCTCCTCCGGCACCGGCAGGAAGCGCCCGAACAGCGACGGGGTGTCCATCTTCGGGATGTACCCGACGACCGTGCCGTCGGGCAGCGCCGTGACCGCCGACTTCAGATGCAGCACCTTGCTCACCGGGGCGGAGACCACTCGCGCCCCGAGCGGCTCGAACGCGGCCCGCAGCTGCTGGACGCCGGCCGCGTTGGTGCGCCCGCCCCGGCCCACGAACACGGTGTCGCCGACCTTCAGGACGTCGCCGCCCTCCAGCGTGCCCGGCTCCCAGACCCAGTTCACCGAGCAGCCGAGCGCGGCCACGGCCTCCTCGATCCCCTCGGTCTCGGCCCGCCGGGACTCGGCGCCGGGGCGCGCGATCAGCGCCACGTTCTTGTACATGACGACGGTGTCCTCGACGAACACCGAGTCCGGGCAGTCGTCGGCCGGGTCCACCTCGATCGTCTCCCAGCCGTGGTCGCGCAGGGCCTCGCCGTACGCCTCCCACTGCTCGACCGCCAGGTCGACATCCACCTCCGTGCGTTCGACGTGCGTGACGAGGCCCTCGGCCAGGCGGGGGCTGGGGCGGCGGACTAGAGCCTTCTTGCTGGGCACGTGGGTGACTCCGAATCGAACGACGGTTTTCCGGCGCCCGTGAAGCGACGCCGGTCCGCCATCATGCAGTCCCGGCCCACCAGGACAAAACCGTTCCTGAGGACTGGGCAGGTGTGAGTCTGACTCAGCCGTGCGCCCCGAACGGTCCTGGGCGTGCCGGTCCCCGACGTACTCAACCCCGAGGCAGCGACACGCATCCTGTGCGTGGTCCGAGCCCGGGAGGCCGGTTCCCTGTGCGATCTGGGCAGGCGGGTAGGGCCAGAGGCGACGGGGAGGGCCCGAACCATCACTCCGGTGGAGCGGGGGCCCCGCACCCGCCGGCTACCGCCGGGGGTGCCCCAGGCGCCGTATCCGCGTCCTGGATCGCGCGATCACGTCAGCCCGGATGGCCCAGTGCACGGCATGGCAGGAAGCCGACCATCACACGATCGAGCCAAAGCGGTCTTGTGCGCGCTCCTGGGTGAGCAGTTGCCAACCCCGGGGCAGGCTGTGGTCCTCCTGAGTTACTCGGCGGTAGTCGGCCGGTCGGCGAGAGCCCAGGTCGGCCGGCCTCCGGCGCCGCCCAGATCAGTCGGCCCAGAGTTCCTCCGGGGTGGTCGCCCGCAGCTCTCCCTCCTCCATCAGCAGCCACCGTGTGATCCCGATCGACTCCAGGAACGGCAGGTCGTGGCTGGCCACGATCAGTGCGCCCTCGTACCCCTCCAACGCGGTCGTCAGCTGTCGCACGCTCGCCATGTCGAGATTGTTCGTCGGCTCGTCCAGCATCAGCAGCTGCGGGGCGGGCTCGGCGAGCATCAGGGCGGCCAGGGCGGCGCGGAAGCGCTCCCCGCCGGAGAGCGTGGCTGCCTGCTGGTCGGCCCGGGCGCCCCGGAACAGGAAGCGGGCGAGGCGCGCCCGGATCCGGTTGTTGGTCGCGTCCGGCGCGAACCGGGCCACGTTCTCGGCGACCGTCAGCCTGTCGTCGAGAACGTCGAGCCGCTGCGGCAGGAACCGCGTCGGGACGTGCGCCCTCGACTCGCCGCTCACCGGCTCCAGCTCGCCCGCGATGGTCCGCAGCAGCGTGGTCTTGCCCGAGCCGTTGCGGCCGACCAACGCGATCCGCTCCGGGCCGCGCAGATCGAGGCCGCCCGTCACCCGGGCTCCGTACCTCAGTTCCAGGTCCAGCAGGGTGAGCACGGTACGGCCCGGAGGTACGGCCGTGTACGGCAGCTCGACGCGGATCTCGTCCTCGTCCCGTACGGCCTCCACCGCCTCGTCGAGGCGTTCCCTCGCCCCGGCGAGCCGCTCCTCGTGCAGGATGCGGTGCTTGCCGGCGGACTCCTGGGCCGCCCGCTTGCGCGCGTGCGCGACGATCTTCGGCACCCGCTTCTGGTCCTGCATCTTCTGCCCGAACCGCTTGCGCCGGGCCAACTTGACCTGTGCGTCGACCAGTTCGCGCTTCTGCTTCTTCAGATCCGTCTCGGCGACCCGCACCATCCTTTCGGCCGCCTCCTGTTCGACGGCGAGTGCCTCCTCGTACGCGGAGAAGTTGCCGCCGTACCAGGTGACCTCGCCGGAGTGCAGATCGGCGATCTGGTCGACCAGGTCCAGGAGTTCACGGTCGTGGCTGACCACGACCAGCACCCCGGACCACGCCTCGACCGCGTCGTACAGCCTGCGCCGCGCGTACAGGTCCAGGTTGTTGGTCGGCTCGTCCAGCAGGAGGACGTCGGGGCGGCGCAGCAGCAGCGCGGCCAGCCGCAGCAGCACCGACTCGCCGCCCGAGACCTCGCCGATGGTGCGGTCCAGATCGACGTGGCCCAGCCCGAGCCCGCCGAGGGTCGCCAGTGCGCGTTCCTCGACGTCCCAGTCGTCGCCGATCGCCGCGAAGTGCTCCTCGGCCACGTCACCGGCCTCGATGGCGTGCAGCGCGGCGCGGGCGGTGGCGATGCCGAGCGCCTCGTCGACTCTCAGGCCGGTGTCGAGCGTGACGTTCTGCGGCAGGTAGCCGACCTCGCCGGCCACCCGCACGGTGCCGTCGGACGGGGTGAGTTCACCGGCGATCAGCTTCAACAGGGTTGATTTACCCGACCCGTTGACGCCGACGAGTCCGGTCCGGCCGGGGCCGAACGCCATCTGCAGATCCTCGAAGACCAGGGTGCCGTCGGGCCAGGCGAAGGACAGGGAGGCGCAGGTGAGGGAAAGGGGAGTAGACATGAGGAACCTCGCGGGTGAGGGAAGCGGCCAGGGGCGACGCGTTCGAAACACCGCGAGGGCGACATACGACGGGGGCGAGAGAAGGCCCGCTGCCGAAGGGACGGCTGTACGCCGAGGTCGCACGCTACGCACACAGGGGCGCCGGCATACGGCGGGCTGTGTGACGCGGTGTCTCAGGACCTCAGACGAGCAACGTCCTTCTCCAATCGACGGCAACAGGACCGTGGAACAAAGTACGGAGGGGCCGTGGGGGTGTCAACGCAATTAAGCGGCACCCGGATCGGCCGCCCCCGGCGGAGCGGGGCGGCGTCTGGGGGTGGGCCCTCAGCGGGGCGGGCCCTCAGCGGGTCGGGGCCTCAGAGGTCCGGGGCCTCAGAGGTCCGGGGCCTCAGCAGGCGTCGCGCATCAGCTCGGCCAGATCGTGGTCCAGGTCCACCTGGTGGTGTTCCAGGCCGAGCGGCACCAGATCCATCGACCGCTCCAGGAAGCGCCGTACCTCGTCGGCGTGCACGTGCACCACGGCCGTGCCCTCCGGGGCGTGGAACTCCAGGACCAGCCGGTCGTAGCCGTACGGGCGGACGCGTACGTCGCCGTAGCCGACCGGGTCCTCCATACCGGTGACGAGCAGTTCGCGGGCGAAGGTCCAGCAGACCTCGACCCCCTCCAGCGTGGCCGGGGCGGGGAAGGTCATACGGACGGCGAACGGGTCGCTGCGGTCGTAGTGGAGCGTGGCGGGAATGCTCGGCATCCGCGGCGCGGCGGCGACGAGACGGGCCTCTACGGGCTGCTCGATGACGGTGGACAACGCCTTGCTCCCTTGTGACGGGTGGACGGATTCCGGATACTGCGGCCGGGCATATGCAAAGACGCCGGATCGGGCCGATCCGTGCACATGAGGTTCGAGTGACCTCTGTCACCGGGCCCAATCACTGGGGTGATCCATTTCTCATCCCGTGTCCCGGGATATGGGAGAGGACACCGGACGCCGCCCGGTGGTTCCCGGCCGAGGCCATCTGGACGGCACCTCGTCGCTGCACTAGCTTCGCCCGCCATGAGGGGCATGGGGCAGTCGAGAAGGACGAGTCGGACGAGTCGGACGATGACGACGGGACTGGCCGCGGCGGCACTCGCCGCCGCCCTGGCGGTGCCCGCGCAGGCACACGGGGACGGCCGTCCCCCGCACTGGGAACTGAAGGAGACCGGCACCGACGTGCGCTTTCGCGGGCTGGCCGCGGTCAGCCGGAACAGCGCGTGGCTGGCGGGTTCCGCCGGCACCGTGCTCCGCACCGGCGACGGGGGCAGGACCTGGCGCAATGTCTCACCGCCCGGCGCACAGGAACTGCAGTTCCGGGACGTCGAGGCATTCGACGCACGCCGGGCGGTCGTCCTGGCCATCGGCGAGGGCGAGGCCTCCCGTGTGTACCGCACGGACGACGGCGGCGAGACCTGGACCGAGTCCTTCCGCAACACCGACCCGCGCGCCTTCTACGACTGCCTCACCTTCTTCGACCCCCGCCACGGGCTGGCCATGAGCGACCCGGTCGACGGCAGGTTCCGCATCCTGTCCACCGAGGACGGCGGCCGCTCCTGGGAGGTCCTGCCGAACGAGGGCATGCCCCCGGCCCTGGAGGGGGAGGCGGGCTTCGCGGCGAGCGGGCAGTGCCTGGTCAGCTCGGGGCCGCGCGATGTGTGGCTGGCGACCGGAGGGGCGGCCCGCGCGCGCGTGCTGCACTCCGCCGACCGGGGGCGCACCTGGACGGTCGCCGACACCCCCGTACCGGCCGGCGACCCGGCCCGGGGCGTCTTCGCGCTGGCCTTCCGCGACCGGGCGCACGGCATCGCCGTCGGCGGCGACTACCGCGCGGACCAGCCGTCACCGCAGGCCGCGGCCACCACCGGCGACGCGGGCCGCACCTGGACGCCCGCCGCGCAGCCCCCGCCCGCCTACCGCTCCGGCGTCGCCTGGCTCCCGTACAGCCGTACGACCGCTTTCGCCGTCGGCCCCACGGGGACCGACCTCACCACCGACGGCGGCCGCACCTGGCGCACGGTCGACACCGGGTCGTACGACACGGTCGACTGCACGCCGGACCGGGGCTGCTGGGCGGCGGGGGAGCGGGGACGGGTGGCCCGGCTGGAGAACTGACGCGCGCGGCGGCGTTCCGCCAGGTGGGCGGGTACGGGGTTGTTCCCGCCGAGAGGGGTACTTGTGGCGTGTTCGAATCACGGAAGGAGTGATCGGTCATGCCACGCGGTTCGAGCCCGAAGAGGGAACGCCAGTACGAGCACATCAAGGAGAGCGCCGAGGACCGCGGTGAGAGCGAGTCGCGCGCCAAGGAGATCGCCGCCCGGACCGTCAACAAGGAACGCGCCCGCTCCGGGGAGTCCAAGACCGCGAGCCGCACCTCCACCCAGGACATGTCGTCGAGCAAGCGTGGCGGGCAACGTTCGCACAAGGGATCCGAGGGACCCACGTACGACCAGCTCTACGCCGAGGCGAAGCGGCGCAACATCCAGGGCCGTTCGGACATGAACAAGAGCCAGCTCAAGCGCGCCCTGGGCGACAAGTAGCCCGGGGCGGCGCGCCCGTGACGGGATGCGTACGCTCGTCGGCACCATGACGACCGTACGCATCCCGGCGGGCTGGCCCGCCACCGAAGAGCAAGCCCTCGCCGTGCAGGACGAGTTGCGGGGGAGGGTGGTGCTCGACGAGACCGGACCACCGCCGGGCAGCGGCCGGGTCACCGGCGTCGACGTGGCGTACGACGACGAGCGGAACGTGGTCGCGGCGGCGGCCGTGGTGCTGGACGCGGCCACGCTCGACGTGGTCGCCGAGGCCACGGCGACCGGGCAGGTCTCCTTCCCCTACGTCCCCGGCCTGCTGGCCTTCCGCGAGATCCCGACGGTGCTGGCCGCGCTCGACGCGCTGCCGTGCGACCCCGGCCTCGTCGTCTGCGACGGCTACGGCCTCGCGCATCCGCGCCGCTTCGGCCTCGCCGCGCACCTCGGCGTCCTGACCGGCCTCCCCACGATCGGCGTCGCCAAGAACCCCTTCACCTTCACCTACGACGACCCGGGCGCCGCGCGCGGCAGCGCGTCCCCGCTCCTCGCGGGCACCGAGGAGGTGGGCCGCGCGCTGCGCACCCGCGACGCCGTCAAGCCGGTCTTCGTCTCCGTCGGCCACCGCGTCGACCTGGACAACGCCTGCGCCCACACCCTCGCCCTCACCCCGTCCTACCGCCTCCCGGAGACCACCCGCAGGGCCGACTCCCTGTGCCGCGAAGCCCTCCGGACGACGACGTCCTGACGCGAAGCCGGGGGTCGCGCAAGAGGCTTGAGTACGAACTGAGTACCTGTACGGATGCCGGTGCGTCGTCATGATCGGCAGGCTGTGCCGTATGACGACGCACCGAGCCCCGAAGCCCGCCGCCGGCCCCACCCAGTCGGTCGAGCGTGCCGTGACGACCGGCCTGCTCCTCGCCGTGTTCGCCGGACTGGCCTGGATCGCCGGGATGGTCTACACGCTGACCGGGTGGGCGCAGTAGACCGGTCGGCGCCTCACCCTGTCACCGGGTCGCCGCCACCCGGAACGTGATCCCCGCCGCGCGGAGCCGCTCGATCAGCGCGTCGCCCATCGCGACCGCCGTCGTGACCTGACCCGCCGTGGCCGGGAGGTCGTCGAGGGCCAGGCACAGGGCGGACTCGGCGAACATCTTCGCCGTCTCGCCGTAGCCGGGATCGCCGCCCGCGACCTCCGTGAAGACCCGGCGTCCGCCGCCCTCGCCGACGAACCGCACCGAGAACCAGCTCCTCGCCCGCTTGTCCGCGCTCGGGCCCTCGCCCGGCTTGAGCCGGTCGCCCAGCCAGCGCCGCACGGGGGGCACCTGGGCGGCGGCGACGACCGCGCCGACGAACGCGACGCCGCCCACCGCGAAGGGCAGCGTTTTGACGGCCGCGTAGTGGCGGTAGCGGAAGTCCGGCCCGTAGCGCCGCAGGGCGCGCGCCGAGCGCTGCACCACCTGCGCGTCGATGGTCGGCAGCGGCAACGCCCACGCCCCGACCTCCTTGGCGAACCGGGGGGCGCTCACCGGCGCGTACGCCCGGCGTCCCACCAGCCGCGGTTCGTGCCGCTTGCGGTCCCGTGCGGCGGCCATCGTCTCCCGGCCGCGGGAGAACCCGGTGAGCGCGGAGTTGAACGTGCCGCCCGAGAACATGCCCTCGGCGCGCACGAATCCGTCCACGGTGATCGGCACGTCGTCCGGGAGCTGACACACCGTGAAGTACGCGCCCAGGTCGTGCGGTATCGAGTCGAAGCCGGCGGCGTGCACGATGCGGGCGCCGGTCTCCCGCGCGCGGGCGTCGTGCCGGACGAACGTCAGATCGACGAACTCGGGTTCGCCGGTGAGATCCAGATAGTCGGTTCCCTCGTCCGCGCAGGCGGCCACCAACTCCTCGCCGTGGGTGATGTACGGACCGACGGTCGTGGCCACCACCCGTGCCTGACGGGCGAGTTCGCGCACGGCGTCCGGATCGGACCCGTCCGCCCGGAGCACACCGATCCCCGCGCCGCCGGGCAGCCGCTCGCGCAGCGCGGCGAGCTTCTCCGCGTTGCGCCCGGCGATCGCCCAGCGCAGCCCTTCGGGCGCGTTGGCGGCGAGATACTCCGCGGTGAGCTCCCCGACGAACCCCGTGGCCCCGTAGAGCACGATGTCGTACGCCCGCTCCGCCCTGTCCTGCCCGTTGCTCATGGAACCCCTCAGCACTCGCCCACGGCCCGTCCACGCGCCGTTGTCGGTCGCTGAGGCTAGCGTGAGGGACGAGCAGCCGCGTGCGCGGGATCCGGAGGTGGCCGTGACCGTACCGAAGAGCGCCCTGAAAAAATGGGAGAAGGTGCGCGAGTTCGCCCTCGGGATGCCCGGCGCGGTCGAGGAGTTCCCGTGGGGCGAGAGCGTCGCGAAGGTCAACAGGAAGGTGTTCGTGTTCCTCGGGACGGATGACGGCGGCTATCCGCTGGGCGTCACCGTGAAGCTCAAGGACGAGGAGACCCACGCCCACGCCCTGACCTGCCCCGGCGCCGAACCGGCGGGGTACGGCCTGGGCAGGTCCGGCTGGGTGCGCGTGCCGCTGGAGGAGAAGGGCGCTCCGGGCGCGGAGCTGCTGTGCGACTGGGTCGAGGAGAGCTACCGCGTGATCGCCCCGAAGCGGCTCATAGCGGAGCTGGAGGCCCGCTGAGGGCGGTGCCGGGGACCTGGTGGCCGCCGGGCTGACACCCGCCACGACTGGGGGCACAATGACTAAGCGTTTGCTCATTCGGGGCTTGTGCGGAGTGGAACACGTTTTAACATCACTGGTGTTACATCATTTGTGTCACAGAGCTGGGGGCTCGATGTCAGTGGCGAAGACGCCTGGGCACGGTCCGCTCGCCGGTGTGCGCGTGGTCGAACTCGCGGGCATCGGCCCGGGACCGTTCGCCGCGATGCTCCTCGGTGATCTCGGCGCCGACGTCGTCCGCGTCGACCGACCGGGCGGCGCGGGCCTCGCGGTGAACCCGCTGTACGACGTCACCAACCGCAACAAGCGTTCGGTGATCGTCGACCTGAAGTCCCCTGGCGGCCCGGACACCGTCCTCGACCTCGCCGAACGCGCCGACATCCTGATCGAGGGCTACCGGCCGGGCGTCGCCGAACGCCTCGGCGTCGGCCCCGAGACCTGCCACACCCGCAACCCGAGGCTGGTCTACGGCCGGATGACCGGCTGGGGCCAGCAGGGCCCGCTCGCCCAGCGCGCCGGCCACGACATCGCCTACCTCGCCCTGACCGGCACCCTCGGCATGACCGGGGCCCCCGGCACGCCGCCCGTCGCCCCCGCCAACCTCCTCGGCGACTACGCAGGTGGCTCCCTCTATCTCGTCGTCGGCGTCCTCGCCGCCCTCCACCACGCCCGCGCGACCGGCGCCGGGCAGGTCGTGGACGCGGCCATCGTCGACGGCGCCTCGCACCTGTCCGCGATGCTCCACGGCATGCTCGCCGCGGGCGGCTGGCAGGACCGCCGCGCCGCCAACCTCCTGGACGGCGGCTGCCCCTTCTACGGCACCTACGAGACCGCCGACGGCCAGTACGTCGCCGTGGGCGCCCTGGAGCAGCAGTTCTACGAAGAGTTCGTCGAGCTCCTGGGCATCGGGGACCGGGCCCCGGCCCGCAAGGACACGGCCGCCTGGGGCGATCTGCGCGAGACGATCGCGGCCCGCTTCAAGACCCGTACGAGGGACGAGTGGACGGCCGTGTTCGAGGGCTCCGACGCCTGTGTGGCCCCCGTCCTGTCCCTGCGCGAGGCGCCGCACCACGCGCATCTCGCGGCCCGGGGCACCTTCACCGACTTCGGCGGCATCACCCAGCCCGCCCCGGCGCCCCGCTTCTCCGCCACCCACACCTCGGTGCGCACCGGACCCGCCCAGCCGGGCGCCGACACGGCGGACGTCGCCCACGACTGGGGCATAGCGGGCCTCCTGCCCGACGCGTCCGCCGAGACCGCCGCCGACACGGCCGTCGCCACCGCAGACGCGTCCGCCGAGGCCGTCGCCGCGAAGGACACCGACTGACACCGGCCCCCGGGCCGCACCCTCCCGCCACCGAAAGGCCAGACTCGTGAGCACCGAAGCGTACGTGTACGACGCGATCCGCACCCCGCGCGGCCGCGGCAAGGCGAACGGCTCCCTGCACGGCACCAAGCCGATCGACCTCGTCGTCGGACTGATCCACGAGGTCCAGCACCGCTTCCCCGGTCTCGACCCGGCAGCCGTCGACGACGTCGTGCTCGGCGTTGTCGGCCCGGTCGGCGACCAGGGCTCCGACATCGCCCGGACCGCCGCGATCGCTGCCGGCCTGCCCGACACCGTGGCCGGCGTCCAGGAGAACCGCTTCTGTGCCTCGGGCCTGGAGGCCGTCAACCTGGCCGCCGCGAAAATCCGTTCGGGCTGGGAGGACCTGGTGCTCGCGGGCGGCGTCGAGTCGATGTCCCGGGTGCCGATGGCCTCCGACGGCGGCGCCTGGTTCAACGACCCGATGACCAACCTGGCGGTCAACTTCGTGCCGCAGGGCATCGGCGCCGACCTCATCGCCACGATCGAGGGATTCTCCCGGCGCGACGTGGACGAGTACGCGGCACTCTCCCAGGAGCGGGCGGCGGCCGCCTGGAAGGACGGCCGGTTCGACCGGTCCGTGGTCCCCGTCAAGGACCGCTCCGGACTGGTCGTCCTCGACCACGACGAGCACCTGCGGCCCGGCACCACGGCCGACTCGCTCGCCAAGCTGAAGCCCTCCTTCGCGGACATCGGCGAGTTGGGTGGCTTCGACGCGGTGGCCCTGCAGGAGTACCACTGGGTCGAGGAGATCGACCACGTCCATCACGCGGGCAACTCCTCCGGCATCGTGGACGGCGCTGCCCTCGTCGCCATCGGCACCAAGGAGATCGGCGAGCGCTACGGCCTGCGCCCGCGCGCCCGGATCGTCTCCGCGGCCGTCTCCGGCTCCGAGCCCACCATCATGCTCACCGGCCCCGCGCCCGCGACCCGCAAGGCCCTCGCCCGGGCCGGGCTGACCATCGACGACATCGACCTCGTCGAGATCAACGAGGCGTTCGCCGCCGTCGTGCTCCGCTTCGTCAAGGACATGGGCCTCTCCCTCGACAAGGTCAATGTCAACGGCGGCGCGATCGCGCTCGGCCACCCGCTCGGCGCGACCGGGGCGATGATCCTCGGCACGCTCGTCGACGAACTGGAGCGCCAGGACAAGCGGTACGGGCTGGCCACGCTCTGCGTGGGCGGCGGCATGGGCATCGCGACGATCGTCGAACGCGTCTGAAACCCCGGCGGAACCAAGAGACTTCTACGGAGACCCCCGCTATGACCGAGAGCACCACCATCCGCTGGGAACAGGACCGCACGGGCCTCGTCACCCTCGTCATCGACGACCCCGACCAGTCCGCGAACACCATGAACCAGGCATTCCGCGACTCCCTCGCGGTGACCACCGACCGGCTGGAGGCCGAGAAGGACACCATCCGCGGTGTCATCATCACCTCCGCCAAGAAGACCTTCTTCGCCGGCGGCGACCTCCGCGACCTCATCAAGGTCACCCCCGACACCGCACAGCAGCTGTTCGACGGCGGCCTGGAGATCAAGCGCAACCTCCGCCGCATCGAGACCCTCGGCAAGCCGGTCGTCGCGGCGATCAACGGCGCCGCCCTCGGCGGCGGTTACGAGCTGGCGCTCGCCTGCCACCACCGCGTCGCCCTCGACGCCCCCGGCTCCAAGATCGGCTGCCCCGAGGTCACCCTCGGCCTCCTCCCCGGAGGCGGCGGCGTGGTCCGCACCGTCCGGCTGCTGGGCATCACCGACGCCCTGCTGAAGGTGCTGCTCCAGGGCACCCAGTACTCCCCGCGGCGCGCCCTGGACAACGGCCTGATCCATGAAGTGGCCGCCACCCGGGAGGAGTTGATGGACAAGGCCCGCGCCTTCATCGACGCCAACCCCGAGTCGCAGCAGCCCTGGGACAAGCCCGGCTACCGCATCCCCGGCGGCACCCCCGCCCACCCGAAGTTCGCGGCGAACCTGCCCGCCTTCCCCGCCACCCTGCGCAAGCAGACGGGCGGCGCGCCCTACCCGGCGCCGCGCAGGATCCTCGCCGCCGCCGTCGAGGGCGCCCAGGTCGACTTCGAGACCGCCCAGGTCATCGAGGCCCGCTACTTCGTGGAGCTGGCCGCCGGCCAGACCTCGAAGAACATGATCCAGGCGTTCTTCTTCGACCTCCAGGCCGTGAACTCCGGCGCGAACCGCCCCCGGGGCATCGAGCCCCGCAAGGTCCACAGGGTCGCCGTCCTCGGCGCCGGGATGATGGGCGCCGGCATCGCGTACTCCTGTGCCCGCGCGGGCATCGAGGTCGTCCTGAAGGACGTGACGCCCGAAGCGGCCGCGAAGGGCAAGGGGTACTCGGAGAAGCTCTGCGCCAAGGCGGTCGCCAAGGGCCGCACCACCCAGGAGAAGGCCGACGCCCTCCTCGCCCTGATCACCCCCACCGCCGACCCGGCCGACCTCGCGGGCTGCGACGCCGTCATCGAAGCCGTGTTCGAGAACACCGAGCTCAAGCACAAGGTGTTCCAGGAGATCGAGGGGATCGTGGCACCGGACGCCCTGCTCTGTTCCAACACCTCCACCCTCCCCATCACCGAGTTGGCCGAGGGCGTCGTCCGCCGGTCCGACTTCATCGGCCTGCACTTCTTCTCACCCGTCGACAAGATGCCGCTCGTCGAGATCATCAAGGGTGAGCAGACCGGCGACGAGGCCCTGGCCCGCGCCTTCGACCTGGTCCGGCAGATCAAGAAGACCCCGATCGTCGTCAACGACTCGCGCGGCTTCTTCACCTCCCGGGTCATCGGCCACTTCATCGACGAGGGTGTCGCGATGGTCGGTGAGGGCATCGAGCCCGCGTCCGTCGAACAGGCGGCGGCCCAGGCGGGCTACCCCGCCAAGGTCCTCTCCCTCATGGACGAGCTGACCCTCACCCTGCCCCGCAAGATCCGCGCCGAGTCCCGGCGGGCCGTGGAGGAGGCGGGCGGCACCTGGACCGTGCATCCTGCCGAGGCCGTGATCGACCGCATGGTCGACGAGTTCGGCCGCCCCGGCCGCAGCGGTGGCGCCGGGTTCTACGACTACGGGCCCGACGGCCGCCGCGCCAAGCTCTGGCCCGGACTGCGCGAGCACTTCACGAAGCCGGGGCACCGGATTCCCTTCCGGGACATGCAGGAGCGGATGCTCTTCTCGGAGGCGCTGGACACCGTGCGGCTGCTGGAGGAGGGCGTGCTGACGTCCGTCGCCGACGCCAACATCGGGTCGATCTTCGGGATCGGGTTCCCCGGGTGGACCGGTGGGGTGCTGCAGTACATCAACGGTTACGAGGGCGGGCTCCCCGGGTTCGTCGCGCGAGCGCGTGAGCTGGCCGGGCGTTACGGGGAGCGGTTCGAGCCGCCGGCGCTGTTGGTGGAGAAGGCGGAGAAGGGGGAGCGGTTCGGGGACGAGTGAGGTTGGGGGGTGGCTGGGGCGTTCCTTTCGCCCCCGCCGCCCCTACCCTTCCCGTCCCCAGGGGCTGCGCCCCTTCGACCCCCTCGGTGCGTTCTACGTCCGCGGCTGGGTGGGGCTTCTCGCGCAGTTCCCCGCGCCCCTGACGGGGCGCGGTCCTTTCATGGGAGTGCTGGTCGAACTGTGCGGCTGTGGGGAGGAGTTGGGCATGGTGGTGGCCGGGAACATCGACGAGGTCGTGGACGGGCTCGCCCAGGTGGTGCGGGAGGCGCGCCGGGACGGTGGCCGGGTGGGGGTACTTCGCGGCGCTGTACCGACAGGTGACCGTCGAGGTCCGCACGGCCATTCACCAGGGGCTGTTCGACGACGGCGCCCGGATGGACCGCTTCGACACCCTCTTCGGCAACCGTTACTTCGAGGCGTACGACGCCTGGGGCCGTGACCGGAGCGGGCCGCGCTGCTGGCGCGAGACGTTCGGGCTGCTCGACGACGCCGACACCGTCATCGTCCAGCATCTGCTCCTCGGCGTGAACGCGCACATCAACCTGGACCTGGCCGTCGCCGCCGCCCGGACCAGCCCGGGGGGGGAGAGATCCACGCGCTACGACGCGACTTCCTGCTCATCAACGACATCCTCGGGCGGGTGGTGCTGGCTGTGCAGGACTCGCAGAGGCGCCCTCTCGCCCCTGATGTCGCTGCTGGACCAGGTCGGAGCCCGCACCGACGAGCGGATCCTCGACTTCAGCGTCCGGAGGTCGAGAGAGGAGGCCTGGTTCAACGCGGTGCTGCTGGCCGGTCAGGACGAGGAGGAGCGCGCGGCGACCGTCGAGCGGCTCGACATCCGGGCCGCCGTCCTCGCCCGGCTGATCGCCCGTCCCGGCGGCCTCGTCCGTCCCGCCCTGCAACTGATCCGGAACACCGAGAGCGACGACGTGCCCGCCGTCATCGCCCACCTGGACCGGGCCGTGCGGTGAACGCCGCGGCTCAGGACCCGGACGCCCACTGGCTCAGCTCGTCCTTCAACGATCGCTGAAACGTCGTCAACAGGGCCTGCACGACCAGCGGTTGCATATGGGCCGACAGGGACTTCACGGCCTGCGGATCGCGTTCCGCCACCGCGTCGCGGAAGAGCCGCGACAACTCCTGGGCCGCCGCGCGCGAATGCTCGATCAGCACGGTCCGCGCGGCGCGGATCGACTCCTCCGACAGGGGTACGCCGAGCAGTTCCACGCCCAGCCGGAGCAGCCCCGGGTCCACCCGGAGTTCGTCGCCGTCCCGCTCGACCACGCCCATCGCCACGAGCCGTTCGACGTCCGCCTCGCCCAGGACCCGCCCCGCCCGCCGGTCGAGCTCCTCCCGGGTGACCGTAGCCACCGCGTCCGGCGCCCAGGAGGCCACCACCGCGCGCTGGAGCGCGAGGTCGCGCGGGGTGAGGTCCGGCGGCAGCCTGCGCAGATACCCCTCGATGGCCGCCAGTGTCATGCCCTGCCGCTGCAGCTCCTCGATCAGCGCGAGCCGGGCCAGGTGCTCCCGACCGTAGTGGCCGACACGGCGGGGCCCGATCTCCGGCGGCGGCAGCAGGCCCCGGGTGCCGTAGAAGCGGACCGTACGCACCGTGACCCCCGCCCGCGCGGCCAGCTCGTCGACGGTGAGAACGATCTCCTCGGAGCCGGAGCCGGAGCCGGAGCCGGAGCCGGAGCCGGAGCCGGAGCCGGAGCCGGAGCCGGAGCCCTCCCCGATGTCGGTCGTCATGCACAGCAGTATCGCTGTCCCACCAGTGCCGTGACACCTCGGCCGGCACGGACTGTCAGTGCCGCCCCGTACGGTGGCGTCATGTCGGGGATCACATACGTCCGGGGCGACGCGACCGTGCCGCTGGGCAAGGGCGTCAAGGTCATCGCCCATGTCTGCAACGACCTGGGCGGCTGGGGCAAGGGCTTCGTCCTCGCCCTGTCCCGCCGCTGGCCGGAGCCGGAGGCCGCCTACCGTGCCTGGCACCGCGACCGCGCGAGCAACGACTTCGGGCTCGGCTCCGGCCAGTTCGTCCAGGTCGGCCGCCACACCTGGGTGGCGAACCTGATAGGCCAGCACGGCACCCGCACCGGCAGCAAGGGGGCGCCCGTTCGCTACGAGGCCATCGACACGGCCCTCGGTCTGCTCGCCGACAAGGCCCTCGAACTCGACGCGTCGGTCCACATGCCCCGCATCGGCTGCGGACTCGCCGGTGGCAAGTGGTCCCGGGTCGAGCCCCTGATCCTCGACCGGCTGGTCCGGCGCGGAACAGCGGTGACGGTGTACGACCACGGGGACTGATCCGGGGCCGGCGCGCGGTACCGCACGCCGGGGAACGGGTAGGGCACCCGTATGGATCTGCTCCCGATGGACATCGGCCCGTTGAACCCCGTCGTGGGGGAACTCGTCGTCGCGGCCGTGCTGTTCGCGCTCGTGTTCCTCTTCTTCGTCCGGCTCGTGCCCCGGATCCAGCGCGTCCTGGACGAACGCGAGGCCGTTACGAAGGGGACCGAGGCCGAGGCCGAAGTCCTGCGGGAGCAGGCCCGGATCAAGCGGGCGGAGGTGGCGCAGACCCTGGCCGAAGCCCGGCACGAGGCCGCCCGCATCCGTCAGCGCGCCGTCGAGAAGGGCACCGCCCTGATCGCCGAGGCCCGCACCGACGGCCGACGCGAGTACACCACCCTCCTCACCGAGGGCCACGCCCGCCTGGCCGCGGACCGAGCAAGAGCCGAGGCCGAACTCCACGACCACGTAACCGAACTGGCCGCGAACCTGGCGACCAGAATCCTCGGAGAGCACGTCGAGGCGAAGGTCCAGCCGCGCCCCTGAGAGAGGGCGAAGCCCACCTTTCAGGGGCGCGGGGAACTGCGCGACAAGCCACGACGAACCCGCGGTCGAGCGCCGTCCGGGTGCCCATGGCCGTCCCTGTCACACGATCGCCATTCGGCCGTCACGAGTGACCGGCCCCACGCTCCTTTCCGGCCACACCCTGGCCGAAGTCCCACGAGTATCCAAAAGTCCCTCTGTCGCACGGGAGTTGACCGCAGTACCGTCCGCGCATGCCGATATCTGTGCGACGTGCACGCTTCACGACCTGGAGATCGTTCGCGACGGCCGCCACGGCCGCCGCCCTCACCGCCACGATCCTCACCCCGGCGGCCGCCGGCACCCCGGAGCCCCGCAAGAGTGAGCCGGTCTACTCGTACGAGAACGCCGTCCGTGAATCCGTCTGGGTGGACACCGGGCTCGACGGCGACCGCGACGGGAAGCCGGACCGGGTCGCCGTCGACATCGTCCGCCCGAGTGAACCCGCCCTGCGAGGCCGGAAGATCCCGGTGATCATGGACGCCAGCCCGTACTACTCCTGCTGTGGGCGCGGCAACGAGAGTCAGCGCAAGACGTACGACGCGAACGGGAACGTCGTTCAGATGCCGCTGTTCTACGACAACTACTTCGTGCCCCGCGGCTACGCGTTCGTCGCCGTCGACCTCGCGGGAACCAACCGCTCCGACGGCTGTGTGGACGTCGGCGGCCGCTCCGACATCCAGTCGGCCAAGGCGGTGGTCGACTGGCTCAATGGCCGAGGCCGGGCGTACACCACCCGTACGGGAAGCACCAAGACCAGGGCCGGCTGGACCAACGGCAGGACCGGCATGATCGGCAAGAGCTACGACGGTACGATCGCGGGCGGCGTGGCCGCCACCGGCGTCGAGGGCCTGGAGACCATCGTGCCGATCGGCGCGATCTCCTCCTGGTACGACTACTACTTCGCCAAGGGCGCCCCCCTCTACAACTCCGGCCCCGAGTGGCTCTCCGACTACGTCGAGAGCCCCGTCGCCCGCGCCAAGTGCGGCCATGTCCAGCAGCGACTCGTCGACGGCGCCCCGCGCACCGGCGACTGGACCCCGCTGTGGACCGAGCGGGACTACGTCAAGGACGTGCGGAAGATCGACGCCAGCGTCTTCGTCGTCCACGGTCAGCAGGACCTCAACGTCCGCCCCAAGCACTTCGGCCAGTGGTGGGACGCGCTCGCGAAGCACGGCGTCGAGCGGAAGATCTGGCTCTCCGAGGTCGGCCACGTCGACCCCTTCGACTTCCGCCGCGCCGCCTGGGTCGACACCCTGCACCGCTGGTTCGACCACGAACTCCTCGGCTACGACAACGGCATCGACGACGAGCCGATGGCCGACATCGAACGCCACCCGGACCAGTGGGAGACGTCCAGGGTCTGGCCGCCGCGCGCCACCAAGGCCACGACCCTGCGCCCCGCCGAGGGCACCGCGCCCGGTGTCGGCACCCTCGGCCTGCGCAAGCGGTCCGGCACCGAGACCTTCACCGACGACCCCACGCTGAACGAGACCGACTGGGCCGCCCACGTCGACAGGTCCACCCCGGAGAAGGCGGGCTTCGTCACCGCGCCCCTCACACAGGACCTGCGGCTCTCCGGCTCCTCCAAGGTGACCGTCACCGCCACGCCCACCACCTCAAGCGCCCACCTCTCGGCGGTCCTCGTGGACCTCGGCCCGGACACCATCCGCGACTACTCCACCGCCGGCGAGGGCATCACCACCCTCACCGAACGCACCTGCTGGGGCCCCAGCACCACCGGTGACAGCTCCTGCTTCCGGGAGACGAAGGCCAAGACCGCGGACGTCGACTACACGATCTTCAGCCGCGGCTGGGCCGACCTCGGCAACCACTCCTCCGCCACGGGCGCCCCGCTCACCCCCGGCACCCCGTACACGATCACCCTCGACCTGCACGCGAGCGATCACGTCGTCCCGGCCGGACACCGTCTCGCACTGATCATCGCGGGCACCGACGAGGACCTCATCGACCCGCCGTCCAGCACGCCCACCCTGACCATCGACCTCAAGCGCACCTCCGCGCAGGTCCCGTTGGTCGGCGGCGGCGCGGCCTTCGCGAAGGCCACCTCGGGCACCATCGCCCGCCCGGAGGCCTCGGTCCTCGACGGCGTACGCGACCCGAGCCGGGCCGCCCGCGTCCCGGGCGGTGGCGTGTGAGGGCCCGCATCGCGGCACTGCTCGCCACGGCCCTCGCAGTGCCCCTGCTGTCGACTCCGGCGCACGCGACGGACACCGCTCTGCCACGCACCGGATTCGAGCGGTCGGGCGGTGCACGCTGGACCGGCCAGCCCGAGGAGCAGGCCTTCCTGGCCGCCGTCGACCGGGCGAGCGACCGGGTGTCGACGACCCGGATCGGCACCACCGAGCAGGGCCGTCCGCTCCAGCTCGTCCGGATCGGCACCCGCCCCACCTCGCGCACGGTCCTGCTCATCTGCAGCCAGCACGGCGACGAGCCCTCCGGCCGCGAGGCCTGCCTCACCACCCTGCGCGACCTCGCCTTCGCCAGGGACGAGCGGACCGAACGGCTGCTGAGATCCACCACGGTGCTCGTCGTCCCCACCGCCAACCCCGACGGCCGGGCCGCCGGCACCCGGGGCAACGGCGACGGCGTCGACATCAACCGCGACCACCTCGCCCTGCGGACCGCCGAGGCGCGGGCCCTCGCCGCCGTCGTGCGCGACCGCCGGCCCGACATCGTCTACGACCTGCACGAATACGGCGCCACCCCGCAGTACTACGACAAGGATCTCTTCGACCTCTGGCCGCGCAACCTCAACACCGACCCGGCCGTCCACGCTGAGGCGCGCACGCTCTCCCTCGGCCACGTACGCCCGGCCGCCGGGGCCGCGGGCCACTCGACCGGCACCTACGGCATCTGGACCGACCCGGTGACCGGCGACCCGATCCGCCAGGTCGCCGGCGACGGCCAGGAGCGCATTCTGCGCAACATGTCGGGAATCAAGCACTCGGTCGGGCTGCTGATCGAGAGCAGGGTGGAACCCCTGACGGCCGACACCCCGGAGCCGGTCAACAACCTGCGCCGGGTGTACTCCCAACTCGCCGCCCTGAAGGGCCTGTTCGGCTTCGCCGTCGAACGCGGCCGACAGGTGGACCGGGTGACCGGCGCGGCCCGTCTGGCCGGCCTCCGCGACACCGGCCCGGTCTATGTCGGCGGCGCCGACAACGACCCCGCCGAACCCGCCGAGGTGATCGAGGACCCGCCCTGCGGCTACCGGCTCACCCCACAGCAGTACGAGGAGGTCGCCGACGAGCTGGCGCTGCACGGCGTCCGCGTACGGCCGGAAACCGACGGCGACGGGGGCGGCGTCCTGGTACCGCTGCGCCAGCCGTTCCGCGCGCTGGTCCCGCTGCTGTTCGACGCGCAGGCCCCGTACCGCCTGACGGAAGGGGTGCCCGACGCCGACTGTTGAAAGAGAAAGGATCGAAGTCACATGTGGTAGGGGTTCCTGGGCAGGAGAAGGTCAGTTCCAGCCACTCGCTGAAAGGTTCCACCTGTGACGCACGATCATCGCACCACCCACCACGGGGGAGGCGCGCTTCCAGGCTCGGAGGCGGGTCTCCCCGGCGGCGGGCGGCCCCGGACGGACCCCGTAGTGTTCGGTGTGACGGCGGCCCTCACCCTGGCCTTCGTGCTCTGGGGCGCCATCTGGACCGACGCGCTCGAAACCGTCTCCGGCAAGATGCTGAACGGCCTCATCCACAACGGTGGCTGGGCGTTCATGCTGGCCGCCTCCTGCTTCGTCGTCTTCGCCCTGTGGCTCGCGGTCAGCCGCTACGGCCGCATCCACCTCGGCGTCGAGGGCGAGAAACCCGAGTTCCGCACGGTCTCCTGGGTCGCCATGATGTTCAGCGCCGGCATGGGCATCGGCCTGATGTTCTACGGCGTGAGTGAGCCCCTCGCCCACTACACCTCGCCCCCGCCGGGCACCGGCCCCCAGGGCTCCGGCGAGCGCATGGAAACGGCGATGGCGACCACCCTGTTCCACTGGACGCTGCACCCCTGGGCGATCTACGCGGTGGTCGGCCTCGGCATCGCCTACAGCACCTTCCGCAAGCAGCGCCGTCAGACCATCAGTGCCGTCTTCACCCCGCTGATCGGCGAGAAGCGCGCAGGCGGCACCGTCGGCCGGGCCATCGACATCCTGGCGATCATCGCCACGATCTTCGGTTCGGCGGCCTCCCTGGGCCTCGGTGCCCTCCAGATCGGCTCGGGCTTTCGCGAACTGAACTGGATGGACAAGGTCGGCACCGGCCTGCTCGTCGCGATCATCGCCGTCCTGACCCTGGCCTTCGTGGCCTCCGCCGTCTCCGGGGTGGAGAAGGGCATCCAGTGGCTGTCCAACACCAACATGGTGCTGGCCCTGTTGCTGGCCGTCTTCGTCTTCGTCGCCGGACCCACCATCCTGGTCCTCGACCTTCTGCCGACCTCGGTCTTCTCCTACCTCGGCGACCTGCCCCAACTCGCGGGCCGCACCGAGGCTTCTGGTGGCGAGGGTGTGGCCGACTGGCTCGGCAGCTGGACCGTCTTCTACTGGGCGTGGTGGATCTCCTGGACGCCCTTCGTCGGCATGTTCATCGCCCGCATCAGCCGCGGCCGCACCATCCGCCAGTTCGTCGGCGGCGTCATCCTCGTCCCCAGCACGGTCAGCCTCGTCTGGTTCGCGGTCTTCGGCGGCACGGCGATGCGGCTCCAGGGACAGGGCCGGCTCGGTGAGGAGGCCACACCTGAAGGTCAGCTCTTCGCGGTCCTGCACGAGTTCCCCCTGGCCACGGTCTCCAGCCTGCTCGTGATGATCCTCGTCGGCATCTTCTTCGTCTCCGGCGCCGACGCCGCATCCATCGTCATGGGCACGCTCTCGCAGCGTGGCGCGCTCGAACCCGGCCGCTTCGTCGTCGTCTTCTGGGGCATCGTCACCGGGGCCGTCGCCGCGATCATGCTCCTCGTCGGCAGTGGCCAGGGAGACGCCCTGACCGGCCTGCAGAACCTCACGATCCTGGCCGCCGCGCCGTTCGTCCTGGTGATGATCGGCATGTGCGTCGCGATGATGCGCGACCTGCGGCGGGACCCCGTGATGGTCCGCGAGGAGATGGCCTCCGAAGCGGTCGAACTGGCCGTCATCGAGGGCCACAAGCGCTATGACGGCGAATTCGAGATCAGGGTCGGTCCGGGCCAGGGCACGGAGATCGAGGGGGACCCGATCGGGCATCGCGCGGAGTAGACACGCGCCGGGGCAGGGCGCCCCGCGCCCCACCAGGGGCGCGGGGAACTGCGCGACCAGCCCCCACGACCCGCACCCGACCGACGACCCCCTCCTTCCCGACGCCCGCTCAACCCGTGGCCAGCCGCGCAGCGACCCGCGCGCACCCCCAGGCCACCGTCACCCCTGCCCCACCGTGCCCGTAGTTGTGCACCAACACCCTCCCGCCCGGCAGGAGTTCCCGCTCCAGGCGGACCGCCGGGCGCGAGGGTCGCAGCCCGACCCGGTGCTCGACGATCCGCGCCCCGGCGATCTCGGGCCGAACTGCCGCACACCGCCTCACGATCGCCTCCGCGATCACCGGGTCCGGCGTCAGGGACCAGGCGTCCTCCTCCGCCGTACCACCGAGGATCAGCCCGCCCGGCTGCGGGATGAAGTACGTGCTCTCGGAACCGGAATGGTCCACCGAGGTGAGCCAGGTGGTGATCCCCGGGTTCTCCACGACGACCAGCTGCCCCCGCACCGGCCGTACGGACGGGTCCGGCACCAGCTCCCGCGCGCCGATCCCCGTGCAGTTGACGACCACGGGGGCGTCGACCGCCGCGAGGTCGGTCACCGTGCGCTCCTCCACGACGCCGCCCGCCGCGACGAACCGCTCGCGCAGCCACCGCAGATGGACCGGCATGTCGAGCAGCGGCAGCGGCGCCCACAGCCCGACACCCCGGTACTCCCCGGCCGTCGCCAACCGCAGCCCGGCCACCCGCGAGGCCCACGCGCCGAGCCCGTCCAACGTGGTCCCACCGTGTACGCCTTCGACCATGCGTACGCCCGTCTCGTCCGGCCGGGCCGCCAGCCCCTCGTACACGTCGAGGGTGTCGAGCGCCCACGCGCCGACCAGTTCCTCCGGCTCGATCCGGTACGGCCACCACAGTCCACCCGCGACGCCGGACGTCGCGCGCTCCCCGGGCTCCCGCGCCCACACCCGGACCCGGCTGCCGCTCTCCGCCAGCACGACGGCCGTCGTGAGACCGACGACGCCGCCACCGACCACGATCACGTCACTGTTCGATTCACTGGTCACCCGGGGACGTTAACGGAATATGTCATGCCGTGCTCACAAGTCTTCCTTTGTGGGGATACTCACACCATGTCTGCCGAGTACGCGACCTTCGGCCTGGCACCGGCGATGCGAGCCGGTGGCGTCCTCGCCAACGGTGATTACCAAGTGCACCGGGACTTCGTGGACTTCATCGTCGACGGACGCCCGCTGCTGTTCCAGCTCTCCGACCTCGACGCCGTCTCCCCCCTGGCCTCCGACGTCCCGCCCTCGATCTTCACCGCCCAGGTGCGCAGTCTGCTCCTGGAGGCCGAGGCACCCCTGAGAAGCGGCCGTCACGTCATCTACGGCTGCCCCGAATGCGCCGACCTCGCCTGCGGAGCGGTGACCGCGGTCATAGAGCGGGACGGCGACGACTTCGTGTGGCGGGACTTCGCCTGGCAGACGGAGGAGGAGGCCGACCTCAGGCTCAACGGCTACACCGGCATCGGCCCCTTCCGCTTCCAGGGCGCCGAGTACCGCGGCGCCCTGCGGTCCCTGCTGTGCGAGTCGGGCCCCGAGCCGTCGGCCCGGCGGGTCCTCCTCATCGGCGCCCGCGTCGCCGTGCTCGCCAGACTCGCCGCCGCCCTGCGCGCCATCGGCATCGGTGCCGACATAGCGCAGGACGCCACCGGCGTGCCCCCGGAAGAGCTGCGCGCCTACGGTGCCGTGGCCTTCGGCCGGGCCGTCGGCAAGGCGGACCGCGACGCCGTGCGGGCGGCCTTCGACCGCGCGGGGGTCCAGGTCGCGTACGTCGACGGACTCGCCCCGATCATCCCGCTCCTCGTCGCCCAGATCGAACACGCCCTCGACCGCAGCCCGGCCGAACAGCGCCGCCTCACCCGTCTGGTCGCCGCCGACGGGCAGGCCGGCATCGAGATCACCTCCACCTGCCGGGTGGAGCTCACCGCCTACCGCCTCGACCGTCTCTACCGACCCCACACCTACCGCTTCTTCGACGGCATCCTCCCGGCGGGCCGGCACCGCATCGGTCTGGACCCGAAGGCGGCGAAGGGAGAATCGTTCATCGTGGCCCGCACCTCCGGGACGGTGCTGGTGGAACCGATGGCGCTGTAGGGGCGCGGGGAACTGCGCGAAGGGGGTCCGGGGCAGCGCCCCGAGTCTGTGACAGGGGCCGTAAAATCACCCCCTGTGACCGCCACCCTCGTCGTCAAGAACCTCGCAGCCGGACACGGCGACCGCTCGCTCTTCTCCGGGCTGGACCTCGTCGTCGCCCCCGGTGATGTGATCGGTCTGGTCGGAGCCAACGGCGCCGGCAAGTCCACGCTGCTGCGTCTGCTCGCCGGCCTGCTCCCGCCGGAGGAGGGCGAGCTGCGGCTGTCCCCGCCCACGGCGACCGTGGGACACCTGCCGCAGGAGCCCGAGCGGCGGGAGGGCGAGACCGTACGGGAGTTCCTGGCCCGGCGCACGGGGGTGGCCGAGGCCCAGCGGGTGATGGACGAGGCCACGCAGGCGCTGGTGGAGGGCGCGCCGGGCGCCGACGACGCGTACTCGGTGAGCCTGGAGCGCTGGCTCGACCTGGGCGGCGCCGACCTCGACGAGCGGGCGGAGGAGGTCGCCGACACCCTGGGGCTCGGCGTGGACCTGGACCAACCCATGACCGGCCTCTCCGGCGGCCAGGCCGCCCGCGCCGGACTCGCCTCCCTCCTCCTCTCCCGCTACGACGTCTTCCTCCTCGACGAGCCCACCAACGACCTCGACCTGGACGGCCTGGAGCGACTCGAACGCTTCGTCTCCGGCCTGCGCGCGGGCACGGTCGTCGTCAGCCACGACCGCGAGTTCCTCACCCGCACGGTCACCAAGGTCCTCGAACTCGACCTCGCCCAGAACCAGATCAACCTCTACGGCGGCGGCTACGAGGCCTACCTGGAGGAGCGCGAGACGGCCCGCCGGCACGCCCGCGACGACTACGAGGAGTACGCCGACAAGAAGGCCGCGCTGCAGGACCGTGCCCAGATGCAGCGCTCGTGGATGGACAAGGGCGTCAAGAACGCGCGGCGCAAGGCGAGCAACGACAACGACAAGATCGGCCGCAAGTTCCGAAGCGAGGCGAGCGAGAAGCAGGCCGCGAAGGCCCGGCAGACCCAGCGCATGATCGAACGGCTCGATGTGGTGGAGGAGCCGCGCAAGGAGTGGGAGCTGCGCATGGAGATCGCGGCGGGCCCGCGCTCCGGCGCCGTGGTCGCCACGATGCGCGACGCGGAGGTGCGGCGCGGCGACTTCGCCTTCGGACCGGTCTCCCTGCAGATCGACTGGGCGGACCGCGTCGCCATCACCGGCGCGAACGGCGCGGGCAAGTCGACACTCCTCGGTGCACTCCTCGGCCGGGTCCCCCTGGACTCGGGCCACGCCGCCCTGGGCTCCGGGGTCCTGGTCGGTGAGGTCGACCAGGCCCGCGCCCTCTTCCACGGCCCCGAGTCCCTCCTCGACGCCTTCTGTGGGGCGGTCCCCGACACCGAGCCGGCCGAAGTGCGCACCCTCCTGGCCAAGTTCGGCCTGAAGTCCCACCATGTCCTACGTGCGGCGATCACCCTGTCCCCAGGCGAACGCACCCGCGCGGCCCTGGCCCTCCTCCAGGGCCGAGGAGTCAACCTCCTCATCCTCGACGAGCCCACGAACCACCTGGACCTCCCGGCCATCGAACAACTGGAGTCAGCGCTGGACTCCTACGAGGGCACGCTGCTCCTGGTGACCCACGACCGCCGCATGCTGGACGCGGTAAGAGTGACCCGCCGTCTGGTCGTGGAGGCGGGCAAGGTGACGGAGCAGTGAGCACCACCGCCGGCCGCGGCTGAGTGGGGCTTCTCGCGCAGCTCCCCGCGCCCCTGAAGGGCCTCCGGCCCTCAGGGGTAAAAAGCACGGGGCGCAGCCCCTGCTTTTTGAGGGGCGCGGGGAACTGCGCGACCACCCCCCACCGGACGGACGCCTGGGGGGCAGAGGGGCGCAGCCCCTTCTGGATGGGACGGGTAGGGGCGGCGGGGGCGAGAAAACCCCCGCCGACACCTCAGCCGCGCTTCTTGTCCACCAACCCCGCTCGCCGCAACGCATCCGCCATCGCACTGTTGGCCGGCGCAGCAGCCGCACTCCCCTGCCGGCCCCCACCCCCACGCCCCTGCTGCCGAGGCGCAGGCCCCCCACGGCCACCCCGCTGCTGCCGAGCACCCCCACCGGACTGCCCGGCCGCCCCCTTCGGCGCAGCCTCGTCGTCCAACCGCAACGTCAACGAGATCCGCTTGCGCGGCACGTCGACGTCGAGCACCTTCACCTTCACGATGTCCCCGGGCTTGACCACATCACGCGGGTCCTTCACGAACGTCCGGGACAGCGCGGAGACATGCGCCAGCCCGTCCTGGTGGACACCGACGTCGATGAACGCTCCGAACGCCGCGACGTTCGTCACGACCCCTTCGAGCACCATCCCGGCCTCCAGGTCGGAGATCTTCTCGACGCCCTCCTTGAAGGTGGCGGTCTTGAAGGCGGGCCGGGGATCCCGCCCCGGCTTCTCCAGCTCCTTGAGGATGTCCGACACGGTCGGCAGACCGAAGGTCCCGTCGACGAAGTCCGCCGGCCTGAGCGACCGCAGGACCCCCGTGTTGCCGATGAGCGCCGCCACCTCCTGCCCCGAGCTCTTCACCATCCGCCGGACCACGGGGTACGCCTCCGGGTGCACGCTGGACGCGTCCAGCGGGTCCGAGCCGCCCCGGATCCGCAGGAAGCCCGCGCACTGCTCGTACGCCTTGGGGCCGAGCCGTGCCACGCCCTTGAGCTCGGAACGCGAGGTGAAGGGGCCGTTGGCGTCGCGGTGGGCCACGATGTTCTCGGCGAGCCCGGAGGAGATGCCGGAGACCCGGGCCAGCAGTGGCGCGGAGGCCGTGTTCACGTCCACGCCCACGCCGTTCACACAGTCCTCGACCACCGCGTCCAGGGAACGGGAGAGTTTCACCTCGGACAGGTCGTGCTGGTACTGCCCGACACCGATCGACTTGGGGTCGATCTTGACCAGCTCGGCCAGCGGGTCCTGCAGCCGGCGCGCGATCGACACGGCGCCCCGCAGCGAGACGTCCATCCCGGGCAGCTCCGCGGAGGCGAACGCCGACGCCGAGTACACGGAGGCGCCCGCCTCGGACACCATCACCTTGGTGAGCTTCAACTCCGGGTGCTTGGTGATCAGTTCACCGGCGAGCTTGTCCGTCTCCCGGGACGCTGTGCCGTTGCCGATCGCGACCAGTTCGACCGCGTGCTCCTTGGCCAGGCGCGCCAGCTTGGCGATGGCCTCGTCCCACTTGTTGGCCGGGACGTGCGGGTAGATGACGTCGGTGGCGACGACCTTGCCGGTGGCGTCCACCACGGCGACCTTCACACCCGTACGGAAGCCCGGGTCCAGGCCCAGCGTCGCGCGCGTCCCGGCCGGGGCGGCGAGGAGCAGGTCGCGCAGGTTCGCCGCGAACACGTTCACCGCCTCGTCCTCGGCGGCCGTCCGCAGCCGCAGCCTGAGGTCGATGCCGAGGTGGACGAGGATGCGGGTCCGCCAGGCCCAGCGGACCGTGTCCGTGAGCCACTTGTCGGCGGGCCGGCCCCGGTCGGCGATCTGGAAACGATGCGCGACGATCCCCTCGTAGGAGGAGGGGCCGGGCTGCTCGGAGGGCTCCTCCGGCTCCAGGACGAGATCGAGGACGTCCTCCTTCTCGCCGCGCAGCATCGCCAGGATGCGGTGGGAGGGCAGCTCGGTGAACGGCTCCGAGAAGTCGAAGTAGTCGGCGAACTTGGCGCCCGCGTCCTCCTTGCCGTCCTTGACCTTGGCGGCGAGCCGGCCCCGTACCCACATGCGCTCGCGCAGCTCGCCGATCAGGTCGGCGTCCTCGGAGAACCGCTCGGTGAGGATCGCCCGCGCGCCGTCCAGGGCGGCCTGCGGGTCGGACACACCCTTCTCGGCGTCCACGAACGCCGCGGCGGCGGCCAGCGGCTCGACGGTCGGGTCCCCGAGCAGGCCCTCGGCCAGCGGTTCGAGACCGGCCTCGCGGGCGATCTGCGCCTTGGTGCGCCGCTTCGGTTTGAAGGGGAGGTAGATGTCCTCCAGACGGGCCTTGGTCTCGGCGGCGCGGATCTGCGCCTCGACCTCGGGCGTCAACTTGCCCTGCTCGCGCACCGAGTCGAGGATCGCGCTCCGCCGCTCCTCCAGCTCCCGCAGATAGCGCAGCCGCTCCTCGATCGTGCGCAGCTGCGCGTCGTCGAGCATCTCGGTCGCTTCCTTGCGGTAGCGGGCGACGAAGGGCACGGTCGAACCGCCGTCGAGCAGTTCCACCGCGGCCTTGACCTGCCGCTCCCGTACGCCGAGCTCCTCGGCGATCCTGCCTTCGATGGACCGTACTTCGATGGACCCGGGTGTCGTCACGTTCCCGTACCGCCTTCTCCACTGAGGTTGCGCGGCAATTGTGGCAGGTGGCACGGACAGCGGGGGCTCAGGGCGGCAAACGCGCGGGTCCCGGACAGCGGAGGAGCCGGACGCGATCCCGCGTCCGGCTCCCAGGTCTGTACGGCCTGGCCGTCCTCAGGCCCGGCGGGCCCGCCCGGTGCGGCGCGTCGAGCTCGACGTGCCCCCGAAGAGCCGGGCCACGGCCCGGAACGGCAGCGTGACCACCGTCGCGATGGCCCCACCGATCTGCCGCAACACGTCTGCGATCGCACGGAACACGTACTTCCCCTTTCGTCTCCCGGCTGACTGGGCCAGGAACGATCGAGTACCGCGTCCGGTGTCGTTCATGCCTGCGCGTCGCGCGCTCAGCCCTTGCCGATCATCCCCGCCGGGAACGCCCCCGCGCCGAGCATCGTCGTCACCAGCCCGGTCATCAGCTCGGTCAGCCGCTCCACCCCGGCCGCGCCCAGATGCTCGTAGGGGGCCAGGTCGAGGCGGTCGGTCGCGTCCTCGATGTCCCTGCGGAGCGCCACGCCCGCCTCCGTCAGTCCGCCGTCGGCGTCGAGCAGCCCGCGCTCGCGCAGCCGGGCGTTCGCGGCGTCCCAGTCGACCCGCGTCCAGCCGCGGGTGGCGACCGCCCACTTCGGGGACATGCCCTTCCCGGTCGCGGAGTGGCTGGCCAGTGCCTCGACCGGGTCGAGACCGGCGTCGAGGAGCACCGCGAGATGTCCGTCGCCCCGGTGCTCGCGCAGCAGGGTGGTCGCGTGCCAGAGCGCGAGATGAGGGCGCTCGGGTACGGGCAGGTCGGCGTGCGCGGCGTACAGGGGGCGTGCGGTCCGCACACACGCCTCGGTGGCGCGCAGCGCCAGCTCCGCCGCCTCGGCGACCTCCGCGGAGGCGAGCAGTTCCTCGCCGAGCAGCCGTCGCAGCGTGGCGTCGACAGCGCGCTCACGGGCCGCCAGCACCGTGGACGGCGACGCCGTTTCCCACACGGCGGGCACATGCTCCGCCACCAGTTCGTGACGGAAGTTGAAGAACGTCGCCGTCACGACGCCCGCTCCGACGCGCCCGAGGGCGGCGGCCCGGACGGCGAAGTACGCCGCCCGCGGGTCCTCGACCCCCACGGCGGCCAGTTGCCGCCCGAGGTCCGGCGAGAAGTAGTGCGCGGAGTGGAACGGATTGAGGAGGCTGTGGCAGCGCCGCCCGGCGCGCTCCGGCAGGGAAGAGGTCATGACGGCAGGTTACCGACCGGTTGGTACGTGAGTGCGGGGCGGTCCCGCCCGTCCACCCCCCGATGGCAGGAAAGGTGGGGTACTCGTCATTGCGGTCATGGTCCGGCCGCCGAAGAATCGAAGGCATGCGCACAGTCCTGGTCGTCCTCTTCGACGGCGTGCAGAGCCTCGACGTCACCGGCCCGCTGGAGGTCTTCGCCGGCGCGGAACAGCACACACCGGGGACCTACCGCATCAGCACGGCCTCCCTGGACGGCGCGCCCGTGCGCACCTCCAGCGGCCTCACCCTCGTCCCGGACCACAGCCTCGCCGCCGCCCCCGCCGCCCCGCACACCCTGCTCGTCCCGGGCGGCCAGGGCACACGGAGCCCGGCTCCCGAGATCGTGGACTGGCTGCGCGAGCACGGTCCGCGCGCGGAGCGCCTGGTCTCGGTCTGCACCGGCGCCATCCTCCTCGCCGAGGCCGGCTTCCTGGACGGCCGCCGGGCGACCACCCACTGGGCGTACTGCGACACCCTCGCCCGCCACCACCCGGCGGTCGAGGTCGACCCCGACCCCATCTACGTCCGCGACGGGCACATCGCCACCTCCGCCGGTGTCACCTCCGGCATCGACCTCGCCCTGGCGCTCGTCGAGGAGGACATCGGCCGCGAGGCCGCTCTCACCATCGCCCGCCATCTCGTGGTCTTCCTGCGCCGCCCGGGCAACCAGGCCCAGTTCAGTGCCCAGCTCGCCGCCCAGACCGCGCAGCGGGAACCGCTCCGCGAGGTCCAGCAGTGGATCACCGAGCACCCCGGCGACGACCTGAGCGTCGAGCACCTGGCCGCCCGTGCCCGGCTCTCGCCCCGCCACTTCGCCCGCGCCTTCCGGACCGAGACGGGGACGACCCCGGGCAGGTACGTCGACCGCGTCCGCCTCGAACACGCCCGCCGCCTCCTGGAGGACACCTCCGACGGAGTGGAGGAGATCTCCCGCACCTGTGGCTACGGCACCGCCGAGGCCATGCGCCGCGCCTTCGTGAAGGCCCTCGCCACCTCCCCGGCGGAGTACCGCCGCCGCTTCCGCCCGGCCGCCGATCCCACTCGCTGAAAGGAATCCCGATGCAGATCGCCATCGTCCTCTTCGACCGCTTCACCGCCCTCGACGCCGTAGGGCCCTACGAGACCCTCGGCCGTCTGCCCGACGCCGAACTCGTCTTCGTCGCCGAGGAGACGGGCCCCGTGCGCTCCGACACCGGCGCCCTCGCGCTCACTGCCGACAGGCCGCTCGCCGAGGTCCCGAGTCCGGACGTCGTCGTGGTGCCGGGCGGCCCCGGCCAGTTCGCGCAGATGGAGAACGAGACCCTCTTCGACTGGCTGCGCACGGCCGACCGTACGAGCACCTGGACGACCTCCGTGTGCACCGGTTCCCTGCTCCTGGCCGGCGCCGGGCTCCTCGAAGGCCGCCGGGCCACCTCGCACTGGCTGGCGCTGGACTTCCTGAAGCAGTACGGCGCCGAGCCGACGGGGGAGCGGGTCGTCATCGACGGCAAGTACGTCACCGCGGCCGGGGTGTCCTCCGGCATCGACATGGGCCTGACCCTGGTCGGCCGGATCGCGGGCGACGAGCACGCCCAGGCCGTCCAGCTGATGATCGAGTACGACCCGCAGCCGCCCTACGACGCCGGTGCCCCGCACAAGGCGCCGGCCCACCTCGTGGAGGAGTTCCGGACCAACAGCCGCTTCGCCCTGATGTGACCGCCGTCGCGGCGGCTCTCACACCGGCCAGGTGAAGCGGGGCGGTCTGCGCTCCAGGAACGCGGCGACGCCCTCCGCGGTGTCGCCGCTGCCGCGTGCCTGTTCGGCCCAGTGGGCGTCGCGGTCGGTGCGGCCGTTCGCGAACTCCTTGGCCGCCGCCTGCGTCAGCCGCGAGCGCGAGACCAGGACCCGGGTGAACTCCTCCACCCGGTCGGCGAGTTCGCCCTCACGCAGCACCTCGTCCACCAAGCCCGTGCGCAGCGCCCGCTCCGCGTCGATCAACTCGCCGGAGAACAGCAGGTACTTGGCCGTGCTCGGCCCGACCAGCGACACCAGCCGCCGGGTGGAGGAGGCGGGATAGACGAGGCCCAGCTTCGCCGGGGTGATCCCGAACAGCGCTCCCTCCCGCGCGAACCGCAGATCGCAGGCCGCCGCCAACTGGGCCCCGCCACCCACGCAGTGCCCCCGGATCGCCGCGAGGGTCGGCTTGGGGAAGGCGGCGAGGGCCTCCTCGGCGAGAACCGCCAGCCTCTGGGCCTCGTCCGGGGACCCCCGCAGCGTGGAGATGTCAGCCCCCGCGCAGAACGTCCCGCCCTCCCCGGTGAGCACCAGTGCCCGGACCGCCGGGTCGGCGGCCAGCCGGTCGAGCAGCGGCGGCAGCGCCCGCCACATCCCGGCCGTCATGGCGTTGCGCTTGGCGGGGTGATGGATGACGACGGTCGCGATCCCGTCGGCGACGGTGTCCAGCAGCTGAGGCTCCATGCCCCGGATGCTAACCACCGGCGTCGAGACCGGCTTCGCGACCGGCGTCGAACCCGTACAACCCGAATAGTTCCAAGAGCGACGCAGCTCGAAAAACTGTTGTCATGCGACCGACCGACTCATTCACAAGTGACCCGAAAGTCGCCGATACATGCTGACTTCTGTTCAGTTCGTTGTGTGCGGCGTCGAGTTACCAACACTCGACATGTGGTGACAATCGAGCGCAAGGGTGGCGACCGGACCATGGACGACCAAGGGCGCGGGAGCGACCCACGCCCTGACGGCGACGGGCACCGACCCGACGACCCGAGGCTGCCGGAGCCACTGCCTTACGAAGGGGTCTGGCGGTTCACCGCTGCCGCCGTCGACGCCTCGGTGCCGCAGGCGCGGCGCGCCGTCCGGGAACTGCTCGCCCGCCAAGGCGTGCCGATCTCGGGCGATCTCGTCCAGGGACTCCTGCTGATCGTCTCCGAGCTGGTGACGAACGCCGTGAAACACGCGGCGCTCCTGTCGCCCACGCTCGCCGTCGAGGTCGCCGTCGGAGCCCAGTGGGTGCGGGTCTCGGTGGAGGACAACCACCCCTACCGCCCGACCGCCCTGGAGACCGACCACGGCCGGCTCGGCGGCCGTGGTCTGCTCCTGGTGCGGGAGATCACCCTGGAGGCGGGCGGCGTCTGCGACGTGGAGCACACCGCGAGCGGCGGCAAGGTGGTCTGGGTCGCCCTGCCGCTCGAACCCGCACATCTGATCCAGGGGTGAGGGCCCGAGACCCCGGGCCGGAGCCCGCGCTCACCAGCCCGCGGCGGGCCCCGTCAGCTCCCTGACCGCCGGCCGCGCCGCGTCCAGGACCGTCATGAACCAGGCCGAGAAGGGGTCCTTGGCATGCCGCTCCGCGAGCTCGGCCGGGGTGACGAACGCGGTGTCCCCGACCTCCTCCGGGTCCGGCCGGAGCGGCGCCTGGAGCAGCCCGACGAACAGATGGTTGAACTCCTGCTCCACCAGGCCCGAGTCCGGGTCCGGGTGGTTGTAGCGGACCGTGCCCGCCTCGCCGAGCAGCGCCGGGGAGACCCCCAGCTCCTCGTGGGTCCGCCGGGCGGCCGCCGCGAAGGGGGACTCGCCCGGGTACGGGTGGCCGCAGCAGGTGTTCGACCAGACGCCGGGGGAGTGGTACTTGCCGAGGGCCCGCTGCTGCAGCAGCAGCCGACCGCGCTCGTCGAAGAGGAAGACGGAGAACGCCCGGTGCAGCTGACCGGGCGGTTGGTGAGCGGCCAGCTTCTCCGCGGTGCCGATCGTGGTGCCGTCCTCGTCGACCAGCTCCAGCAGGATCGCTTCCGTGGTGCCGCTCTCGGGACTGTGCATCGCGGTGGCAGGTGTGATCGGCATGCCCATCCTTCGCCTCGTTCTTCGAGCCTCAAGTCTGCCGCAACGAACCGGTGCTTCCGGCACTTCGCGGTCGACCCGCATGTCCTACCCGCACACCCCCGCCGAAGACACCTGGCCCGTGGATCAGACCCCGAAAGCCGCCGGATACCTGATGGTGCCGGACGCGACCGGGGCGGAACCGTCGAGGACCAGCGCCATCATCGCCTCGTCCGGCACTTCGAATCCGGGCCGGATGCCGTACTCGGACGCACGGACGAAGCCGAAGCGCGGGTAGTACCCGGGATGCCCCAGGACGAGGACGAGCCGCTCCCCGCGCGCGCGTGCCGCCTCCAGCACCGCGCGTACGACGGCCGCGCCCGCCCCCTGCCGCTGGTGGTCCGGCAGGACCGCGACGGGGGCCAGCGCCAGCGCGGGCACCTCGTCGACATGGCAGCGGGTGATCAGCGCGTACGCCGCGAGCGTGCCGTCCGGGGCCTCGGCGACGTACGACAGGTCCGGCAGCCAGGCGCCGGGGTCCTCGCGCAGCGCGTCGACCAGCCGGGCCTCCGCGTCGGTCTCGAAGGCGGCGGCGTTGACGCCGTACGCCCCCTCGCGGTCGGCGGACGTCTCCGGTCGCGTGGTCCAGTCGGTGGTCAGTGACACAGCTTCGCCTCGTGTTCCGCGTGGCCGCTCGGCTCCAGCTGGAAGGTGCAGTGCTCGACGTCGAAGTGGTCGCCGATGCAGCCCTGGAGGTCGTGCAGCATCTTCTCGTGGCCGATGGAGTCCAGCGTGTCGGAGCTCACCACCACATGGGCGGAGAGCACCGGCATGCCGGAGGTGATGGTCCAGGCGTGCAGATCGTGGACGTCCTCCACACCGGGCAGGGCCAGTATGTGGGCCCGTACCTCGGCCATGTCGACGTTCTTCGGCGCCGCCTCCAGCAGGACGTCTAGGGTCTCGCGCAGCAGCTTCACCGTACGCGGGACGATCATCACACCGATGACGAGCGAGGCGATCGGGTCGGCGGCCTGCCAGCCGGTGAGCAGGATGACCGCCGCGGAGACGATCACCGCCAGGGAACCGAGCGCGTCCGCGGCCACCTCCAGGAAGGCGCCCCGGACGTTCAGGCTCTCCTTCTGGCCTCGCATCAACAGGGTCAGCGAGATCATGTTCGCGACCAGACCGATCGCGCCGAAGACGACGGTCAGTCCGCCCTGCGTCCCGACCGGTGTGATGAACCGCTGGATCGCCTCGAACAGCACATAGCCGCCGACGCCGAGCAGCAGCAGGCAGTTGGCGAGTGCCGCGAGTATCTCGGCGCGGGCGTAGCCGAAGGTGCGGTTGCCGCTCGGCGGGCGGTTGGCGAAGTGGATCGCGAGGAGCGCCATGCCGAGTCCCACCGCGTCCGTCGCCATGTGCGCCGCGTCGGCGATGAGCGCCAGCGAATCGGCGAGCACGCCGCCGACGATCTCGACCACCATGACGGTGAGCGTGATCGCCAGCGCGATCCGCAGCCGCCCGCGGTACGCGGCTGCCGCCGTACCGCTGGTCGGCGCGTGATGCGCGTGCCCGTGGTCGTGACCGGCCCCCATGGATCCGCCTCTCTCAAGCGTCCGTGTTGCGTCCGTGTGTTCGGCTCCGGAGCACAGTCAACTACGGGTGGGGGGTATCCGGCAACGCGGCACTGAACACCGTTGTCATATCCTCTGACCTGCGGAAACGACCCGCAGGTCAGAGCGTTGCCATGATCGGGGCGGGGACCGGGGAGGGTCAGAGACCGTGGTGCAGCCGCCAGCCCGCCCAGGCCGACTCGACCATCTCGCGCACCTCGCGCCGGGCCGTCCAGCCGAGTTCGCGCCGGGCCCGCTCGGCCGAGGCGACCGCGCGCGGCGCGTCACCGGGGCGGCGGGGTTCGACGAGTGCGGAACGGCGGTCCCCGGTCACCTCGCCGATGAGGTCGACGAGTTCGCGGACCGAAACGCCCTCGCCCCGGCCGATGTTCACGGTCAGGTCGCCCGAGACGTCCCCGGCGGTGAGACGGCGGGCCGCCGCGAGGTGCGCGTCGGCGAGATCGGCGACATGGATGTAGTCCCGGACACAGGTGCCGTCCGGGGTGGGGTAGTCATCGCCGAAGATCCTCGGGGCCTCGTCACGGGTGAGGCGGTCGAAGACCATCGGGACGACGTTGAAGATGCCGGTGTCGGCCAGGGCGGGTTGGGCGGCGCCGGCCACGTTGAAGTAGCGCAGACACACGGTCGCGATGCCGTGTGCCTTCCCCGCCGCCCGGACCAGCCATTCCCCGGCCAGCTTGGTCTCGCCGTACGGGCTCATCGGGGCGCACGGGGTGTCCTCCGTGATGAGGTCCGTGTCCGGGTTGCCGTAGACGGCGGCGGAGGAGGAGAAGAGAAAGCGCTCGACGCCGGCGGCGGCCACCGCCTCCAGGAGCGTGGCGAGTCCGCCGACGTTCTCCTGGTAGTAGCGGGTGGGCTGGGCGACGGACTCGCCCACCTGCTTGCGGGCCGCGAGGTGGACCACACCGGTCACGGCATGCTCGGTGAGGGCGCGCTTGAGGAGGTCGCCGTCGAGGGCGGAGCCGTGGATCAACGGGATGTCCTCGGGGAGGCGGCCCCGGACCCCCGCGGAGAGGTCATCCAGTGCGACGACCTGCTCGCCGGCCCCGCTCATGACCCTCGCCACGTGTGCGCCGATGTAGCCCGCCCCGCCTGTGATCAGCCATGTCATGCGCTCACCTTATGCGGGGGGTGCGTTGTGCCGGTTCGCCGTAGGGGGTGTGGGGGATTGGCGAGTGCGGCGTTCGTCGTGGCTGGTCGCGCGGTTCCCCGCGCCCCCGGAGGGGCGCGGAACGCCGCCGCTCGTCGAGGAGCGCACCCATCCCTTCGTCCCCTATCAACCGATATCCGCACCGGAGTTTGTGGCGCAACCCCCACATCCACGATGATGATCGGCGGCGGAGGGCCGACGGCTTGAGCAGGCCGAACTGATCCGGCCGTGAACGGGCGGTGAACGCCCGCTTCTCTTCATCCGATAACCTCTGCCGACACGCCGCCGGGTCGCAGCGGGCCGGGGCGCCCCCACCACGTACATGTCCGGCGCGGTCGCGTCGGCACCCAGGGAGTGAGTTCGTCTGTCGACCGCCATCCTCACCGGTCAGCCGGTCCCCGGGTCGTCGCTGGAGGGCGATCTGCGGTCGCTCGGCTTCGACGTGCGGACCGCCTCCGACGCCGGTGACGCCGAGACGCTCCTGGCGACGGTGCCCGCGGACCAGCGGGTCGCGATCGTCGACGCCCGCTTCGTCGGCCATGTGCACGCGCTGCGCCTGGGACTGACCGACCCCCGCTTCGACGCCGCCGCCCTCCCGGGCGCCGTGACCGTGCGGCCCGCCGCCCGGCAGGCGCTGACCCGGGCGCTGGCCCGCGAGAACTCGGCCGAGGGCGGCACCGCGGCCGTCGCCGTCGACAGCGTCGGCGTCGCCGACCGCATCGTCACCGCCCTCGACGCCGAGGGTGTCGGCCTCTACCGGCCCGAACTCGGCACCCTGGTCGCCGCCGTCCCAGCCGACCTGCAGGCCCGCGACGAGGCCCGCCGGGCGGTCGCCGACGTCGACGACGAGGCCGTACGGCTGCGCACGGCGGTTAAGTCCCGTGACGGCTTCTTCACCACCTACTGCATCAGCCCGTACTCCCGTTACATCGCCCGCTGGTGCGCCCGCCGGGGCCTGACCCCGAACCAGGTCACCACGGCCTCGCTGATCACCGCCCTGATCGCGGCGGGCTGCGCGGCCACCGGCACCCGCGGCGGCTTCGTCGCGGCCGGCCTCCTGCTGCTCTTCTCCTTCGTCCTCGACTGCACCGACGGCCAGCTGGCCCGCTACTCGCTGCAGTACTCGACGCTCGGCGCCTGGCTCGACGCCACCTTCGACCGCGCCAAGGAGTACGCCTACTACGCGGGCCTCGCCCTCGGCGCCGCCCGGGGCGGGGACGACGTGTGGGCCCTCGCGCTCGGCGCGATGGTCCTACAGACCTGCCGCCATGTCGTCGACTTCTCCTTCAACGAGGCGAATCACGACGCCACCGCCAACACCAGCCCCACCGCCGCCCTCTCCGGCAAGCTCGACAGCGTCGGCTGGACCGTCTGGATCCGCCGCATGATCGTCCTGCCGATCGGCGAGCGCTGGGCCATGATCGCCGTCCTCACGGCCCTCACCACACCCCGTATCACCTTCTACGCGCTGCTCATCGGCTGCGCCTTCGCCGCGACCTACACCACGGCGGGCCGCGTCCTGCGCTCGCTGACGCGCAAGGCCCAGCGGACGGACCGCGCGGCCAGGGCGCTCGCGGACCTCGCGGACACCGGCCCGCTCGCCGAAGGGCTGGCGCGGCTCCTGCCGGGCCCGCCGCGGGGGACGGCACTGCTCAGCGCGGCATTCGGAGCCGTGGCCGTGGTGACCGCCGCCTGGGTCTGGGGCGCTTCCTGGCAGGTCGTCGCCATGGCCGCCCTGTACGTCGGGCTGTCGGCGGAAGCCGTCGAGCGCTCCCTCAAGGGCCCCCTCGACTGGCTGATCCCGCCGCTCTTCCGGGCCGCCGAATACGGCGTCGTCCTGCTGCTGGCGGCCAAGGACGAGGTGAACGGAGCCCTTCCCGCGGCTTTCGGGCTGGTGGCGGCCGTCGCCTACCATCACTACGACACGGTGTACCGCATCCGCGGCGACGCCGGCGCGCCGCCGCGGTGGCTGGTGCGGGCGATCGGCGGTCACGAAGGCAGGACCCTGCTGGTCACCGTCCTGGCCGCGCTGCTCGCGCCCACAGATTTCACAGTCGCGCTCACGGCCCTCGCTGTGGCCGTGGCACTGCTGGTGCTCTTCGAGAGCATCCGCTTCTGGGTGACCGCCCACAAGACAGGCGCACCCGCCGTACACGATGAAGGAGAACCCGCATGATCGGCCTCGTGCTGGCGGCCGGCGCCGGACGGCGTCTTCGCCCCTACACCGACACCCTTCCCAAGGCTCTGGTGCCGGTCGGCCCCGAGGGCGCCGAGGACAGCCTGACCGTGCTCGACCTCACCCTCGGCAACTTCGCCGAGATCGGCCTGACCGAGGTCGCGATCATCGTCGGGTACCGCAAGGAGGCCGTCTACGAGCGCCGCGAGGCGCTGGAGGCCAAGTACGGGCTCAAGATCACTCTGATCGACAACGACAAGGCCGAGGAGTGGAACAACGCCTACTCCCTGTGGTGCGGCCGTGACGCCATCAAGCACTCGGTGATCCTCGCCAACGGCGACACCGTGCACCCGGTCTCCGTCGAGAAGACCCTGCTCGCCGCCCGCGGCGACGGCAAGAAGATCATCCTCGCCCTCGACACGGTGAAGTCCCTCGCCGACGAGGAGATGAAGGTCGTCGTCGGCCCCGAGGGCGGCATGACCAAGATCACCAAGCTGATGGACCCGGCCGAGGCGACCGGTGAGTACATCGGCGTCACCCTCATCGAGGGCGAGGCCGCCGACGAGCTGGCCGACGCCCTGAAGACGGTCTTCGAGACGGACCCGCAGCAGTTCTACGAGCACGGCTACCAGGAGCTCGTGAACCGCGGCTTCCGTATCGACGTCGCGCCCATCGGTGACGTCAAGTGGGTCGAGATCGACAACCACGACGACCTCGCCAAGGGACGTGAGATCGCGTGCCAGTACTGACGAGGCTCATCCCCTCGCCGATCGTCGTCGACATCCGCGCGGGCGCGCTCGACGATCTGGCGACGGTCCTCGCGGACCAGCGGATCTCGTCGTCCGGCCGGCTGGCCGTCGCGATCAGCGGCGGCTCCGGCGCCAAGCTGCGCGAGCGGGTCCTCCCGGCGCTGCCCAAGGCCGACTGGTTCGAGGTCGGCGGCGGCACCCTGGACGACGCGATCAAGCTGGCCGACGCCATGAAGCGCGGGCACTACGACGCGGTCGTGGGCCTCGGCGGCGGCAAGATCATCGACTGCGCCAAGTTCGCCGCCGCACGGGTCGGGCTGCCCCTGGTCGCCGTCGCGACGAACCTGTCGCACGACGGCCTGTGCTCGCCCGTGGCGACCCTCGACAACGACGCGGGCCGCGGCTCCTACGGTGTGCCGAACCCGATCGCGGTCGTCATCGACCTCGACGTCATCCGCGAGGCCCCCGTCCGCTTCGTGCGCTCCGGCATCGGCGACGCTCTGTCCAACATCTCCGCGGTCGCCGACTGGGAGCTCGCCGCCCGCGAGAAGGGCGAGGACATCGACGGTCTCGCTGCCGCCATGGCACGCCAGGCCGGCGAGGCCGTGCTGCGACACCCCGGAGGCGTCGGCGACGACGCCTTCCTCCAGGTGCTCGCCGAGGGCTTGGTCCTCACTGGTATCTCGATGTCGGTCGCGGGCGACTCGCGTCCCGCCTCGGGTGCCTGCCACGAGATCAACCACGCCTTCGACCTGCTCTTCCCCAAGCGCGCCGCCAGTCACGGCGAGCAGTGCGGCCTGGGCGCGGCCTTCGCGATGCACCTGCGCGGGGCGAAGGAGGAGTCGGCGTTCATGGCCGAGGTGCTCCACCGCCACGGCCTGCCCGTCCTCCCGGAGGAGATCGGCTTCACGGTCGACGAGTTCGTCCAGGTCGTGGAGTTCGCCCCGCAGACCCGGCCGGGCCGCTACACCATCCTGGAACACCTCGAACTGAGCACCGAACAGATCAAGGACGCCTACGCCGACTATGCCAAAGCCATCAGTAGCTGAGCTGCGCCCGGTCGTTCACCCCCCGGGTGTGAAGGACCGGCGCAGCGGTGAGCACTGGGCCGGCCGGCTCTACATGCGCGAGATCTCGCTGCGGATAGACCGGCACCTGGTGAACACCCGGGTCACGCCCAACCAGCTGACCTACCTGATGACCGTCTTCGGCGTCCTCGCCGCCCCGGCCCTGCTGGTGCCGGGCATCCCGGGCGCTGTCCTCGGTGTGCTGATGGTCCAGCTGTACCTGCTGTTCGACTGCGTCGACGGCGAGATCGCCCGCTGGCGCAAGCAGTACTCGATGACCGGCGTCTACGTCGACCGGGTCGGCGCCTACCTGTGCGACGCGGCCGTCCTCGTCGGCTTCGGGCTGCGCGCGGCCGACCTGTGGGGCACCGGCCGGATCGACTGGCTGTGGGCCTTCCTCGGCACCCTCGCCGCGCTCGGCGCCATCCTGATCAAGGCCGAGACGGACCTCGTGGGCGTCGCCCGGCATCAGACCGGCAAGCCGCCGGTCCAGGAGTCGGCCGCCGAGCCGCGCTCCTCCGGCATGGCGCTGGCCCGCAGGGCCGCCGCCGCCCTGAAGTTCCACCGGCTGATCCTCGGCGTCGAGGCGTCCCTGCTGATCCTGGCCCTCGCGGTCGTGGACCAGATCCGGGGCGACCTCTTCTTCTCCCGGGTGGGCGTCGCCGTCCTGGCCGGCATCGCCCTGCTCCAGACCCTGCTGCACCTGGTGTCGATCCTCGTCTCCAGCAGGCTGAAGTGAGCGGCGGCATGAAGGTCGGCGCGGTGATCATCACCATGGGCAACCGCCCCGACGAACTCCGCGCCCTCCTCGACTCGGTCGCCAAGCAGGAGGGCGACCGGGTCGAGGCGGTCGTCGTCGGCAACGGCTCGCCCGTCCCGGACGTCCCCGAGGGCGTCCGGACGGTCGAGCTGCCGGAGAACCTCGGCATCCCCGGCGGCCGCAACACAGGCATAGAGGCGTTCGGCCCCAGCGGCCGGGACGTCGACGTGCTGCTCTTCCTCGACGACGACGGTCTGCTCGCGCACCACGACACCGCCGAACTCTGCCGCAGGGCCTTCGAGGACGACCCGAGGCTCGGCATCGTCAGCTTCCGTATCGCCGACCCCGACACCGGCGAGACCCAGCGGCGCCATGTCCCCCGGCTGCGGGCCGCCGACCCGATGCGCTCCTCTCGGGTCACCACCTTCCTCGGCGGCGCCAACGCCGTACGCACCCAGGTCTTCGCCGAAGTCGGCGGCCTCCCGGACGAATTCTTCTACGCGCACGAGGAAACCGACCTGGCATGGCGGGCCCTCGACGCGGGCTGGATGATCGACTACCGGTCCGACATGGTGCTGTACCACCCCACGACCGTGCCCTCCCGGCACGCGGTCTACCACCGCATGGTCGCGCGCAACCGCGTCTGGCTCGCGCGCCGTAACCTCCCCGCGCCGCTCGTCCCGGTCTATCTGGGCGTCTGGTTGCTGCTGACCCTGCTCCGCAAGCCCTCCGGGCCTGCACTGAAGGCCTGGTTCGGCGGCTTCAAGGAGGGCTGGACGAGCCCCTGTGGTCCCCGTCGGCCCATGAAGTGGCGTACGGTGTGGCGGCTGACCCGGCTGGGACGACCTCCCGTCATCTGACAAGCTCGAAATCTGAGAGCATGCGGCCGTACCCGGTCCAGGTTTCCGCCTCGGCCCGACCAGGCTGCGCACTTTGAGGACGAAAGTTTCCATTTGTGAGTGAGACAACGCATGACGGCAGGGTTGTGGTGAGCGACCGTCCGTCGCCCGACGACGGGCTCTCCGCGACGGAACTGGCCGCCAAGTACGGGCTCGCCGTGAGCGGCGCCCGGCCCGGACTCGTGGAGTACGTCCGCCAGATGTGGGGGCGGCGCCACTTCATCCTCGCCTTCTCCCAGGCGAAGCTCACCGCGCAGTACAGCCAGGCCAAGCTCGGCCAGCTGTGGCAGGTGGCCACCCCGCTGCTCAACGCGCTGGTGTACTTCCTGATCTTCGGCCTCATCCTGGGTGCCGATCGCGGCATGCCCCGCGAGGTGTACATCCCGTTCCTGGTCACGGGTGTGTTCGTCTTCACCTTCACCCAGAGCTCGGTGATGGCCGGCGTCCGCGCGATCTCCGGAAACCTGGGCCTGGTGCGCGCCCTGCACTTCCCGCGGGCCTCGCTGCCCATTTCCTTCGCGCTCCAGCAGCTCCAGCAGTTGATGTTCTCGATGATCGTGCTGTTCTGCGTCGCGGTCGGCTTCGGCAGTTACCCGCGCCTGTCCTGGCTGCTGATCCTGCCCGTGCTGGTGCTGCAGTTCCTCTTCAACACCGGGCTCGCGCTGATCATGGCCCGGATGGGCGCCAAGACCCCGGACCTCGCGCAGCTGATGCCGTTCGTGATGCGGACCTGGATGTACGCCTCCGGCGTCATGTTCTCCATCCCGGTGATGCTGGAGGACCACCCCAAGTGGATCGCGGACGTCCTCCAGTGGAACCCGGCGGCGATCTACATGGACCTGATGCGCTTCGCGCTGATCGACGGCTACGGCCGCGAGAACCTGCCCCCGCACGTGTGGGCGGTCGCACTCGGCTGGGCCGTGCTGATCGCGCTCGGCGGCTTCGTGTACTTCTGGAAGGCGGAGGAGAGGTACGGCCGTGGCTGAGTCACTCATCCCCACCGTCATCGCGGACGAACTGCACATCGTCTACCGCGTCAACGGCGCCAGGACCGGCAAGGGCAGCGCGACCGCCGCCCTCAGCCGCATCCTCAAGCGCGGCGAGGAGCGCGGCGTGCGCAAGGTGCACGCGGTGAAGGGCGTCTCCTTCGTCGCCTACCGGGGCGAGGCGATCGGCCTGATCGGCTCCAACGGCTCCGGCAAGTCCACCCTGCTGCGCGCGATCGCGGGTCTGCTCCCCGCGGAGAAGGGCAAGGTCTACACCGACGGCCAGCCCTCGCTGCTCGGCGTGAACGCCGCCCTGATGAACGACCTCACGGGCGAACGCAACGTCATATTGGGCGGCCTGGCGATGGGCATGTCCCGCGACCAGATCAAGGAGCGCTACCAGGGGATCGTCGACTTCTCCGGCATCAACGAGAAGGGCGACTTCATCACCCTGCCGATGCGCACGTACTCCTCCGGCATGGCGGCCCGCCTGCGCTTCTCCATCGCGGCCGCGAAGGACCACGACGTGCTGATGATCGACGAGGCCCTCGCCACCGGTGACCGTGCTTTCCAGAAGCGCTCCGAGGCCCGCATCCGCGAGCTGCGCAAGGAGGCCGGCACGGTCTTCCTGGTCAGCCACAACAACAAGTCCATCCGCGACACCTGCGACCGCGTCCTGTGGCTGGAGCGCGGCGAACTGCGCATGGACGGCCCGACCGACGAGGTGCTCAAGGAGTACGAGAAGTTCACGGGCAAGTAGTCCCGCACGACCCGGGCCCCGCCGGAACTGCTCCGGCGGGGCCCGGCGTCTGCAAGGGAGACCGGGGCGGGCGCTCGTCCGGCAGCCTGGGGGCGGCATCCGCAAAGGAAACGCCAACTTTGGCAAGGAAGCGTCAACTCCGGCCGCCCATAGGAATCTTGGGGGCAATCGGTGCGTTCTTGTGATGTGCAGGACACCCCCACGAAGCATGGTGCGTTGTACAACGTAAGCTGTACCGGTGCCGAATCGCGGCAAGTGGGTCCATAATGCGCGACACCCGGCATCCGCCGCAGACGCCGCCCACTGGGCGGCGTGTCCGAAATAGTGCGTATTGGGTCGGCAGTGTAGAACGGGAGATGTGACGGCCATGGCTACGGAGACTCCCCAGCGCAACCACGCTTCTGCCGTTCCCGCGCCGGGTGACGAGCGGTGACCGAAACCGGGACGGCGCGCACCGGGAACCCGGAGCGCGACACCCTCGACAAGGCCGGGGCCGAGAACTTTCCCGTCGCCCCGTTCTTCCTGCCCCGGGCCTGGCGCGACGACCTCATGGCCGTCTACGGCTTCGCCCGCCTCGTCGACGACATCGGCGACGGCGATCTCGCCCCCGGCGGCGCCGACGCCCGCCTCCTCGGCCTCGCCCCGCAGGACGCCGAGGACCGACTGCTCCTCCTGGACGCCTTCGAGGCCGACCTCGGCAAGGTCTTCGACGGCACCCCGAACCACCCCCTGCTGCGCGGGCTGCGGCACACCGTCCGCCGCCACCGCCTCACCCCCGAGCCGTTCCTCGCGCTGATCGCCGCCAACCGCCAGGACCAGCTGGTCAAGCGGTACGAGACCTACGACGACCTGCTCGCCTACTGCGCCCTGTCCGCCAACCCCGTCGGCCACCTGGTCCTCGCCGTCACCGGCGCGACCACCCCCGAGCGGGTCCGGCACTCGGACGCGATCTGCACCGCGCTGCAGATCGTCGAACACCTCCAGGACGTCGCCGAGGACCTGGGCCGTGACCGGATCTATCTGCCCGCCGCGGACATGAAGCGCTTCCACGTCCAGGAGAAGGACCTCGCCGCGCCCACCGCGGGCGCGTCGGTGCGCGCCCTGATCGCGTACGAGGCGGAACGCGCCCGCCTTCTCCTCGACGAGGGCGCCCCTCTCGTGGGCAGCGTCCACGGCAGGCTGAGGCTGCTCCTCGCGGGGTTCGTGGCGGGAGGAAGGGCGGCGGTCCACGCCATCGCCGCCGCCGCATTCGACGTACTTCCCGGCCCGCCCAAGCCCGGCAAGCTCCGGCTGCTGCGCGAGGTGGGCGCGACCCTGCGAGGAGAGGGGTGATCCGGACCGTGGAGTCGGAACCACACGTGTCCGCGCCGGTACTCGCCGCCTACAGCTACTGCGAGGCCGTCACCGGACAGCAGGCCCGCAACTTCGCCTACGGCATCAGGCTGCTGCCGACGCCCAAGCGCCGCGCGATGTCCGCGCTGTACGCCTTCTCCCGGCGCGTCGACGACATCGGTGACGGTGCCCTCGCGATCGAGGTCAAGGCGGGCAGGCTGGAGGAGACCAGGGTGCTGCTGACCCGGGTCAGGAGCGGCTCCGTCGACGAGGACGACACGGACCCCGTCGCGGTCGCCCTCGCCCACGCGGCGGCCGCCTTCCCGATCCCTCTCGACGCCCTCGACGAACTCATCGACGGCGTCCTCATGGACGTGCACGGGGAGCACTACGAGACCTGGGAAGACCTCAAGGTCTACTGCCGCTGCGTCGCGGGGGCCATCGGCAGGCTCTCGCTCGGCGTCTTCGGCACCGAACCCGGGGCGCGCGGCGCGGAACGCGCGCCGGAGTACGCCGACACCCTCGGCCTCGCCCTCCAACTGACCAACATCCTCAGGGACGTTCGGGAGGACGCGCAGGGCGGGCGAACCTATCTGCCCTCCGACGACCTCGCGAAGTTCGGCTGCTCGGCCGGGTTCGCCGGGCCCCTGCCACCCGCGGACTCCGACTTCGCGGGCCTGGTGCACTTCGAGGTGCGCCGGGCCCGCGCCCTGTTCGCCGAGGGGTACCGGCTGCTGCCGATGCTCGACCGCCGCAGCGGCGCCTGTGTCGCCGCCATGGCCGGCATCTACCGCCGGCTGCTCGACCGCATCGAGCGCGAGCCGGAGGCGGTGCTGCGCGGGCGCGTCTCGCTGCCCGGCCGGGAGAAGGCGTACGTCGCCGTACGCGGCCTGTCGGGTCTGGACGCCCGCCATGTGTCACGCCGTACCGTCAGGAGGCGCGTCTGATGGACAATCCGGTCCAAGGAGAACCCATCGGCGAAAAGTGGTACGCAACCCTCCGCACCGGCGGGGCGTCCCAGACTGCGACGGTCCGCCGCGAACCGCTCCGGCACCCCGGCGGACCGGCAGGGGAGGGTGCATGATGACCGATGGCACGCAGTCCCGGCAACCGAGGGGAACGGACCGTGAGGACCGGCCCCGCAGCACGGCCGTGGTGATCGGCGGAGGGCTCGCGGGCATCACCGCCGCGCTCTCGCTCGCCGACGCCGGCGCGCGGGTCACCCTTCTGGAAGGACGGCCCCGCCTCGGCGGACTAGCCTTCTCCTTCCAGCGCGGCGACCTGACCGTCGACAACGGACAGCACGTGTACCTGCGGTGTTGCACCGCCTACCGCTGGTTCCTCGACCGCGTCGACGCCGCCGCGCTCGCGCCCGTGCAGGATCGTCTCGACGTGCCCGTTCTCGACGCCGAGGGACGGCCGGGCAGGCGGCTCGGCAGACTGCGCCGCGACGCGCTGCCCGTACCGCTGCACCTGGGGCGCAGCCTCGCCACGTACACCCATCTCTCGCTCACCGAGCGCGCCGGAGTGGGGCGGGCCGCGCTGGCGCTGAAGGCGCTCGACCTCGCCGATCCGGCCCTGGACGCACAGGACTTCGGCGGCTGGCTCGCCGCGCACGGGCAGTCGGCGCGGGCCGTCGAGGCGCTGTGGGACCTCGTGGGGGTCGCCACACTCAACGCGGTGGCCGGTGACGCCTCCCTCGCGCTCGCCGCGATGGTGTTCAAGACGGGCCTGCTGTCCGAGCCGGGCGCCGCCGACATCGGCTGGGCCCGGGTGCCGCTCGGTGAGCTGCACGACCGGAAGGCCCGCAAGGCGCTGGACTCGGCGGGCGTGCGCACCGTGCTGCGCGCCCGCGCCACCTCCGTCTCCCGTACGGAGAACGGGAACTGGCGGGTCGAGGTGCCCGGCGAGACCCTCGACGCGGACGCCGTCGTGCTCGCCGTGCCCCAGTGCGAGACGTACGACCTGCTGCCCGAGGGAGCCCTCGACGAGCCCGGGCGGCTGCTGGAGATCGGCACCGCCCCGATCCTCAACGTCCATGTGGTCTACGACCGTAAGGTGCTCGGCCGGCCGTTCTTCGCGGCGCTCGGCTCACCCGTCCAGTGGGTCTTCGACCGGACCGAGGCCTCGGGCCTGCGAGAGGGCCAGTACCTGGCGCTGTCGCAGTCGGCCGCGCGGAACGAGATCGACGCACCGGTCTCCGTCCTGCGCGAGCGGTATCTGCCCGAGCTGGAACGGCTGCTGCCCGGCACGCGAGGCGCCGCTGTGAAGGACTTCTTCGTGACCCGGGAGCGCACCGCGACCTTCGCTCCCACCCCCGGCGTCGGACGGCTCAGGCCCGGCGCCCGCACCAAGGCACCCGGCCTGTACCTGGCCGGAGCGTGGACCGCCACCGGGTGGCCCGCGACCATGGAGAGTGCGGTTCGCAGCGGCATCGCGGCGGCGGAGGCCGCCCTCGCCGCTCCGGGCCGGCCCCGGAACCGCCTCCTCGACCACGAGGAGGCGGCATGACGCTCGAAGCACACCGGACCGGCGACCGCACTCTCGGTACCGCGAACACATCGACCTCTGGAGAGACTGTGCCCACTGTGCCCCCGGCCGTGACGGCCGCCGCGAGGACCGCGGTGGACGTGACCGCGCTCCTGGAGCGCGGGCGGACCCTGGCCACCCCCGTGCTGCGGGCGGCCGTCGACCGGCTGGCGCCCCCCATGGACACCGTCGCCGCCTACCACTTCGGCTGGATCGACGCCCACGGCAACCCGGCGGACGGCGACGGCGGCAAGGCCGTACGCCCCGCGCTCGCCGTCATGTCCGCCGAGGTCACCGGCGCCGCGCCCGAGGTCGGCATCCCCGGCGCGGTGGCCGTGGAGCTGGTGCACAACTTCTCGCTGCTGCACGACGACCTGATGGACGGCGACGAGCAGCGCCGCCACCGCGACACCGTGTGGAAGGTGCACGGCCCCGCGCAGGCCATCCTCGTCGGCGACGCGCTGATGGTCCTGGCCAACGAGATCCTCCTCGAACTGGGCACCGCCGAGGCGGCCCGCGCCACCCGCCGCGTCACCACGGCGACCCGCGCGCTCATCGACGGACAGGCCCAGGACATCTCCTACGAGCACCGCGAGCGGGTCACCGTCGAGGAGTGCCTGGAGATGGAGGGCAACAAGACCGGCGCCCTGCTCGCCTGCGCCTGCTCCATCGGCGCGGTCCTCGGAGGTGCGGACGACCACACCGCCGACACGCTGGAGAGGTACGGCTACCACCTCGGCCTCGCCTTCCAGGCCGTGGACGATCTGCTGGGCATCTGGGGCGACCCGGTGTCCACGGGCAAGCAGACCTGGAGCGATCTGCGCCAGCGCAAGAAGTCCCTGCCCGTCGTGGCCGCGCTCGCGGCCGGCGGCCCGGCCTCCGAGCAGCTGGGCGAACTCCTCGCCGCCGACGCCAAGGCCAGCGACTTCGAGAACTTCTCCGAGGCGGAGTTCGCCGCGCGCGCCGCCCTCATCGAGGAGGCGGGCGGCCGCGAGTGGGCCGTCGAGGAGGCACGCCGCCAGCACCGGATCGCCGTCGATGCGCTGGACTCGATCCGGATGCCCGAGCGGGTCCGGGAGGAGTTCGCGGCCCTCGCGGACTTCGTCGTCGTACGGAAGAGATGATTGCCATCCCCCAGGAGCCGACCGTCATCGGTCGAATAGCCCTCGCGTAGTCGCCGGCCGGTGCCCCGTCACCGGACACGCACCGGCCGACGGCTGACCCACCGCAGAGAGATCCGTCCACTGCACGAAGGGGAAGCCATGACAGCGACGACCGACGGAAGCACCGGGGCACTGCCGCCCCGAGCCCCCTCGGCCAGCGACACCGACCAGGACACCCCGCCGGCGGCAGGGGGCCAGGACGCCGCCGCGCTCGCCGTACGACGCGCCACCGACTTCCTCCTCGCCCGGCAGGACGCCCAGGGCTGGTGGAAGGGCGACCTGGAGACCAACGTCACCATGGACGCCGAGGACCTGCTGCTCCGTCAGTTCCTCGGCATCCGCGACGAGAAGACCACCCATGCGGCCGCCCTGTTCATCAGAGGCGAGCAGCGCCCGGACGGAACCTGGGCCACCTTCCACGGCGGCCCGCCCGACCTCTCCGCCACCGTCGAGGCGTACGTCGCGCTGCGGCTGGCCGGGGACGACCCCGGCGCGCCGCACATGGCGCGGGCCTCCGCGTGGATCCGCGAGCGGGGCGGGATCGCCGCAGCCCGGGTCTTCACCCGTATCTGGCTGGCGCTGTTCGGCTGGTGGAAGTGGGACGACCTGCCAGAGATGCCGCCGGAGATCATCTGGTTCCCGAAGTGGATGCCGCTGAACATCTACGACTTCGGCTGCTGGGCGAGGCAGACGATCGTCCCGCTGACGGTGGTCTCGGCGAAGCGTCCCGTGCGGCCCGCGCCGTTCCCGCTGGACGAGCTGCACACCGACCCCGGGCGCCCGAACCCGCCCAAGCCCCTTGATCCATTGGGTAGTTGGGAGGGTGCCTTCCAGAGGATCGACCGGCTCCTGCACGGCTACCACAAGGTGGCGCTGAAGCGGCTGCGCAAGGCCGCGATGAACAGCGCGGCCCGCTGGATCGTCGAACGGCAGGAGAACGACGGCTGCTGGGGCGGCATCCAGCCCCCGGCCGTGTACTCGCTGATCGCGCTGCACCTGCTCGGCTACGACCTCCACCACCCCGTGATGCGCGCCGGGCTGGAGTCGCTCGACCGGTTCGCCGTGTGGCGCGAGGACGGGGCCCGGATGATCGAGGCCTGCCAGTCGCCGGTCTGGGACACCTGCCTCGCCACCATCGCGCTCGCCGACGCGGGCCTGCCCGCCGACCACCCCCAACTCGTCAGAGCCGCCGACTGGATGCTCGGGGAGGAGATCGTCCGCCCCGGCGACTGGGCGGTGAAGCGTCCCCAACTCCCGCCGGGTGGCTGGGCCTTCGAGTTCCACAACGACAACTACCCCGACATCGACGACACCGCCGAGGTCGTCCTCGCGCTGCGCCGGGTGGCCCACCCCGACCCGGAGCGCGTGGCGAAGGCCGTCCGGCGGGGGGTGCGCTGGACCGTCGGCATGCAGTCGCGCAACGGGGCCTGGGGCGCCTTCGACGTCGACAACACCAGCCCGTTCCCCAACCGGCTGCCGTTCTGCGACTTCGGCGAGGTCATCGACCCGCCCTCCGCCGACGTCACGGCGCACGTGGTGGAGATGCTCGCGGTCGAGGGCCTGTCCCACGACCCGCGCACCCGGCGCGCCATCGAGTGGCTGCTCGCCGAACAGGAGCTGAACGGCGCGTGGTTCGGGCGCTGGGGCGTCAACTACGTGTACGGCACCGGCTCGGTGGTCCCCGCGCTGGTGACCGCCGGGCTGCCCGCCGCGCACCCCGCGATCCGCCGGGCCGTGGCCTGGCTGGAGACCGTGCAGAACGACGACGGCGGCTGGGGCGAGGACCTGCGGTCCTACCCCGACCCCGCCGAGTGGGGCGGCAAGGGCGCCTCCACCGCCTCCCAGACCGCGTGGGCGCTGCTCGCGCTGCTGGCGGCGGGGGAGCGGGACGCCAAGTCCACCGAACGCGGCGTCGAGTGGCTGGCCCAGACCCAGCGGGAGGACGGCTCCTGGGACGAGCCGTACTTCACCGGCACCGGCTTCCCCTGGGACTTCTCGATCAATTACCACCTCTACCGGCAGGTCTTCCCGCTCACGGCGCTCGGCCGGTACGTCCACGGCGAACCGGCGGTCCTCACAGCCCAGGGCCGCTGATGGACACGCCCGCCGCCCCGGTCCCGCTGCTGATCGCCTGCGCGCTCGGCATCGAGCACCTCGCCCTGCGCAGCGGCGACCGGGGCGGCGCCGGGGGCCCGGTCACCGTCCTGCGCACCGGCATGGGGCCCCGGGCCGCCGAGCGGTCCGTCGCCCGGCTGCTCGCCGGCCCCGAGATGCGCGACGCGGCGGTCCTGGCCACCGGGTTCTGCGCCGGACTCGCCCCGGGCATGCACCCCGGCGACCTGGTCGTCGCCGAGGAGGCCCGGGGACCCGACGGCGCCGTCACGCCCTGCGTGGGTACCGAACTGCTGGTCAAGGAGCTGGCGAAGGCCGTACCGGGGCGCACGATCCACACCGGCCCGCTCACCGGATCGGACCATGTCGTACGGGGGCAGGAACGGTCGGACCTGTTCGCGACCGGCGCGATCGCGGTCGACATGGAATCCGCCGTCACGCTCCACCGCGCCGTGAGATCGGGCGCACGCCCGGTTGCGGCCGTCCGGGTGGTCGTGGACGCTCCAGAACATGAACTGGTCCGGATCGGCACGGTACGCGGTGGAATATCAGCCTTCCGCGTCCTTCGTGCTGTCCTCCCCGCTTACTACGAATGGCACCGTTCCTTGCTGCTCCCCAGGAGGTGAGCCAGATGGCCATGCCGCTCCGCCAGTCCATCAAGGTGGCGACGTATCTCGCCGAACAGAAGCTCCGCAAGCGGGACAAGTTCCCGCTGATCGTCGAGCTGGAACCGCTCTACGCCTGCAATCTGAAGTGCGAGGGCTGCGGCAAGATCCAGCACCCGGCGGGTGTGCTGAAGCAGCGCATGCCGGTGGCGCAGGCCGTGGGCGCCGTTCTGGAGTCCGGCGCGCCGATGGTGTCGATCGCCGGCGGCGAGCCCCTGATGCACCCGAAGATCGACGAGATCGTGCGGCAGTTGGTGGCGAGGCGGAAGTACGTCTTCCTGTGCACCAACGCCCTGCTCATGCGCAAGAAGATGGACAAGTTCAAGCCCTCGCCGTACTTCGCGTTCGCGGTGCACATCGACGGGCTGCGGGAGCGGCACGACGAGTCCGTGGCGAAGGAGGGGGTGTTCGACGAGGCCGTGGCCGCCATCAAGGAGGCGAAGCGGCGCGGCTTCCGGGTGACCACCAACTCCACCTTCTTCAACACCGACACCCCGCAGACCGTCATCGAGGTTCTGAACTTCCTCAACGACGACCTCAAGGTCGACGAGATGATGATCTCGCCCGCCTACGCCTACGAGAAGGCCCCCGACCAGGAGCACTTCCTCGGCGTCGAGCAGACCCGCGAACTGTTCAAGAAGGCCTTCTCCGGCGGCAACCGGCGGCGCTGGCGGCTCAACCACTCACCCCTGTTCCTCGACTTCCTGGAGGGCAGGGTCGACTTCCCGTGCACGGCGTGGGCCATCCCCAACTACTCGCTCTTCGGCTGGCAGCGGCCCTGCTACCTGATGAGCGACGGGTACGTCACGACGTACCGGGAACTGATCGAGGACACCGACTGGGACGCGTACGGCCGGGGCAAGGACCCGCGCTGCGCCAACTGCATGGCGCACTGCGGCTACGAACCGACCGCCGTCCTCGCCACCATGGGATCGCTGAAGGAATCCCTGCGCGCCCTGCGCGAGACCGTCTCCTCGAACCACGGGAACCAGGGGTGATGTGATGACCGCCGTGTCGCTGGGCGTCCCCGAGCTGCCCGTCCGGCCGATCGCGCAGCGCCGCACCTCGCGGCGCATCCAGGTCGGCCCGGTGGCCGTGGGGGGCGGGGCCCCGGTGTCGGTGCAGTCGATGACGACGACCCGTACGTCGGACGTCGGCGCCACCCTGCAGCAGATCGCCGAACTCACCGCGTCCGGCTGCCAGATCGTCCGGGTCGCCTGCCCCACGCAGGACGACGCGGACGCCCTCGCCACCATCGCCCGCAAGTCGCAGATCCCCGTGATCGCGGACATCCACTTCCAGCCGAAGTACGTCTTCGCGGCGATCGAGGCCGGCTGCGCGGCGGTACGGGTGAACCCCGGCAACATCAAGCAGTTCGACGACAAGGTCAAGGAGATCGCGCGGGCGGCGAAGGACCACGACACCCCGATCCGGATCGGGGTCAACGCCGGCTCGCTCGACCGGCGGCTGCTTCAGAAGTACGGCAGGGCCACGCCCGAGGCGCTGGTGGAGTCCGCGCTGTGGGAGGCGTCGCTGTTCGAGGAGCACGACTTCCGGGACATCAAGATCTCGGTCAAGCACAACGACCCCGTCGTGATGATCGAGGCGTACCGGCAGCTTGCCGCCCGGTGCGACTACCCGTTGCATCTGGGCGTGACGGAGGCCGGTCCGGCCTTCCAGGGCACGATCAAGTCCGCCGTCGCCTTCGGGGCGTTGCTCAGCGAGGGGATCGGCGACACGATCCGGGTCTCGCTGAGCGCCCCGCCGGTCGAGGAGATCAAGGTCGGCATCCAGATCCTGGAAGCGCTGAACCTGCGGCAGCGGCGGCTGGAGATCGTCTCGTGCCCCTCGTGCGGGCGGGCGCAGGTCGATGTGTACCGGCTGGCGGACGAGGTGACCGCCGGTCTGGAAGGCATGGAGGTCCCGTTGCGGGTCGCGGTCATGGGCTGCGTCGTCAACGGCCCCGGGGAGGCGCGGGAGGCGGACCTGGGGGTCGCCTCCGGCAACGGCAAGGGGCAGATCTTCGTCAAGGGCGAGGTCATCAGGACCGTGCCCGAGTCGAAGATCGTGGAGACCCTCATCGACGAGGCGATGAAGATCGCCGAGCAGATGGAGAAGGACGGCGTCGCGTCGGGGGAACCGGCGGTCACCGTGAGTTGACGACACGGGCTGAAGAGCACGGACCGAGAGGGGGCCCGACGTGACGATTCTGGAGAGCATCCGGCAACCGCGCGACCTGAAGGCGCTGACCGAGGCGGAACTCGGGGAACTGGCCGATGAGATCCGGGAGTTCCTGGTGCACGCGGTCGCCAGGACCGGGGGTCACCTGGGGCCCAACCTGGGGGTGGTGGAACTGTCGGTCGCGCTCCACCGGGTCTTCGAATCACCAGTGGACCGGATCGTCTGGGACACCGGTCACCAGAGCTATGTGCACAAACTTCTGACGGGCCGTCAGGACTTTTCGAAGCTGCGCGGCAAGGGCGGCCTGTCCGGCTACCCCTCGCGTGAGGAGTCCGAGCACGACATCGTCGAGAACAGCCACGCCTCCACCGCCCTCGGCTGGGCGGACGGCCTCGCCAAGGCCCGCCAGGTGCGGGGGGAGGAGGGCCATGTCGTCGCGGTCATCGGCGACGGCGCCCTGACCGGCGGTATGGCCTGGGAGGCCCTCAACAACATCGCCGCCGCCAAGGACCGGCCGCTCATCATCGTCGTCAACGACAACGAACGCTCCTACTCGCCCACCATCGGCGGCCTGGCCAACCACCTCGCGACCCTGCGCACCACCGACGGCTACGAGCAGTTCCTCGCCTGGGGCAAGGACGTCCTGCTGCGCACCCCGATCGTCGGCAGGGAGGTCTACGAGGCGCTGCACGGGGCGAAGAAGGGCTTCAAGGACGCTTTCGCGCCGCAGGGCATGTTCGAGGACCTGGGCCTGAAGTACGTCGGACCGATCGACGGACACGACACCAGGGCGGTCGAGTCCGCGCTGCGCCGCGCCAAACGCTTCCACGGGCCCGTCCTGGTGCACTGCCTGACGCAGAAGGGCCGCGGCTACGAGCCCGCCCTCGCGAACGAGGAGGACCACTTCCACACCGTCGGCGTGATGGACCCGCTGACCTGCGAACCGCTCACGCCCGCCGGGGGACCGTCCTGGACGTCGGTCTTCGGCGACGAGATCGTGCGGATCGGGGACGAGCGCGAGGACGTCGTGGCGATCACGGCCGCCATGCTGCACCCGGTGGGCCTCGGCAGGTTCGCGGAGAAGTTCCCCGATCGGGTCTGGGACGTCGGGATCGCCGAGCAGCACGCCGCGGTCTCGGCCGCAGGGCTGGCGACGGGCGGGCTGCATCCGGTCGTGGCCGTCTACGCGACCTTCCTCAACCGGGCCTTCGACCAACTGCTGATGGACGTGGCCCTGCACCGGTGCGGAGTCACCTTCGTCCTGGACCGCGCCGGGGTGACCGGTGTCGATGGTGCGTCGCACAACGGCATGTGGGACATGTCCGTCCTCCAGGTCGTCCCGGGGCTGCGGATCGCCGCCCCCCGCGACGCCGAGCAACTGCGCGCACAGCTGCGCGAAGCGGTGGCCGTGGACGACGCCCCCACCCTGATCCGGTTCCCCAAGGAGTCGGTCGGGCCGGAGATCCCGTCCCTGGAGCGGGTGGGCGGCATGGACGTGCTGTACCGCTCCCCGTCCGGGAGGACCCGTTCGCCGTCCGGGGGGACCCTCTCCCCGTCCGAGGGGACCGCCGAGTCCTCGGAGCGCCCGCAGGTGCTGCTCGTCGCCGTCGGTGTGATGGCGTCGGTGTGTCTCCAGACCGCCGAACTGCTCCGGACACGGGGCATCGGCTGCACCGTCGTCGACCCGCGCTGGGTCAAGCCGGTCGATCCGGCGCTGCCGTGGCTCGCCGACGAACACCGGCTGGTGGCCGTCGTGGAGGACAACAGCCGTGCCGCCGGCGTCGGTTCGGCCGTCGCCCTCGCCCTGGGGGACGCCGAGGTCGACGTACCCGTACGGCGGTTCGGCATCCCGGAGCAGTTCCTCGCGCACGCCAAACGCGCGGAGGTGCTGGCGGACATAGGGCTGACGCCGGTCGAGATCGCCGGACGGATCAGCGCGTCGCTGGCCGCCCGGGACGACTTCGCCGAGCACCCCCCGTCGAAGCCCGAACCCGCCGAGGAGAAACCGGAATGACCACCCTCGAACCAGCGCCGGACACCGAGCAGTTCGACCTCGGCGCACTCCTCGCCGAGCGTGGAGCCGAACGCTACGAACTCCACGCCCGGTACCTCAACCACCAACTCCCGCGCATGCTGCACACCATCGGCTTCGACAAGGTCTACGAGCGGGCCGAGGGCGCGTACTTCTGGGACACGGACGGGGCCGACCACCTCGACATGCTCGCCGGGTTCGGGGTGATGGGGCTCGGCCGCCACCACCCCGTGGTCCGCAAGGCCCTGCACGACGTGCTCGACGCGGGGCTCGCCGACCTGACGCGCTTCGACTGCCAGCCGCTGCCCGGACTGCTCGCTGAGAGACTGCTCACCCACAGCCCGCACCTGGACCGGGTGTTCTTCGGCAACAGCGGCACGGAGGCCGTCGAGACCGCGCTGAAGTTCGCCCGGTACGCCACCGGCAGACCCCGCGTCCTCTACTGCGAGCACGCCTTCCACGGACTCACCACCGGCTCGCTCTCCGTCAACGGCGAGGACGGCTTCCGGGACGGCTTCGCACCGCTGCTCCCCGACACGGCCGTACCGCTCGGTGATCTCGACGCGCTGGAGAGGGAGGCGCGCAAGGGCGATGTCGCCGCCCTCGTCGTCGAGCCCATCCAGGGCAAGGGCGTGCACGAGGCGCCGCCCGGCTATCTGCGCGCCGCCCAGGAACTGCTGCACCGGCACAAGGCCCTGCTGATCGTCGACGAGGTGCAGACCGGGCTCGGCCGCACCGGGGACTTCTACGCCTACCAGCACGAGGACGGCGTCGAACCGGACCTGGTCTGTGTGGCCAAGGCGCTCTCCGGCGGCTATGTCCCCGTCGGCGCGACCCTCGGCAAGGACTGGATCTTCAAGAAGGTCTACTCGTCGATGGACCGGGTCCTCGTCCACTCCGCGAGCTTCGGCTCCAACGCCCAGGCCATGGCCGCCGGGCTCGCCGTCCTCTCGGTCATGGAGAACGAGCGGATCGTGGCGCACGCCCGAACCACCGGGGAACTGCTGAAGAGCAGGCTCACGGCCCTGGTCGACAAGTACGAGCTGCTCAGCGACGTACGCGGTCGTGGTCTGATGATCGGCATCGAGTTCGGCAGGCCCAGCTCGCTCAAGCTGCGCGGCCGCTGGACCATGCTCCAGGCGGCCCGCAAGGGACTCTTCGCCCAGATGGTCGTCGTACCGCTGCTGCGACGGCACCGCATCCTCACCCAGGTCTCGGGCGACCACCTGGAGGTGATCAAGCTGATCCCACCGCTGATCATCGGGGAACGGGAGGTGGACCGGTTCGTCGCGGCCTTCACGGAGGTGATGGACGACGCGCACAACGGGGGCGGACTGATGTGGGACTTCGGCAGGACACTGGTGAAGCAGGCGGTCGCCAACCGCTGAACCGCGGGGGCGGTCGGGGGTGCGGTCCCGCCGGGGTTTGCCTCTGAGGCAAGAAATTTGCCGCTGAGGCAAAGGTGCGGCTGAATGGAGGGCATGAGCCCCTCCGAGGGTACGCACCCTCCCGAGCCCCCGGTCGACACGGAACTGCCCGCCGTCGCCCCGCAGCTGCGGGGCCTGCGCCGCCGGGCCGCCCTCACCCTGGAGGCCGCCGCCCGCGCCGCCGGGCTGTCACCCGCCCACCTCTCCCGGCTGGAGACCGGACAGCGCCAGCCCTCGCTGCCGATGCTGCTCGCGCTGGCCCGCGTCTACGGTACGACCGTCTCCGAACTGCTCGGCGAGACCGTCGCCGAACGGGACGCCGTGGTACGGGCGTCCGACATGGAGCCCACCCGGGCCGGCGGCTGGACGTACTGGCAGGCGGGCGCGTCCGGGCGCGGGATGCAGGCGCTGCGCGTCCATGTGCCGCACGGCTCGCAGGGCGACATCGTGCGGGTGCATCCCGGCGAGGAGTGGCTGTACGTCCTCAAGGGGCGGCTGCGGCTGCGCCTCGGGGACACCGCGCAACTGCTGGAGCCGGGGGACAGCGCGCACTTCGACTCGCTGACCCCGCACCGCATCGCCGCCGCCGACCACGACGGCGCCGACCTCCTGTTCGTCCACACCCTGCTGCAGAGCCCGAACGCCGCGTTGTGCCTCGGGCCGACCATCTCCGGAGAGACGCCATGAGCGACCTGGAAGAGAAGTTCCCCCGCGCCCTGTGGGTGCGGCTCATCATCTACATCGCGGTCGGCCATGTCTTCGCGGCCTTCATCTATCTGCTGTTCGAGGTGGGCGCCAACCAGTAACGGCTCATCAGAAGGGCCTAGTCGAGCAGGCGCTCGCGCAGCCGCTCCCGGGTCTCCGGGGTGACTCTCAGGCCCTGCTCCAGATACGTGTCCACGTCCCCCCAGGTCTCCTCGACGGTGTCGAAGGCCGTCTGGAGGTACTCGGCGCGGGCGTCGAAGAGCGGGCTCAGCAGCTCCATGACCTCCGGGGAGTAGGCGCTGGCCGCGGTGCTGCTGCGGTGCACCTTGTAGCGGCGGTGCTTGGCGTTCGACTCCAGGTAGTCGGCGACGATGGCCTCGCGTTCCACACCGAGGGCGAGCAGTGTGATGGCGACGGAGAGGCCCGCGCGGTCCTTGCCCGCCGCGCAGTGCATCAGCGCGGGCACGCTGTCCTCGGCCAGTGCGTGCAGCACTCGGGAGTGCTCGGCCGTGCGGTCCTTGATGATCCGCCGGTAGGAGGCGATCATCCGGCCGGCCGCCCTGCCGTCGTCCAACAGGTCCCGCAGCTGGTCCAAGTCGCCGTCGCGGACCATCTTCCAGAACTCGGCGCCGTCCGCCGGGTCGCTCAGCGGCAGGTTCACATTGAGGACGCCGGGCAGCTCGACATCCGGGCCCTCCAGCTTCTGATCGGCCGCGTTACGGAAGTCGAAGACGGTGTGCAGGCCCAGGGAGGCCAGGAACGCGGCGTCCTCGTCGGTGGCGTGCGCCAGGTGGCCGCTGCGGAACAGCACCCCGTGACGCACCCGACGGCCGTCCACGGTCGGCAGGCCGCCCACATCGCGGAAATTGCGCACTCCGGTCAGCTCGGGCTCGGTCGACGGGATCTGCTGCGTCACTGGGGCTCCCTCCCATCCGGCCGTCCGCGCGGGCCGCCGACGGCCGCGCACTCGGCATCGAGGCGCGCACTCGACGATACGACATGGGTGCGTACACCAATGAGTTGTCCACAGCCGGGCGCCCGAGCCCCGAGCAGTTGTCCACAGGCCGCTGTGCCGGCGTCTCGGCGGTTGTCCACAGGCGCCGTCGAGCGCCCGCGGCGACCTGCGATGATGTCGGAACCCGATCGCACCTGTTCGAATCTGTGAGGGCTTGATGTTGGACATCGGAACTGACGGCCGGACCTGGCTTCTCAGCGGACCCGGGAGCAGCTATGCCCTGCGGCTCACCGAGAACGACGAGCTGCTGCACCTGCACTGGGGTCCCCGGATCTCCCTCGCGGACGCAGAGGAGCTGGCCGCACGGCAGCGGCTGCCGTACCGGCCCTTCGAGGCCCCGGTCGACGGACACGAGGAGTACCCGGTCGAGGGCGGACCTCGCTTCACCCGCCCCGCGCTCTCCGTGCGCACGGAGAAGCGACGCGGCACCGAGTGGACCTTCCAGGAGTACGAGACCGACGGCGACGAGCTGCGGCTGCGCTTCACCGACGACGGACTCCGGATCACCCTGCACTACCGGATGCGCGACGACGTGGTCGAGCGCTGGGTGACCCTCGTCAACGAGGGCCCGGCGGCGGAGCTGCTGCGGGCCGACTCGGCGACCTGGACGCTGCCCCGGCGTGAGGAGGACACCTGGCGTCTCTCCCAGCTGCACGGGCGGTGGGCGGCCGAGTCCCGGCTCGTGCGCGCCGACCTCACCTACGGCGAGAAGGTCCTCGGCAGCCGGCGCGGACACACCGGTCATCAGCACCTGCCCTGGGTCGCCCTCGACACCGACGCCATCGAGGAGCGCGGCGAGGTCTACGGCTGCGCCCTGGGCTGGTCGGGTTCCTGGCGGATCGCGGTGGCCCAACTCCCGGACGCCCGTGTGCAGATCACCGGCGGCGCCGGCTACGACGAGTCCGGACTTCTGCTGCTGGAGACGGGCGGGACGTTCACCACGCCCGTCTTCGCCGGCCTGTGGAGCGACGGCGGCTTCGGCGGGGCGAGCCGCGCCTGGCACGCGTACCAGCGGGCGTATGTCATCCCGGACGCGGACCGGGATCGGCCTGTGCTCTTCAATTCCTGGGAGGCCACGGAGTTCGACATCTCCGAGGAACAGCAGGGGGCGCTCGCACGGCGGGCCGCCGCGATCGGGGTCGAGCTGTTCGTCGTGGACGACGGCTGGTTCGGGGCGCGGACCAGCGACCGGGCCGGCCTCGGCGACTGGACCCCCAATCCGGACCGCTTCCCGAAGGGACTCAAGCCGCTCGCCGAGCAGGTGCACGCCCTCGGGATGCAGTTCGGCATCTGGGTCGAGCCGGAAATGGTCAACCCGGACAGTGAGCTGTACCGGGCGCACCCCGAGTGGGCGCAGTTCCAACCGGGGCGAAAGCGGACGGAGCTGCGCAATCAGCTCGTACTTAATCTCGCGCGCGAGGACGTCCAGGAATACCTCTGGGAACGGCTCGACACCCTCCTGTCCAGCGCCCCGATCGACTATGTGAAATGGGACTTCAACCGCTGCTTCACCGATGCCGGCTGGCCCGGCGAGCCCTATCCGCAGAAGCTGTGGGTGGAGCACGTGCACGCCTTCTACGCCCTGCTGGACCGGCTGCGGGCCGCCCACCCGGGGGTCGCGTTCGAGTCGTGCTCGGGTGGCGGCGGCCGGATCGACCTCGGGGTCCTGGCGCGGACGGACCAGGTGTGGACCTCCGACAACACCGACCCGCTCGACCGGCTCGCCATCCAGCACGGCTTCAGCCAGATCCATCCCGCCCGGAGCATGGCCGCGTGGGTCACCGACAGCCCGAACAACCAGCTCAACGGGCGCGCCAGCTCGCTGCGGTTCCGGTTCGTCAGTGCGATGGCGGGTGTGCTCGGCGTGGGCGGCGACCTCACCGAGTGGAGCGAGGGGGAGCTGGTCGAGGCCCGGGAGTGGGTGGAGCTGTACAAGGAGATCCGGCCGGTCGTGCAGCGGGGCGACCTGTACCGGCTGCGGCCGCCGACGGGAGGACTGAGCGCCGTGGAGTACGTCCACGGTGACGAGGTGGTCGTCCTCGCGCTGCTCCAGGCCCAGCACTACGGAGAGTCGCTCGCCCCGCTCCGGCTGCGCGGGCTGGATCCGGGGGCGACGTACGAGTGCCGCGAAACGGGCGAAACGTACCGAGGTGCCGTGCTGGCGCACCATGGATTGCCGACGGGGTTGCGCGGCGACTTCGATGCGAAGGTTATCCGCCTACGTCGCACTTGAGCGATCTGCCCGAAATGAAGCTGTAATTCCAACAAGCCCTGGAATAAAGCTTACTGGGCCGTAGGTGCGTGAGCAGCGTCATATTCGTGACGTTCCGTTGCCGACATGTCCACGTAATTCGCGCTGATTTCCAGGGAGGTTGGAATACGCGCTAGACCGGTCATTGACGGAGCGTGATGGCGAATTGAAGTAAGGATCAGGGAGGAAGAGGCACAGGAAGTCCCAATGGTTGTCTCTGTGGGCACAAGTCGCTTACGTTCGGCGTCAATCCGGACGGACGCCCAATCCTGCCGCCGACCGGAGCCGCGTACCGACCCGATCCACGGCAGGAGCGGGGGACCCACAGGAATCACCGCCTGTTCCGGTCTCCGGAACGGCTAGGGGTAAAGCCGTGCGCAAGCACGGCCGGACATCTCCAGTCCGCACCCGACAGCTCACCTCGCAGGCGCCGGAGAGGAATTCGCCATGCCCGCGAAGGGTAAGCACCGCCGTCCGAAGTCCCAGCGCTTCACCCGCTCGATCGCCGCCGCCGGGACCGGTGGCGCGGCGCTCGCGCTGCCGTTGATCGGAGCCGCAGGCGTCCACGCCGCGACCCCGAGCGCCACCGTCTCCGGTGTCTCCGAGAAGGCGACCACGATCGCCGCCGAGAAGGCCGCGGCCGAGGCGGGCGCACGGATCGAGCAGGCCGAGAAGGCCGCGCAGGCGGAGAGAACCACCACCAAGAAGGCGGCTCCCAAGACCTACTCGGTCAAGGTCGGCGACTACCTCGCGAAGATCGCGGACGAGCAGGACGTCGAGGGAGGCTGGAAGCAGCTGTACTCGGACAACCGTGAGGCGGTCGGCTCCGACCCCTCGCTCATCCACCCGGGGCTCAAGCTCACCATCGGTGAGCGGGCCGCGTCGAGCGAGACGTCGCGCTCGTCCTCCAAGCCGCAGCTGTCGCAGTCCTCGAAGCCCGCCGAGTCCTCCCAGACATCGAAGTCCTCGAAGTCCTCGGGTGCGGCGAAGCAGGAGTCGAAGGACACCCGGGCGTCGACCTCCACGGGCAGCGGCCAGTCGTCGTCCAACGCCTCCGGCTTCAGCCGGCCCATCCTGAGCGCGACCGTCGGTACCGCGTACAAGGCCGCCGGCAGCATGTGGTCCAGTGGCTACCACACGGGCGTCGACTTCGTGGCCCCGACCGGGACCAGCCTGAAGGCCGTGGGCGCGGGCACCGTCGTCTCGGCCGGCTGGGGCGGCGCGTACGGCAACCAGGTCGTCATCAAGCTCGCCGACGGCTACTACGCCCAGTACGCCCACCTGTCCTCGATCTCCGTCTCCGCCGGCCAGTCCGTGAGCGGCGGCCAGCAGATCGGCCTCTCGGGCGCGACCGGCAACGTCACCGGACCGCACCTCCACTTCGAGATGCGCACCAGCCCGAACTACGGCTCGGACATCGACCCGCTGGCGTACCTCCGCTCGAAGGGCGTCGGCATCTGATCCACGCCGCCGCACCCGCCGAAGGCCGGACCCCATGACCGGGGTCCGGCCTTCGGCGTTCCCGGGAAGGGCCGCGGGCGCGGGCCGGACCACTGGGGCCACTTCCGGTTCGAGGGCTTCCGGGTATGGGGGGCTCCACTGACGGGGCCCGGGTATTCCGGGTTGATCGACACTTGACACGTGGTCTATCTCACCGTCCGTCAAGCCCTTGTTACGGTCGCGTAGGTCACATCCGAAGGTGAATCATGGCCCGATGTGACAGACGATTCGAAGGGCAGCAAAGCAATGATCGGGTCGTACGTGGCGCTGGGGGACAGCTTCACCGAGGGCGTCGGCGATCCCGGGCCCGACGGGCGGTTCGTCGGCTGGGCCGACCGGTTCGCGGTGCTTCTCGCGGACCGGTTGCCCGAGGGCGACTTCGACTACACCAACCTGGCCGTGCGGGGGAAGCTCCTCGACCAGATCGTGGAGGACCAGGTGCCGAGGGCGCTGGAGCTCGCCCCCGATCTGATCTCCTTCTGCGCGGGCGGCAACGACATCATCCGGCCGGGCACCGATCCCGACGAGGTCGCGGAGCGGTTCGAGCGGGCGGTCGTCAGGCTCACCTCGGCCGTCGGCACGGTCATGGTGACGACCGGGTTCGACACCCGTGACGTGCCGGTGCTGAAGCATCTGCGGGGCAAGATCGCCACGTACAACCTGCATGTCCGGGCCATCGCCGACCGGTACGGGTGCCCCGTGCTGGACCTGTGGTCGCTGAAGACGGTGCAGGACCGGCGGGCCTGGGACCTGGACCGGCTGCATCTCTCCCCGGAGGGGCACACGCGGGTCGCCCTGCGGGCCGGGCAGGTGCTGGGGGTCGAGGTTCCGGCGGATCCCGATCAGCCGTGGCCGCCGTTGCCGCCGCGCGGGACGCTGGAGATGCGGCGGGACAACATCCAGTGGGCGCGGGAGTATCTGGTGCCGTGGATCGGTCGCCGGCTGCGGGGGGAGTCCTCCGGGGACCATGTGTCGGCGAAGGGGCAGCTGTCGCCGGACGACATCAGGTTGCGGATCGAGACGGTGGCTTGAGGGCCGAGTTCGTGGCTTGAGGGCCGAGCGGTGGCCTGAGAAACCTAGTAGATTGTCGCGGCTTAATTTCGTCGTGTGGTTGGGTAGAGGTGGCGCAGTTTCACGCGTGCGTCGTCGGTGGTGAAGTGCCAGTCGACTTGGCGCTGGTTGCTGTTGGTGTGCTGCTGCCAGGCGGCGAGTTCGGTGTTGAGCACGGTGAGGTCGTCGATGCGGCGGTCCAGGCACTGACGGGTGAGCGCGGAGAGCTCGATCTCGGCGATGTTGAGCCAGGACCCGTGTTTGGGGGTGTGGTGGATCTCCAGGCGCTGGGCCAGCGCGAAGGCCTTTGCCGGGTCGAACGCCTCGTAGAGCGAGGCGGTGGTGTGGGTGTTGAGGTTGTCCATCACCAGCACGACCGTGGCGGCGTCGGGATAGTCCACGGTCAGCAGGTGCTCGACCTGGTGCGCCCAGTCGACCCTGGTCCGGCGGGACTGCGCGTCCACGCGCCGCCATCCGCGCAGCGGCTCGACCCAGCAGAAGATCGAGCAGGTCCCCGAGCGGACGTACTCGTTGTCCTCGCGCCGGTCACGGCCCGGCCGCGCGGGGAGCGGATCACGGACGTGGCCGAGCAGCTGGTACGGCTTCTCGTCCATGCACACCACCGGGCGCGCCGGGTCGAAGGGCCGGTGATAGACCGCCAGGACGTCCTCCATCGCCGCGGCGAAGGCCGCGTTCGCGGCCGGCGGGATGGTCCAGCACTTCTTCACGTGAGGGCGCAGTTCCGTTTTTTTAAGACCCGCCCGATCGTGGAGTGGTCCAGATCCGGGATGTCCTCGGCCAGCGCGACGTGCTTCTCCAGCAGGCGCAGCGACCAGCGGGCGTGTCCTTCGGGCGGCGTCGAGCAGGCCAGCGCAATCAGTCTTGCCTCGACCTCGCCGGTCACCGGGGAGGGCACCGGCGGCAGTGCGCGTTCCTTCCGGCCGACCGTGGCCCACACATCGCCGCCGGTCTCCGCATACCGCTTCGAGATCAGGCGGACCGAATCGCACGAGACCCCGACCCGCTCCGCGATCACCGCCCGCGGAGCGACCTCGCCGGCCGAGGTGTCCAACGCGAGCAGCACCCGCGCCCGCCTGATCATCGACGCGCTGCGGACCCCCGTCGTCGTCACACGCTCCAACGCCCGACGGTCTTCGGCACTCAAGACAACCGGATACTTCTTCTGCGAGGACACAGCACCCCCTGCCCGGCCGGACGGAAGCATCAAGCGAAGCCTGCCCGACACCAACTCCACCAACCATAACGACACTTAGTCGCGACAGTCTACTAGGAGGCCTCAACCACCGGTTCCTCTCGTATACCTCTCCGTCTTGCTTGCCGGACTGTGCCCAGGCCCGAGCCGTGCGGTTGGCCGCGTCGGGCGATCTTCGGAAATGATGCCGCGCTCGCGCAGGGCGGTGGTGGCGAGGAACGCCCCCCACATGCAGGTCCCGGGCGGACCTTCGGGTTCATGATTCGGGCTCATGAGATGAATGGGCGGCCTTCCTGGCACTAGAAGGACGCCAGCAGGCTGTCGAGGGCGGCCCGTTGGTGGTCCGGCGTCGCGGTGTGCGGTACGAGCAGCGCGTTGACCTGGAAACCGGCCAGCACCGCGAGCAGCGCGTCGGCGCTCCGCTCGTCCGGCGCGGCGCCCCGGATCTCGCCGGCCGCCCTGGCCTCGGCCAGACAGTCGGTCATCCGCTGCCGCCACCGGTGCACGGCGGTGACGTGGACGGTCGCCATCCGCGGGTCGTGCAGGGCACGGCCCCAGAACGCGACGACGACCCGGGCCTCCAGAAGCCGTGTCTCGTCCAGCGGCATGATCTCGTGGCACAGCCGGCGCAGCGCCACGAGCCCGGTGGTGTCGCCGATGGCCCGCGCGGCACGCACGTCGGTGCTCTCGACCGCGTACTGGAAGGCCGCCAGCAGGATGTCGTCCTTGCCGCGGAAGTACGGGGCGAGGGCCCCGTTGGCGTACCCCGCCTCGGCGGCGAGATCGCGCATCGTGACCGCGTCGAGCCCCTCGCGGGCGATCAACGCCCACACCGCCGTGACGATCTCACGACGGCGCGCGTCATGGTCGACGATCTTCGGCATGAGCCCGCCGACTCCCTTCCTCCGACGGGACCGGCGCCCGCCTGTGCCGCTTCACCATGCCATGGCGGTCATCGCCGCGATCATGAGGACCGCCGCCGCGTCCTGCCGTCGCGCCGACGGGCCGTGTCCACCGCGTAGTTGAGAGAACATCACGGTCCCCGTCCGCGTCGCCGCCCAGCAGCCGGCCACGAGCAGCGCGAGCTCGCCGGCCCCCGTTCCGGCACCGGCTCCGTGGTGCGGCACGGCCGTTCCCCACGGCATGGCCGCCGCCGTCAGCAGTGCCATCGCCGCGAGGTCGGCCGTCTCGGCGGCTCTGCCGAGCCCCGGGCACCCCGCGCACAGCCGCCACACGGCGGCCGCCGCGACGGCGGCGGTACCGGCGAGCGCCGCCCCGCCCGACCGCTCGCCCGGCAGGACCATCACGGCCATCACCACCGTGACGGCGGCGTGCGGCCCCCAGCCGCGCACCGGCCCCGGCAGATGACCGGCCAGGCAGACCACCGCCGCCGCCAGACCGGCCACCGCAAGCAGTTCATGCATCGCAGCAGCCGTGGGAGACGGCCGCGGCCGGTGGGACGTCCAGTGTCGGGTTGCGGTCGAAGAAGCCCGTCGGGGTGAGCTTGAAGCCCGTGCGGTCGACGGGCATGATCGGCCAGTCCTCCGGGCGGGGGGCGTGCGTGAGGCCGAAGGTGTGCCACACGACGAGCGACCGGCCGTCGAGGGAACGGTCCGCGGCCGTGTAGGCGGGCAGGCCCGCGCCGCCGGGATGCTGGTTGACGAAGTCGCCAGCGGGGTAGCGCTCGCCGGGATCGTAGGCGGTGACCCACAGATGCCGGGTGGCGAAGGCGGCGCGGGCGGCGATGGACGAGCCCGGGTCGGCGAGCAGTGTCGGCCTGCCCTCCGGGTGGAGGGTGTACCCGACGGGCGTGCCCAGGGAGTTGAGAGACTCGGGGTTCGAGATGTGCCACACCCGGCCGACGGCGGGGTCGGCGTCCCGCTGGGCCTCCGACTCGGTGCGCAGCGGTGTGCGCCGGAAGGCGAACGCGTTGCCCCGCGGGTTGTCCGGTCCCATCGGTACCCGGACGGCGTCGATCTCCTCCACCCGGTTCGCCGGGCCGTCGACGGCCATGTCCAGGCGGGCGCAGAACAGGTGCTGGTGGTACGGGGCGCCGAGCCCCGGGGCGATCTCGGAGGCGTACGGGTAGCCGGGGCCCGGGTAGGCGGAGGGGAAGACGATGCCGGTGGCCTTCGCCTCGAACTCGATGGCGCCGTCGAGGTAGAGGTACCAGTAGAAGCCGTAGTCGTAGTTGCCGATGGTGGTGAAGAAGGAGAGCACCATCCGGCGCTGACGGCGGGTCTCCGCGCGGCCGGTCCACAGGTCGGTGTGCTTCCAGAGGATGCCGTGGTCCTCCTCGTGCAGACAGATCGCGTTGCGCAGGGTGCGCGGCGCGCCCGTGTCGTCGGCGATGACGGCGTCCAGGTAGGTGATGTCGCCCAGGCAGTCACAGCCCAGTTCGAGGGCGTTCGCCATGCGGCCGATCAGGAACTCACCGGTGTCGAAGTAGTTCTGCCAGGAGCGCACCGGCGACGGGTCGGCGTAGGGGACGACCATCTCGGCGATCGAGGCGCGGTGGATGACGGGACGGTCGCGCCCCTTGTCGCCGTCGTGGAAAGCGATCTGGTGGAGGACCAGGCCCTCGCGGGCGTCGAAGCCGATCCGCAGGGACCAGTTCTCCCACTCCAGGAGGTTGCCGTCGAGGGTGAAGCTCGGCCCCTCGGGCTGGGTGATCTCGATGGGCTTCTGGCTGGTGCGGCGGCCGGTGACCGCCGGGTCGCCGAAGTCGACGGACACATCGGGCAGCGGCACCGGGTCGAGGTCGATGATCCGGTCGACGGCCTTGTTCAGCACGTCGACGTAGACGACGAGGCCGTCGACCGGATTCCCCCAGGCATAGTCCTCCGGGTTCTTCTGGACGAAGGCGAGGCCCCGCAGGACACGGCGTCCGGCCTCCTCGGGGTACTCGTCCGTGTACACCCCCGCGGAGAGCGGGGCGACCCGCACCAGTGCCCCGTCGAGGCCGCGCCTGGCGAGCGCGGCCCGCCATCCCCCGTCGGCGGCCACGATCTCCTCGATCAGATCGAACTCCTCCTCCAGGATGGGGAGTTGCCCGTCCTTGACGGCATCGAGCGGGTGGTCGGAGTGGATCGTGCGGCGGGTCAGCGAGAGCACGATGTCATGCGCGGGCGCCCCCGCCGTGTCGTGCAGCATGACCCGCACACGACGATCGACGGGATCGCCCGGGGCGTGCGCCATCAGGAGGTCCTTCTCCGGCTCTTCCAGGCCGAGGTACGCGAAGCGGCTGGTGTCGGTCAGCAGACCGGCTTCGGCGAGGATCGCGCGGGCCGCGGTGATCTCACTCGGGGTGAGCGGTGCGAGAGGGTGAGGGGCAGGGGAGGTCATCGCGTTCCTTCCGGGGGAGGCCGCCGTTTTTTCAACGTGCGTAGATGAAAAACGCGCGGCCCGTGCTCCGTCCAGAGCCCGGCAGGGGCTTTCCCGCCCGGAGCACCGTGCTCAGCCGAGCCCGTGCACGGAACGCCACCTCGCAGTGCACTGAGCGGCGGAACCGGGGCGAAGCGGCACCGTCAGCCGCCCAGGCGCGCGGGCTGCACCGGCGCCTGACCCCGTCCGGCCCGCCGCCGGTAGTCCCGCGGGGTCTCGCCGTAGACCGCCTTGAAGACGCGGGCGAAGTGACGGCCGTCGAGGAGCCCCCAGCGGGCGGCGATAGCGGCCACCGGCTGGTCCCGGGTCGCCGGGTCGGAGAGGTCACGGGCGCACTGCTCCAGCCGCCGGGTGCGGATCCAGCCGGCGACCGTCGTCTCCTCCTGCGCGAACAGCTTGAAGAGATAGCGCCGCGAGATGCCGTGCGCCCCGGCGATCACGTCCGGTGTGAGGTCAGGGTCGGCGAGATGGCGCTCGATGTAGTCGCGGATGCGCAGCATGGTCGCCAGATGGGGTGCCACCGGCGCCGCCCGGTTGAGCCGCTCGCACAGCAGCGCCGTGACCAGGGACACCGCTCCGTCCGCCAGCCGCGACACCTCGGGCCCCGCACAGTGCGCGCTCTGCTCGGTCAGCGACCGCAGGAACGGCGCCACGACCGCGCCCACCCCCTGGTCCGGAGCCATCCGCCGGGCCGTCACCGCACGCAGGGTCTCCGGTCGCAGCGGGATCAGCGGGCGCGGCACCAGCACCAGCACCGTGCTGAAGGGGCTCTCGTAGGTGAAGCCGTACGCGCGCGAGGTGTCGCACAGCGCCAGGTCACCCGGTGTGAGCCGGCTCCGCGCGCCGTCCTGCTCGAGCACCGCGGAGCCCGAGACCTGGAGGGCCAGCTTGTAGAAGTCCTCCTCGTGGCGCGCGGCCGACGACTCCGTACGCCGTACCCGCAACGGTCCCGCGCTCAGCGAACTCAGCCGCAGCGCGCCGACCCGGCCGGTGGCGGCCGTGCCGTGGAAGACATCGGTGGCCGTCCGCGTGGTGTCCAGCGGCGCGACCATCAGACGGGCCATCTCCTCGACCCAGAAGTCGAACCGCTCGTCCGGGGAGACCTGCTCGGTCGTCACGACGGTTCGCATGGACGCGCTCCATCCGGTCGTTGCTGCTCCGCCACCGTATCGTCAACTCCCCTTGACCGGAAGATCGTTCCCGTCGGCCGGGGCGGACCGGCGGAGCGCTGTCCGTGCCCCCTCGGTTCCGCTCCGTGCATGCAGTGGCGAAAGCGCGTGCACGGCCGCGCACCCTCCCCGGGCCCGGATGGCAGGACAGTGTCCCCCATCACATCCGGACGGCGGTCACCAGGATCCGACACGGTCCCGGCGCGAACGCGACCGTCCTCGGCCTGACGCCCCCTCCCCGTGCGGCGTCCCCCGTCCGGGTCCCGTGCCGTGTTCCCCGCCGGCGCGCTCCGTACTGATCAAGGAGTCCCCTTGTCCCAGCAGTCACGCGATCCGGGACACCGCACGCACCTACGCCGTGGTGCGGTCGGTGTGGCCGGCATCCTCTTCTTCGTCCTGTCCGCGCAGGCCCCCCTCACCGGCATCGTGGGCACCCTGCCGGTGCCGCTCGGCCTCGGCAACGGCGGTGGAGCGCCCGCCGCGTACCTCGTCGTCGGCGCCGTCATCGCCGTCTTCGCCGTCGGGTTCATCACCATGAGTCGGCACGTCACGGACGCGGGAGCCTTCTACACCTATGTGACACGCGGGCTCGGCGGAACCGTCGGAGTCGGCGCCTCCCAGACCGCCCTGCTCTGCTACGGCGCCACCCAGGCGGGCATGTACGGCCTGTACGGCGTCGTCGTCAAGGGCCTGGCCGTGCAGTACCTCTCCGTCGACCTGCCCTGGTGGCTCTGGGCGGTGGCGACGATGGCCCTCGTGCAGACCCTGGGCTCGCTCAACATCGAACTCGGCGCCAAGCTGCTGGCGTTCCTCGTCGTCGCCGAGAGCTCGCTGCTCGTGGCGTTCGCGATCCACGAGTTCGTCACCGGCGGAGGCCCCCAGGGGCTGAACCTCACCGGTAGCTTAGCGCCGTCCGCGTTCCTCGCCGGCGCGCCCGGTGTGGCCCTGACCTTCGCCATCGCCTCGATGATCGGATTCGAGTCCGCGGCCATCTACGCGGAGGAGGCCAGGAACCCCGCGCGCACCGTGCCGAGGGCCACCTACCTCTCCGTCGTCGTCATCTCGGTGTTCTTCAGCTTCGTCTCCTGGATGGTCGTCAGCCACCACGGCGCGGACAGGGTGCAGGACGTGGCACGCGCAGCCCTGCGCGACGGCGACGCCACCTCGGTGGTCCTGGCGCCCGTGACCGACACCCTCGGCCCGTGGGCCACCGACACCATGGCCGTCCTGCTCGCCTCGTCACTCCTCGCGGGCATCCTCGCGTTCCACAACGCGATCAACCGCTACCTCCACTCGCTCGGCTCCACCGGCGTCCTGCCCGCCCGGCTGTCGCACACCAACCGGCACGGGGCGCCCCACATCGCCGGGCTGACGCAGACCGTCCTCGCCCTCTCCATGGTCGTGCCGTTCGCCGTGGCCGGCGCCGACCCGGTGGTCACCCTGCTGACCTGGGGCGGGGGAGTGGCGGTGCTGTCGCTGCTGGTGCTGTACATCCTCACCTCGCTCTCCATCGTGGCCTTCTTCCGGCGGACCCGCCTGGACACCCGTCCCTGGCACACGCTGATCGCGCCGAGCGTCTCCGTCCTGCTGCTGCTCGGCGTCATGGTCATGGCCATCGCCAACTTCCCCACCCTGATCAGCGCCTCCGGCGCCACCGCCCTGCTCCTGGAGCTGGGCGTCCTGCTGGTGTTCGTCGGCGGGCTCGTCCTGGGCGCCGTGCGGGGCGGCCGTCTCGGCGGCGGGCGCCGGACGGCCGGCAGGGAGACGGAGCCGGCGCTGCCCGAGGTGCCCTCGTCCCTGTGAGGACTCCCGCACCCGAAAGGGGCGGTCTCCTTGGAGACCGCCCCTTCTCGCCGTGCCGCGCCACTCACTCCACCGAGCCCGAACCGCCCTCCCCGTCGACGGAGTTCGGTTCGATGCCGACGGCGCCGACCGTCTCCCGCCAGGCCTCCAGCCCGGCCTGGAAGGCGACGATGCCGGCCTCCGGCAGGGCGATCTCGATCGCCTCCAGGATCTCCCGCGGGGTGACCCCGAGGTCGAGGGCCACCCGGATGTGGCTCTGGATGTGATGCCGGTCCGCGCGCATCACGGTCAGACTGAGGATGAACAGCAGTTCCTTGGTGCGGCGGTCCAGACTGCGGGGCGCCAGATAGGCCGCCCGGACCAGCTCGTTCGCCGCCCGTAGGACGTCGAGGTCGTACCGCGCCATGACCTTGTGGTAGTCGAGGACGTACCCGCGGTCGCGGGCCATGGCGTCGACGTACTCCTGCGCGGCCGCGGAGGGGGCCGGATCGGCGGTCATCCCCGGCCTCCCCCGGACGGGCACACATGGACGTGCTCGGTGGCGGGGACGAGGATCCGGTTGGTCTGCCGGACGAGCAGCTCCCGCACCCGGCCGCGGAACGACGCGAACTCGTCGTCCTCCGCCAGCGCGGCGCGTCTCTTGGCGCGGTCCTCCAGGCTCTCGAAGCCCCAGAGGTAGACCAGCGTGTTGAGGTCGCCGACCTCGGTGGTCCAGCAGCCGAGGAGGTTGCCGAGGATCCGCACCTGGGGCTCTCGGCCGTACTCCTCCCACAGCCGCACGTAGTGCGCCGCCGCGCCCGGCTTGAGCAGGTAGTCCCGCTGCTCGACGATCACGAGGCCTCTCCCTCCGGGACGGGCACCGAACGCCAGGCGTCCTTGGACTCCGCGGCCCGCGACGGCGCGATCAGCCGCTCGAACGCGTCGGTCACCGCCCCGAGGTCGCGGGGCACGGCCAGGGCCGCGAGATACCGGTCCGGCCGGACAACGGCGACACCGCCCTCGTGCGCGGCGAACCAGTCCCGCAGGGTGCCGTCGACGTCCTCCACCGTCACCGAGTCCGTCGCCGACGTGCGCCGCTCGGTACGGGACCGGCCCGAGCGGGACTCGACCACCGTGAGGTACCGCGTGCCGATCCGGTCCCAGAAGGTACGGCTGTCGGGATCCAGATGGACGAGCGGATCGGTGCCGTAGCCGATGAGGGCGAACCCCTCGCCGAGGGTCTCGTCCAGCGGGACGACCCGCCCGTCGGCGGTCTCCACCCTCGGCTGGACGAACATCCGGCCCACCGGGGAGTTCCGCCTCTCTGCCCGTCGGCCGTGCAGCATGATGCCCTCGGTGTACCGGGGGACGGGCTTGAACCTCATGTGCACCAGCCAGCTGCGCACCGGCGGTGCGACGGTGAGGCCCCGCACCAGCGTGTCGCGCGCCCGGGCCACCGTGGTGTTCGTCGGCGAGAGGAACCGGCCGATGGCGTCCGACAGCTTCACCATCGCGTGGGCGTGCTCACGCCGCTCGGTGTCGTAGGTGGCGAGGATCCGCGGATGGGCGCGACCGCTGACGACGGCGGCCAGCTTCCACGCGATGTTGGTCGCGTCCCGGATTCCCGTGTTCATGCCCTGCCCGGCCCACGGCGGCATCAGGTGGGCGGCGTCGCCCACGAGACAGACCCGGCCGTCCACGAACCGGTCGGCCACCCGCGAGTGGTGTGTGTACACGCGGGCCCGGATGATGTGGAGCGCCGTGGGATCGGGCACATGACTGGACAGCAGCTCGTGCACCTTCTCTGGCCGCAGCATCGCCTCGGCGTCCTCGCCGGGGAACAGCATGAACTCCCAGCGGCGGTAGTTGTACGGCAGGTCCAGACAGACGTACGGGCGTTTCGGGTCGCCGTGCAGCCCCGTGTAAGGGGCGTCGAGCGGATCGTTGTCGCACTCGATGACCACCCACTTGCGCGGGTGGGTGTCCCCGCTCAACGGGATGCCCAGCTGCTCGCGCACGGTACTGCGGCCGCCGTCGGCGGCGACCACGTAGTCGGCGTGCACCAGCCCCCGTTGTCCGTCGGGCCCGACGACGTGGAGCCGGGCCTCGGTGCCGTCCTGCTCCAGACGCACCAGCTCGTGCCCCAGCAGGGACCGCACGCTCGGATAGCGGGTGAGACCCTCGCGCAAGGTGCGTTCGGCGAGTTGCTGCATGAAGATGTTCCGCCGGGGCCAGCCGAACTCCTTGGTGTCCGGCCGGATGTCGGCCAGGCAGTGGCCGTTCGCGGCGAACATCTTCAGCGGCACGTTCTGGATCATGTCACCGAGCATCTCCTCGGCGAGCCCGATGCCCTGGAAACTGCGCAGGCACTCGTCGTCCATGCCGACCGCGCGGGGATAGTCGACGATGTCCTCGCTGCGGTCGATCAGCAGGGTGCGCACTCCGTAGCGGCCCAGGTAGTTGGCGACTGTCACACCGACGGGTCCGGCGCCGACGACGGCCACCTGGGCGCGGTGCACGACGGGTTCGGTCATCGCACGGCCTCCGCGCTCCTGAGGAATCGGGTGAAATGGTGGTGGAAGGGCTCCGGGGCGTCGTCGTGCACGTAATGGCCCGCGCCCGGGACGTCCACCAGCCGGATCCGCGGGTTGCGCAGCGTCATCGCCACCGCCGTGGCGGCGGGCAGGAAGTCGGACTCCCCGCCGCGGACGACCAGGGTCGGGCAGCGCAGCGCCTCGACATACGGCCACAGGTCGACCTGGCGGGCCGGATCCGGGTCGAGGCGGGCCGCCGCGATGCCCGCCAGGTCGAACTTCCAGCGCCAGCGCCCCTGTTCGTCCGGTGTGAGGGTGTGCCGCAGCCTGGATTCGAGGGCCTCTTCGGAGATGTGCGGCCGGATGCTCCGCCAGTACCGGCGGGCCGCCTCCTGGTCGGGGAAGTCACGCGGGGTCTCGGCCACTTCCCTTCTTATGCGCTCGGCGCCCGCACCGGACAGCGAGGAGCCGGGTCCGATGTCCTCGACGACCGCCGCACGCACCCGTTCGGGGTGGCGTGCCGCGTAGACGTACGTGGTGGCGCCGCCCATGGAGTGGCCGAGCAGCACGAATCCGTCCAGGCCGAGAAGGTCGGTGAACTTCTCCAGATCGGCGACGTAGGACTCCGTGTGGTACGCGCCGTTCGGGTCCCAGTCGCTGTCGCCCCGCCCGCGCGTGTCGAGGGCCAGGACGCGGTACCGGTCCTGCAACCGCCCGGCCAGCGGCTCGAACGTCCGGGCGTAGCTGCGCAGTCCGTGCAGCATGACGATCGCGGGCCGGTCCGCCTCGCCCCACTCCACGTAGTGGGCGCGCAGCCCGTTGAGCGTGAGGAACCGGTCCCGCCCGCCGGAGGTGGTGTCGACGGCCATCTCAGCGCAGCCCGTCCTGGCCCTGGACCTCGTCGGCGGCGATACCGCCCAGCCGGGCGTGCAGCCGACCGCGGGTGGCGAACGCGAACACGACGACGACCTCGTCCGGGTTCGGGGCGTCGGAGAAGCTCACCGTGATGGTGTCGTAGTGGGAGCGGACGTACAGAGCGTCCTTGTGGGCCAGCGGAACGTCGAGGACCGTGCCGGGCCCGCCCCGCTTGCCTGTCGACGGCACCCAGGCCCTACCGCCGCCGACCGCCTCGCGTACCGGGTCCGCGAAGACCGCGGTGAGGAAGGCGTTGCCATGCTCGTACTCGCCGGCCGTGCCCACCAGGCACGCCTTTCCGTAGCTCTGGATCGCGAGGCCACCGGCCGCTTCCAGGGCGCGCCGGCCGAACTCCTCACCCAACTTCGGCGAATCGGCCACGATGTGGCCGAGGTCCTGGCTGAACCGCCCGGCGTAGGGGTTGTGGACCGCCGCCGCGATCACGATCTTACGGACGGGGTCGCCGTCCGCGAGGACACCGGTCTCGTTGGCGAGGGTGTCCTCGGTCTGGGTGAACCACTTGCGTATGTGGTACCCGGCGAAGTTGGGCTGGGGCATGGGTCTTTCCTCCGGGTCGGTCAGGGGTGAGTGAGGGACGGTGGGGCGAGTGAGGGGCGGCGGGGTCACCCGCGGAGCGGTTCGATCTCCACGGGTTCGCTGGGGGCTCCGTACCGGCCGAGGACGCGCTTGCCCTCCTCGTCGTCGGTGACCGTCTCGTGGAAGAACTCGAAGCGGTTGCCGTCCGGGTCGGTGAAGTAGAGCCCGAAGCCGATCTTGTGATCGGTGGTCTTCACCACGGGCACGTCCTTGGCCAGGAGCATCCCGTACAGCCGCCGCCACTCGTCGCGGTCGCCCTCCACCTCCAGCCCGTAGTGCTGGAGACCGAGGCCTCCGGAGATCGCTCCCTCCTCGGCGCGGATCAGGGCGATGTCGTGGTGCTTCCTGCCGAAGGACAGGAACACCCACTGCGGGCCGCGCGCGGTGACCTCCATGCCCAGGACGTCCTCGTACCACGCGGCCGAGGCCTCCGGGTCGCGGACGAACAGCGACAGATGGGTCCGCCGCACCCGCGGCCGCACGACGTCACGCGGGTCGGCGGGGATCGGCGTGGGCTCCTCGTGCGGGGCCAGTACACGCTCGTCGGGCTCCATGCTCAGTGTCCTTCCGTGGTGGGCGCTACGGCGGGGGTCCAGGTCACATCGGTGATCTCGCTGAACTCGCGCCACTCCTTGCGCCAGCGGCGCCCGGCGTCCGTGGAGCGCAGGAGATGGCCGTACTTCGTGCCCGCGAAGACCAGTTCCGGGTCGGCGGGGTGGGTGCCGAAGGCCCAGACGGTCGAGTTGGCGGGCGTTTCCATCACCGTGTCCTGCCAGGTGCGCCCCAGATCCTCGGAGCGCAGGATCCGGGTGGTGGTGCCGGGGGTGCCGTCACCGATGCCGAGCAGCAGGTCGTCGGTGCCGGGGAGCTGCTTGACCAGCCGGGTGTAGTAGATGCCGAACGTCTTGCGGGAGTCGGTGCGGGTCCAGGTGGCCCCGTCGTCATGGCTCACGAACAGCGCGTTGACGACCGCGACGACGATCGTCTTCGGCGGGCCTTCGAGGACGACGACACAGTGCACGTCCGAGTTGGTCACCCCCTGGGGCAGGGAGGCCGGGGTGCCGTCGATCCGCTCCCAGGTGTCGCCGCGGTCGCCGCTGCGCCACAGGCCGCCCTCCTCGACGCCGAACCACATGTTCTTCGGCTCATGGCGGTCGACGACGCAGGTCAGGATGCGGGGACGGTTGACGCCCGCACAGAATTCCGGAATCTCGGGCGGCAGTTGCTCCCAGCTCGCCCCGCTGTCCGTGGTGCGGAACATGGCGGCCCGTGAGGGGGCGCCGGTCCCGACGAGCATCGTGTCCGGGTGGGTGGGGTCGATCGCCAGAGACCAGATGGTCCGGTCGTTCATCGGTGAGTCGACACGGTGCCAGGTGACCCCGGCGTCACCGCTGCGCACGAGTCCCGCGTCGGCGCCGGCGAAGACGACCTCGGGCTGTTCGGGGTGGACGGCCAGGCAGCGGACGACGGCGTCGAACTCCAGGGCCTGCCCGAGTCCGAGCCGGGACCAGGTGGCGCCGTCGTCGGAGGAGCGCAGGATGCCCTGGCCTGCGGTGGCGACCAGGATGGTGCCTTCCATGTGGGGTTCTTCCTTTCGGAGCTGCGGAACGAGGGGGTGTGTGAGGGGTGTTGAGGGGCGCGGGACTGCGGTGGAGACGTCCGGGGGCTGTCAGAGGAAGATGCCGCGGGTGAGGCCGCCGTCCATGCCGAGCGACTCCCCGGTGATCGCGGCGGCCCTGGGGGAGGCGAGGAAGCAGACGGCCTGGGCGATCTCGTCCGCCTCCAGGACCCGGCGGATCGGTGTGCGGGCGACGAAGTCCGCCTCGACCTCGGCCGCGGTGACGCCGCGCTTGGCGGCCTCCTTCTCGTACAGCTCGTGGATGTGCTCGGTCTCCACCACACCGGGGTGCAGCGTGTTGACGGTGACGCCGGACGGGCCGAGCTGGTCGGAGAGCACCTTCGTGAGGTGGACGACGGCGAGATTGCGCATTCCGGAGAGCGCGTGGCTGGAACGGCCGGTCAGCCCGCCGATGTTGATGATCCGGCCGTAGCCGTTCGCCTTCATGTGCGGGGTGACGGCCTGCGCGCAGCGGAAGTAGCCGACGACCTTGGTGTTGAGGTCGGCGAGCAGCAGCTCCGGGTCGGCCTCCTCGACCGCGTTGCGCACCAGCCCGGACGGGGCCGCCGCGCCGTTGACGAGGATGTCGACGCGTCCGAACTCGTCGGCCACGCGCCGCACCATGGCGCGCACGGACTCGGTGTCGTCGGTGTCCGACACGAGCGGGACGACCCGGCTGCCGGTCTCCGCCTCCAGCTCCTTGGCGGCGCGTTCCAGCAGGGGCAGCCGACGGGCGGTGACGACGACGGCCGCGCCCTCCGCGGCGAGCGCGCGAGCGGTGGCCCGGCCGATACCGAGGCTGCCGCCGGTGACGATGGCGGTCCTGCCATCCAGTTCGAGGTCCATGCATGGCTCCACAGGGGTGATCGGGACATGGGGGTACGACGACGAGGGGGTGTGGAAGCGAGGCGGCACGCGACGTCAGGGGGGACGCTGCGCCGAGGGGCACCCGCAGCCGAGTGCCTGCGGTGCCAAGGGGGAATGCGGAATTGCGCGCCTGTGGCGCCGAGGGGCGCGCTGTGCGGCGCGACCGCGGCTGCCCGCCCGGGAGGGGACCTCGACCTCAGCCTAGGTTGACCCAGACGCTCTTGATCTCGGTGTAGTGGTCGAGCACGGTCCGGCCCATTTCGCGGCCCCAGCCGGACTGTTTGAAGCCGCCGAAGGGCGACGCGGGATCCGTGAGGTTGTAGCAGTTGATCCACACGGTGCCCGCCTGCAGTTCGTCGGCGATGCGGTGCGCGTGGCCCAGGTCGGACGTCCAGATGCCGGCCGACAGCCCGAAGGGCGAGTCGTTGGCCCGCTCGACCAGATCGTCCACGTCGTCCCAGCTCATCGCCGCGAGCACGGGGCCGAAGATCTCCTCCCTGACGATGCGCAGACCGTCGTCGGGCGCCACGAACACCGTCGGTTCGACGAAGTAGCCCGCGTCGTACGGCGCGTCGAGTCCGGGCCGCCCGCCGCCCGCGGCGAGCCGTGCCCCCTGTTCCCGGCCGGCGGCGATGAACCCGGTGACCCGCTCGTGGTGGCGCGCGGAGACCAGCGGACCCATCTCGGTGGCCGGGTCGCTGCCGGGACCGACGACGATGCCGCGGGCGCGCTCGGCCACCGCGTCCAGTACGTCGTCGAAGATCTTGCGGTGCACGTACAGCCGGGAGCCGGCCGTGCAGACCTGTCCCTGGTTGAAGAAGACGGCCTGCGCGGCGGCTTCGGCGACGGCCTCGGGGTCGGCGTCCGGCAGCACGATGTTGGGGGATTTCCCACCGAGTTCGAGGGAGACCTTCTTCAGGTTCCCCGCGGCGGCGCGGACGATGGCGCGGCCCGTCTCCGTGGACCCGGTGAAAGCGATCTTGTCGACCCCGTCGTGAGCGGCGAGGGCGGCACCCGCCGAGGCACCACGCCCGGTGACGACGTTGACGACACCGTCCGGCACCCCCGCCCCCTGGAGCAGCTCGGCGAGCCGCAGCGTGGACAGCGGGGTCTCCTCGGCGGGCTTCAGGACGACCGCGCAGCCGGTGGCCAGCGCGGGCGCCAGCTTCCAGCACGCCATCGACACGGGGAAGTTCCACGGCACGATCAGTCCCGCCACGCCCACCGGTTGCCGCGTGGTGTAGTTCAGCACGCGCAGTCCACCGCGCGGCGACACGGGGATCGTGCTGCCCTCCAGCTTGCTCGGCCAGCCCGCGAAGTAGCGGAACAGCTTCACGCTGGTGCCCACGTCCACCGTGCGTGCCACGGAGACCGGCTTGCCGTTGTCGCGCGACTCCAGCAGGGCGAGTTCGTCCGCGTGCGCCTCGATGACGTCGGCGACCCGGTTCAGCAGCACGCCCCGCTCCAGCGGGCTCATCCGCCGCCAGCCGGGGTCGCCGAACGCGCGGCGCGCCGCCGTGACGGCCCGGTCGACGTCGGCGGCGTCGCCGTCGGGAACGGTCGTGAGCACGGCGCCGGTGGCGGGGTCGACACTGGCGAACGAGCGGCCCGAGAGGGCGCCGACCCAGTGGCCGCCGATGAGCATGGTCCGCGGCGCGGCGAGGAAGCGGTCTACCGCCCCCGCCGCGTCCGCGACCGGGTCTGCTGTGCTGTGCATGGCGGCTCCTCTCACAGGGCCATCTCGATGAGCTGGGGACCGTCGGAGGCGAGCGCGCGGCCGAGCGCGCGCCGCAGTGCCTCACCCGTCTCGACCCGGGTGCCGGGTACGCCGTAGGCGCGGGCCAGCGAAGGCCAGTCGAAGGCCGGTGCGTCCAGGCTGGTGAGCGCCATCGCGTTGGGACCGGGACTGCTCTGGCCGTGCCGGTCGAGTTCGGTGCGCAGCACGTTGTAGACGCGGTTGGACGCGATGAGGGTGACCACGGGCAGCTGCTCCCGTGCCATCGTCCACAGCGACTGGATCGTGTACTGCGCGCTCCCGTCGGACTGGAGGGCGACGATCTTGCGGCCGGGTGCGGCGATCGCGGCACCGACGGCGGCGGGCAGGCCCTGTCCGATGGCTCCGCCGGTGTTGGTCAGGGTGGTGTGCCGGGCGGCGTGCGACGAGGCGGTGAAGAAGGGATAGCCGCAGGTGCCGCCCTCGACGGAGACGACGGCGTGTTCGGGGAGCAGCGCCGAGACGATGCGGCCGACCGACTGCGGCGTCAGCGCTCCGTCGGGGAGCCCCGCGTCGTCCGGCCGGGCGGGTGACGGCGGTTCGGGCGCCCCCAGGGTGTCCGCGAGGACCTCCAGCGCGTGCGCGCCGTCCTCCTCCGGTGTGCTCAGCACCTCCACGGTGCCGGGGGGAGCGAGCAGGCTCGGGATCCCTTCGTAGCCGAAGTACGACACGGGTTCCAAGGCCCCTGCCAACAGGACGAGTTGAGCCCCGGCGAGGGCCTCGACCGCCCTCTCCGGGAAGTAGGGGAGGCGGTCGAGGTCCGGGAGACCGCCGCCGCGTTCGGCGGCGGCCGGGAAGGTCTCGCTGTACAGCATCGCCCCGGTGGCGGCGGCGATCCGCGCGGCCGCCCGCTGCCCGCGCTCGTCGAGCGCTGTCCCGCCCAGCAGGAGGACGGCGCGCTCCCCGGCCCGCAGCCGCCTGGCGAGGGCGTCGACGACCTCGGCCGCCACCTCCCGTCGGCGCGGTGTGCCGGGCAACTCGACGTCCACCGGGCCCTCCAGGACCTCCTGCTGGAGGTCGGCGGGGGCGATGAGGGTGGCCCCGCAGCCGGGCGCGGCGCCGGCGGCCCCGATGGCGCGGGCCGTCAGTTCGGCCAGACCCGCACCGGAGGCGGCGGTGCCGACCCAGCCGGAGACGGGGCGCGCCAGCGAGACGATGTCCGAGGTCAGGGGCGCGTCATGGGCGAGATGCCAACTGGCGTGATCCCCGACGACGTTGAAGACGGGGGAGTGGGCCCGGCGCGCGTTGTGCAGGTTGGCGATGCCGTTGGCGAAACCCGGGCCCAGGTGGAGCAGCGTCATCGCCGGCCGGCCGGCGATCCGGGCGTAGCCGTCGGCAGCTCCGGTACAGACGCCCTCGAAGAGCCCGAGCACCGCGCGGGTGCCGGGGACCGAGTCCAACGCGGCGACCAGCGGCATCTCGGTGGTTCCCGGATTGGCGAAGCAGACGTCCACTCCGGCGGCGAGCGAGGTTTCGACCAGCGCCTCCGCCCCGGTCATGACGCCGAACCGGTTCGCCTGCCAGACGGTCGTGGCGTGGTTCATGGACTTCCCTTCGTGCACTATGCGCACCGTCTGTGCGTATGATGCACAGGATTGGCAGGGGAGGGCCCCGACGTCAAGCCCCGGGGCCGGTGGATCCGTGGCCTACGCTGAACGTGTGAGCGGAACCGGGAAGGTGGTACGCGGGGTGCGGGCAGAGGCCGCGAGCGGCACGGGAAGCAGTGCGCACGGCGGGAGCGAGGAGGGCGGGCAGGCGGTCAAACGGCCCAGTCAGCCGCCGTCGCAGACGCTCGTCCGGGGTCTCGCCGTCCTGCGGGCCGTCGCCCACCAGCCCCGCGGACTGACGGTCGCCGAGATCGCCGCCCGGACGGGGCTGCACCGGACCGTCGTCCACCGTCTCGCGGGCACGCTGGCCGTCGAGGGGTTCCTGGCGAGGAGTGCGGACGGCGCGTACGTGCCCGGCGGGGAACTCCATACGCTCGCGGGCTCCTCCCGGCCCACCCTCGCGGAGTTCGTCCAGCCGCTGCTGCAGCAACTCGCCGACCGCTACGGCGGTACGGCGATCCTGTTCTTCCCGGAACCGGACTGCGTCGTCGCCGTAGCCACGGCTGTCCCTCGGAATGCCGACTACCACCTCGCCTACCGCAAGGGCTCCCGTCAGCCGCTGGACCGCGGGGCCGCGCCGTGTGCGATCCGCGCCGGACGGGCCCCCGCCGACGACGACCCGGAGGCGGTACGGGATGCGCGCCGCCGGGGCTGGGTCACGAGTCATGGCGCGGTCGAGCCGGGTGCCCACGCGGTCGCGGCGCCGCTGGCCCGGGGAGGGGACGTGCTGGACGCCTGCGTCATGTTCGTCTCGCACCGCCAGGACCGCGTCGACGAGGCCACGCCGGACGTGGTCTCCGCCGCGCACTCCGCCCGGGCGTTCCTGCTCGGGTCGCGGTAGGCCGCCGCCCGGCTCCTTCTTCTCGGTCAACGGCCGCCCCCGTCGCAACAGTTCGGTGGGGGCGGCCTCCTTTGCGTCCGGCGGGTCTTGACACCCACCACCAGCCACCACACCATGTGCTACCAACAAACGTACAGCATGTACGAATATCGCACAGTGGTGAAAACTGGAGGCTGATCGGGATGACAAGCCCTGATCGCACCACCCTGGCCCACGGCCGCCTGTCCCTGATCGGCGTCCTCACTCAATCCATCGGCTTCATGGGGCCGGTCTTCTCGGTCGCGGCCCTGCTGCCCCTGGTCGTCGGCCTGTCGGCCACTGGGCGCGGCGCCGGCGTCGCCACCCCCGTCGCGATCGCCATCGCCGGCATCGGCATCTGTGGAGTCGGATGGGTCATAGCCCAGTACGCGAAGCGGATCCATCTGTGCGGTTCGCTCTACGAGTACGTGAGCGACAGCGCCGGCCCGCGCGTCGGCGTGGTCGCCGGATGGCTCTACTACGGCGCCATGATGGTGCTGGGGGCGTCGACCTTCCTCGTGCTGGGCGGACTCACCCAGACCTGGCTCCTCAACTCGCTCTCCGTCGACGTGCCGTGGTGGCCCCTGTCGCTGGGCTACGCCGCCCTCGTCGTCGCCCTTCTCGTGGTCGGCGTCCAGGTGTCCATCCGGGCGCAGCTCTTCCTCGCCCTGGTCACCATGGTCGTCGTCCTTGTGTTCTCCCTGGTCATCGTCTTCCGGGTCGGCGGCAGCAGCCAGGGCCTGTCCGTCGAACCCTTCGACCCGTTCTCGGTGGGAGGTCTGGACCTCCTCTACGGCGTGCTCTACGGCATCAACATGTTCATCGGGTTCGAGTCGGCGGCCAACCTGGCCGAGGAGACCGAGAACCCCAGGCGCCACGTGCCCCGCGCGGTCATGTGGTCGATCAGCATCGTCGGGGTCTACTACCTGATCGTGGCGTACGCGCAGGCTCTGGGCTTCGGCCTCGACGCGCAGGCGTGGAAGGACAGCGTCTTCCCGCTGGAGGCCCTGGCCTCCGGCAAGGAGTACGGGTCCGACGGCTTCGGGACCTTCATGGGGATCCTGATCATCTTCGACGTCCTCGCGGTGGCGATCGGTGTCGGCGTCGCGTCCAGCAGGGGGATGCTCTCCATGGCCCGCAGCGGCCGACTGCCCTCGGAGCTGGCGAAGTTGCATCGCCGGTTCCTCACCCCCGTATGGGGCTGCGCCCTGTTGGGTGTGTTCGCTTGTGTGGCCATCGTCGCCGTCCGTGTCGGCGACGGCATCTTCCCGCGCGAGACCGCTCAGCCCGGTGTCCTGCAACCGCAGTGGTCGCCGGCGTTCACCTGGATGGCCGGCTTCGGCGGCACCGGCCTCGCGCTCATGTACATGATCGTCGCCGCACTCGGCGTGAAGGGCCTGTGGCCGTACGTCAACCGTGCCAAGCTCCTCGTCGCCGGCAGCGTAGGGGCCCTGGTGGCGGCAGGCGCGGTGTTCGGCGCCGTCTACAAGGCGCAGAGCCCCCTCGACACCGTTCCCTGGGCCCTTCTCGCCTGGGTGGCACTCGGCGCGGTGTGGTCCTTCTTCATCCACGGAAGGTCCTCCCGGCAGGGAGGCGTCGCCGACGAGCCGGCGCGCAGATCGAGTGAGGTGACCACAGGATGACGGCGCCCGCATCCGCCACCCCGCCCCATCCCGCGCATCCAACCCCCCGACCGGCAGGAGGAACGGCAGTGACCACCACGACGTCGCACCCGTACGATCCGCTCAGCTCCAAGGAGACGGAGCAGGCGGTCGGCGTGGTGCGCGCCGCTCAGGCGGAGCGGACCGCGATCAGGTTCCCGCTGATCCGGCTGGACCTTCCCGACAAGCAACAGGTACGGGAGTACGACCCCGCGCAGCCGATTCCCCGGGTGGCCTTCCTCGTCGTCTACGACCCCGAGGCCGGCGCCATGTTCGAGGCGCGGGTCGATCTCACCGACGACAGCCTGGTCTCCTGGGAACATCTCCCCGGCAGGCAGCCCCCCATCATGATCGACGAGCTGATGGCACTCGACGAGATCATCAAGAACGACCAGGCCGCGGTGGAGGCCCTGGTACGGCACGGTGTCGACGATCTCTCGCAGGTGCAGTTCGACCCCTGGTCGACCGGCACGTTGCCGATCGAGGGGGTGGACGCACGACGACGAGTGATCCGGGCGACCGCGTACGTCCGCCACTTCACCGAGGACAACGGCTACGCCAGGCCCGTCGGGAACCTCGTCTTCGTCATCGACGGCGACGCCCGTTCGGTGGCGGCCATCCAGGAGGGGGATCCGCTGCCGCTTCCGCCGGAGAGCGGGAACTACGACCCGGCCAGTGTCGGTCCGTTGCGCGACGACCTCCGCCCCATCGAGATCACCCAGCCCGAAGGCCCCTCCTTCACGGTGTCCGGCCATGTGATCGAGTGGCAGCGGTGGCGGCTGCACGCCCACATCGACGTGGTGGAGGGGCTCGTCATCAGCGATGTCTCCTACCAGGACGACGGGCGCCGACGCCCGATCCTGCACCGGGCCGGCATCAGCGAGATGGTGGTGCCCTATGGCGACACCAGCGACGACTTCTTCTTCCGGAACGTCTTCGACGCGGGTGAGTACAGCCTGGGCAAGACGGTCGGTTCGCTCAGTCTCGGCTGCGACTGCCTCGGCGAGATCCGGTATCTCGACGCCGTGCTCTCCGACGAGTCGGGCACCGCGCACACCGTCACCAACGCCATCTGCCTCCACGAGGAGGACTACGGGATCCTCTGGAAGCACTGGGACTTCCGCTACGTCCCGCAGGCGGAGGTCAGGCGTTCCCGGCGGCTGGTCGTGTCGTCGATCCACACGATCGGCAACTACGAGTACGGCTTCTTCTGGTACTTCTACCTCGACGGGACGATCCAGTTCGAGGCCAAGCTGACCGGTATCGTGCAGACCCGGGCCGTCGCCCCCGGCGAGAAACCCGCCTACGGCACGCTCGTGGCGCCCCAGCTGGACGCGCCCAACCACCAGCACCTGTTCAACATGCGCCTGGACATGGAGGTCGACGGGCCACGCAACACGGTGGTGGAGGTCGACGCGGTGGGTCTGCCGATGGGGCCGGACAACCCGTACGGAAACGCGATCGTCGCCCGCCGGACCGAGATCACCAACGAACGCGACGGCCGCCGCATGTGCGACCCGTTCACCGCACGCACCTGGAAGATCACCAACCCCGGCGTACGCAACCGCTTCGACGAGCCGGTCGCCTACAAGCTGGTGCCCTTCGTGGGGCCGACCCTGCTGGCCGCCCCCGAGAGCGATCTGGCGCGGCGCGCCGAGTTCGCGCGGGCGCACCTGTGGGTGACCCGGTACAGCCCGGACGAACTGCACGCGGCCGGCGACTACCCCAACCAGCACCCCGGTGACGGCATCGGCACCTGGATCCGGCAGGAGCGTGATCTCGTCGACACGGACGTGGTGTTGTGGCACACCTTCGGCACCTCGCACCTGCCACGCCCGGAGGACTGGCCCATCATGCCCTGCGACTACGTCGGATTCGCGCTGAAGCCGGTCGGATTCTTCGACCGCAACCCCTCGCTGGACGTACCGCCCCCGCCGGGGCACGGGAGGACGCACTGCCACTGACCGGGGCGGCCGCGGGGTCGGGGGGTGTCAGCGCCCGACGGCCTCGGGGCCGGCTGTGCCGACCAGCTGCGTCGCGGCGGTCCCGGCCGCCTCCGTCACCAGATGCGGGACCCGGTCGTCGACGAGCTTGAGGCCGAGCTGCACCACTCCGAGGCTCGCCGTCGACCAGTCCGAGACCCGGATGGGGGCGGCGATGCCGATCGCGCCCTCCTGGATCGAGCCCACGCTGACCGCGTAGCCCCGGCGGCGGGCCTCGCGGACGTGCTCGGTGTCCGCCTCGGAGTCCGGCCGGCCGGCGAGGATGGCGATGCCGTCCGCGCCGACGGTCAGGGCGTGCCGGGCGCCCTCCCGCATGGCGAGGTGCATGGTCGAGTTCGGTGGTTCCGCCGTCAGCAGGATCAGGGCCTGGTCGCCGTCGGCGACACTCAGCAGTGCCGTGCTGTTGGTCTGCTCGCTGAGCCGTCGCAGGATCGGCAGGACGGTGGCCTGCAGCCGTGGTTTGAGCTGTCCGGCCAGTTCGGCCACACCGAATCCGAGGATGTACCGGGTGCCGAGGCGGGCGACGAGGTTGTGCGCCTCCAGAGTGCGCAGAAGACGGTAGACGGCCGCCCGGGCGATCGTCAGCTGCTCGGCGAGCTCCGCCGCCGTGAGGCCGTCGGCGTTGCGTGCGAGCAGCGACAGCACCGTCAGCCCGCGGTCAAGAGTCAGGGACGTTTCCCCGCCGGTCGCCGCCACGATCTTCTCTCTCCTCCTGCTACCGAGTGCCGCACATCATGTCACGGCGCCGGGAACGGCTCGGTGACGCCGACCCCTTGACCCGGCGTCACCCTCTCCCTATGGTTTCGAATATCGTCCTCATAGAACGGTAATCGTACATGCTCATGCGCGCAGAGGCCGAACGGCTGGTCACCACCGTTCCCACGGAGCCCTACCTCGCCGGGCGATGGGACAGCAGTCAGAGCACCGAAACCTTCGACGTGATCGACCCGGTCACCGAACGCCGGCTCACCACCGTGGCCGCGGCGGGGGCCCGTGAAGTGGAACGGGCCGTGTCGCACGCCCGGACCGCGATGGACGAGGGAGAGTGGGGGAGGACCGAAGGAAGCGTCAGGGCGGTCCTGCTGCACCGCCTGGCCGACCTGATCGAGGCCCGGAGCGAGGAGTTCGCGACGCTGGAGTCGCTGGACATCGGCAAGCCCGGTTTCGAACCGCGGGCGATCGACCTCCCCCAGACGATCCAGACGTTCCGGTACTTCGCCGGCTGGGCCGACAAGGTGGAGGGCCGCTCAGTCCCGACGTCCTCCTACATGGGACGGCCCACACACAGCTACACCGTCCGCGAGCCGGTCGGGGTCGTCGCGGCCATCACGCCCTGGAATTCACCGACGATGATCGGGGCGTGGAAGATCGCGCCCGCGCTCGCCGCGGGCTGCGCCGTCGTCCTCAAGCCTCCGGAGGACGCGCCCCTCACCTCCCTCCTCCTCGCGTCGCTGATCGAGGAGGCAGGCTTCCCGGCCGGGGCGTTCAGCGTCCTTCCCGGACTCGGCGCGGTGACGGGGCAGGCGCTCATCGACCACCCCGGCGTGGACAAGATCTCCTTCACCGGCAGCCCCGAGACGGGACACAAGGTGGCTCTGGCCGCCGCGAAGGGGTTCCGGCGCACGACCCTGGAACTCGGCGGAAAGAGTCCCCAGATCGTCTTTGCCGACGCGGATCTCGACGAGGCCGCGCAAGGGGTGACGGTCGGCATCTTCGCCAACCAGGGCGAGGTGTGCGCCGCGGGCAGCCGCATCCTGGTCGCTCGTTCCGTGTACGACGAGTTCCTGGAGCGCCTGGTGGAGCGGGCCCGTGCCACCAAGGTCGGCGACCCGTTCGACGAGGGCACCACGATGGGCGCGCTGATCAACGCCCGGCAGCTGGGCAGGGTCTCCGAGTACATCGCGGCCGGGGTCGACGAGGGCGCCCGCCTGATCACCGGGGGCGGCCGGCCGCACTCCAGGGGCTTCTTCGTCGAGCCGACCCTGTTCGCCGACGTGGACAACGCCATGATGATCGCCCGGAGGGAGATCTTCGGGCCCGTGGGCGCCGTGATCCCGTTCGACACGGAGTCCGACGCGATCACAATGGCCAACGACAGCGACTACGCGCTGGCCGCCACCCTGTGGACCGCCGATGTCAGCCGGGCCCATGTGGTCGCTCGTCAGGTGAAGGCGGGTGCCGTCGCGATCAACGGCTGGGCGCCGCTCGACCCCCGCGTGCCCTGGGGCGGTTCCCGGCTCAGTGGCCAGGGGCGGGAACTGGGCTGGGCCGGCATCGAGGCCAACACCGAGGAGAAGACGGTCACGGCCGTCCTCTCGTACACGCCCGACAAGTGAGAGCGCGCTCCTCCGCGCGCCTTCCCCTGACCGTCCGCCCTGTCACCGTCGACCGCCCTGTGGTCGTCCACTGCCTCCAGGAGGGGTTCTCCGTGTCAGCTCATGTCTTGGTCGTGTACTACAGCGCGACGGGGTCCGTGCATCGGCTCGCGCGAGCGGTGGCCGAAGGCGCCGAGTCGTCCGGTGCCGAGGTGCGGCTGCGCAGGGTCGCCGAACTCGCGCCCGACGAGGCGATCGCGGCGAATCCGGACTGGGCGGCGCATCACCGGGAGACGGAGTCGACCGTTGAGGTGGCCGAGCTCGCCGATCTGGAGTGGGCCGACGGATACGCCTTCGGCACCCCTACGCGGTACGGCGCTCCTGCGGCGCAGCTGAAGCAGTTCATCGACACCGCCGGAAGTCTCTGGCAGGAGGGGAAGCTGGCGGACAAGCCGGTGACGGCCTTCGTCTCCTCGGCGGAGCGGCATGGCGGCCAGGAGTCGACGATCCTGTCCCTGAACAACGTCTTCTACCACTGGGGCGCGGTCATCGTCCCGCTCGGCTACACGGACGACGCCGTCTACGCGTCGGGCGGCAACCCGTACGGAACGTCATGGCCCGCCGGCTTCCCCTCGATTCTCCCGGACGAGACGGCGCTGGCCTGCGCCCGCTTCCAGGGCGCCCGGCTGGCCCGGTTCACGACCCTACTGGCGGGCTGACCCCGCCCACGGCCCCCGGGCGGTGGTCCGACCTTCCGCAGCGGGGCCCGTCCCGCCCTGAAGGCGCAGCCGCTCCCCGGCCACGGCTGCCCCGGCCCGACAGCGCCTGCAACGCTGTGTGGCCCCTCACTGGCTGTGCCGGGACATGTTGATGGAGCCGTCCGGTGAGCGGCTGTCGAAGTGGACGACGTACACCGGCCGCCCGTGGGGCGCGTCCGCCGAGTACGTCGTGGCGATGATGTCGAGATGATGAGGTGACTGATTCCAGGGGACTCGGGTCCCACTTGAGCCGCACTTCGGCCTTCCTCACGCCCCGGCTGTCGCTCACCGGATTGCAGCCTTTCCCCATGCCGGGCCATCGCGGGCCGACCCCTCATGGTCAAGTATGGCTCTCGGTCGACCTGTTGAAGCCCTGTGCGGCACGTTCCTTCGGGCTCCGTGGGCGGCGTTCTGTCCGTTGTGGTTCCTCGCGCAGTTCCCCGGGCCCCTTGCGGGGCACGGGTGTTCGCCGTGTTCAGCGGGGCGCCGTCGTCAATGAGTCGGGGTCCAGGCCCAGTTCGTGGGCCAGGGCCCGGTCGGCCCATTCCTGGGCCCTGGTGCGGGAGACGGCTCCTTCGTAGGAGGTCATCTGCACCGCCAGGCCGTCCAGGAGAGCGGTGAGGCGAAGGGCGGACGCCGTGGGGTCCGGGCAGTGGAACTCCTCGGCGGCCACACCCGCCTCGATGACCTCGGTGAGAGCCGCCTTCCACTGGCGGTCCAGATCGCGGGTGACCTCGCGCAGCGCGGGGTCGCGCAGGGACGCGGCCCACCCCTCGATCCACAGCCGCCAGCCCTTGGCCTGGCCGGTGGGGGCGTACCAGCGGACGGCCGCCCTCAGGCGGCGCAGGGCCGTGGTGCGGCGGCCCAGGAGCTTGCGGAGGTGGGCCAGGTCGTCCTCGGCGGCATGGCGGAAGGCCTCGGCCACCAGGCGTTCCTTGGTGGAGAAGTGGTAGAGGACCAGGGCGTTGCTCACCCCGAGGACGGCGGCCACGTCGGCGATCCGTACCGCCGCGACGCCCCGCTCCTCGATCTGTTCGATGGCGGCCCGGAGCAGCTCCGCACGCCGCTCGGCCACGCTCAACCGCACCCTGCCCACGTGGCAACCCTACCCAGGCCTCCGAGTGCCGCCGCAGGCTTCGAGCCACGCCGGCGCGGGCGGGGACGTCAGCGGTGCCAGCCGAAGCGGTCCGTGATCGCCGGGACGCGGTCGGCTGCGATGGCGTGGGCGGCGGCGCGGGGCGTGATGCCCTCGGTCTCGGCCCGGGTGAGCATCAGGTCGACGAGGGCGCGCATGGAACGGCGGGTGTGCGTGAACGCCTCGTCGGCGGTGGGGCCGATGTCGCCGAAGAGGGTCCACCACCACCAGGCGTTCGTACCGGAGTTGACCACCACGTCGGGCAGCATGGTCACACCGCGGGAGGTGAGCGCCTCCTCGGCCTCGGGCAGCACGGGCATGTTGGCCGCCTCGACGATCAGCCGGGCGGTGACGAGGTGGTGGTTGGTGGTGTCGATCGCGTAGGAGACGGCCGCGGGGACGAGCACGTCGGCCTCGGTGGCCACCCAGGCGTCGGCGGGGGTCTCCCGGTCGCTGGGCCGCAGCGCGGCGCGGTCGATCGTGCCGTACGGGTCGCGCGCGGCGAGCAGGGCCTCGACGTCCAGTCCGGCGGGGTTGGTGACGGTGCCCTTGATGTCGGCGACCGCGACGACCGTGAGGCCGGCGCGGGCGAGGAAGCGGGCGGTGGCGCCGCCCATGGTGCCCAGGCCCTGCACGGCGACCCGGGTCCCGGCGTGCGGCGTACCGGTCCGGTCGAGGGCGGTGAGCACGGACTCGGCGACACCGCAGCCGCCCACCAGTTCGTCGAGGCCGATGCCGTCCACCTGGACGGCGAAGGCGTCCGCGAGGCGTCGCCGGGCCGATCCCTCGTCGTCCAGGAGGGGGTACACCGCCTGGACCGTCGACACCAGGCCCGCCTCGCCGGCCGCGCGGTCCACCAGGTCCTGGGCGAGACCGAGGTCCTCGCCCGTGGTCCAGAAGCTCTCGATGTACGGGCGCATCGCGCGCAGGTAGCGCACCAGGACGCCGTAGGCCTCCGGGTCCCGGGGGTCGCAGTCGATGCCGCCCTTGGCGCCGCCGAGCGGGACGTACCGGCCCTCGGGGGCGTAGTGCAGTGCTTCCTTCATGGTCATGCCGCGCGCGAGCCCGGCGACCTCGTCCAGCGTGCAGCCGGGGCGCATCCGCAGGCCACCGCTGCAGACCCCGCGCACCAGCCGGTCCACGACCAGGAAGCCCCGTCGGCCCGTTACGTGGTCGGTCCAGGTGAGCGACATGAAAGGGCTGATGGTCATGGGGCTCCCCGGGAACAAAAGGATCTACTGAATAGTTGGTCAGTATTGCATCGCGCGGGGACAATCGGACCCGGCGCGGTCGGAGGGGCGGACCATAATGGGATGCCTGAGCGAATCCACCTGGAGGTGCCGTGTCCGGTTCCGGATCCCGTTCTCTGAGCTCGGGGCTGCGCGCAGTGCGGCCCGCCGCCTTCGGCGCGGATCCGAGCGGCGCCCGATTGGAGCGGATCCGCAGATCCCCGCATTTCGCGAACGGGGTCTTCGTGAACCCCGACGGCGCCCAGGTCCGCCCCTCCGGGGGTGCCGCCGTGGAAATGGCGAAGAGCTACTTCCGCAAGGACGAGAGGGTGCGGCGGGCCCCGGCGGGGCTGATCCCCGTGCACTCCACGACCCTCGCCGACGTGGCCAGGCCCCCGGCGAGCGGGCTGCGGACCACCTGGATGGGACATTCCAGCGTGCTCGCCGAGATCGACGGCCACCGGGTGCTCTTCGACCCGGTCTGGGGTGAGCGCTGCTCCCCGTTCGCCTTCGCCGGGCCCAAGCGGCTGCACCCCGTGCCGGTGCCGCTGGCCGCGCTCGGCCCGGTCGACGTCGTCGTCATCTCGCACGACCACTACGACCACCTCGACATGCCCTCGATCAAGGAATTGGCGGGCACGGACACGCTCTTCGCCGTGCCCCTGGGCGTCGGCGCCCATCTGGAGCACTGGGGGGTCTCCGCGGACCGGATCCGCGAGCTGGACTGGCACGAGGACACCAAGGTCGGCGGCCTCACCCTGACCGCGACCCCGGCGCGGCATTTCTGCGGCAGGGGCCTGCGCAACACCCAGCACACGCTCTGGGCCTCCTGGGTCGTCGCCGGTGAGGAGCACCGGATCTACCACAGCGGCGACACCGGGTACTTCGAGGGCTTCAAGGACATCGGCGCCGCGCACGGCCCGTTCGACCTCACCATGATCCAGGTGGGTGCCTATTCGGAGTATTGGCCCGACATCCACATGACCCCCGACGAGGGACTGCGGACCCACCTCGACCTGCAGGGCGGCGAGCCCGGCGGGGTGATGATGCCGATCCACTGGGCGACGTTCAACCTGGCGATGCACGCCTGGGCCGAGCCGGGCGAGCGCATGATGTGGGCCACCCACGACGCGGGGGTCACGATGGCCGCGCCGCGGCCGGGGGAGCCGTTCGAGCCGAAGAACACCCCGCCGGTGGATCCGTGGTGGCGCGCGGTCTCCCAGCAGCCGGTCGGCGGCTGGGCCGCCTGGCCCCCGGTGGGGGAGCGGCTGGACCTGGTGGCGGAGGGCTGAGAATCCGGTCGGGAATTCTCCCGACAGGGTGATTTTTCGATGGACGCAGAGGGCCGGGGAGCACTGTGCTCCCCGGCCCTCTGCGTCTCTTACCGACCCATTCTGAGCGACTCTGATCGAAATTCGAGCGGAAAAGGAATCCGACAGGAACAAGCCTCCGAAGAATTATCGGACTTTCGCGCGAAGCCTCATACCAGAGCGGGACGCATTACGGCGGTCTTTGTCAACTGCGCACCGCACATGACGCGTTGGCGACTACTGTGAGTTGCCGTCGGGCGACGCTGTGCCGAATTCTTCGACTCTCGCGACCGACACGCGAGGGCGCACGCCCGAGTCGCCCGGACGCGGCACCCCCCACACCCAGACGGACCAGTACGAGGACGCTGATGTCTCACCTTCGCGCACCGGCCGCCCGCGCAGACCGCCGTGAGGGCGGGCGGCACGGGCGATCGGCCACCCGCGCCGCCGTCCCCTCACTGCCCGAGATCCACATACGGCCACAGCTGGTGCGCCTCGCGGTCCTGCCCCCCACCGCGGTCGCCCTCAGCGCCTGCGCCGCCGTCCTCTTCACCTTCCGCGCCGGCGGCGCCCGCCCCAGCCTCACTCTGTGGGCGGTCCTCGCCGGAGCCGCCGCCGTGGCCCTCGCCGGCATCGCGATCGGCGCCGTGGCCGCCGGGCGCACCGCCAAGTCCGTCCGCGAACGGCTGGGCGCCCTGCGTGAGGCCAGCAGCAAGGGCGAGGACGACCTGCGCTCCCTGGTCGACGCGCTCCGGCGCGGCGACCAGCCGCCCGCGCGCGGGCCCCGCGTCAGAACCGCCGCCGGCGCCGACGACTTCGAGCCGCTCGCCGCCGACCTCGCCCGCGCCCACGACAGCGCCGTCACCGCCGTCGTCCAGGCCTCCCAGCTCTCCAGCCACGCCGGCAGCGAACAGAAGCTCGAAGTCTTCGTGAACCTGGCCCGCCGACTCCAGTCCCTCGTCCAGCGCGAGATCTCCATCCTCGACGACCTGGAGAACGAGATCGAGGACCCGGACCTGCTCAAGGGCCTCTTCCACGTCGACCACCTCGCCACCCGCATCCGCCGTCACGCCGAGAACCTCGCCGTCCTCGGCGGTGCCGTCTCCCGCCGCCAGTGGAGCAACCCCGTCTCCATGACCGAGGTGCTGCGCTCCGCGATCGCCGAGGTCGAGCAGTACTCCCGGGTCAAGCTGGTGCCCCCCGTCGACGGCACCCTGCGCGGGCACGCCGTCGCCGACGTCATCCACCTCCTCGCCGAGCTCGTCGAGAACGCCACGGTCTTCTCCGCCCCGCACACCCAGGTCCTGCTCCGCGCCAATCTCGTCACCTCCGGCCTCGCCGTCGAGGTCGAGGACCGCGGTCTCGGTATGCCCGTCACCGAGCAGAACAAGATGAACGCCCTGCTCGCCGACCCTGACCAGGTAAACGTCGCCAGCCTCCTCCAGGACGGCCGCATCGGACTCTTCGTCGTCTCCCAGCTGGCCCGCCGCCACGGCATCCAGGTCCGCCTCCAGAGCAACATCTACGGTGGCGTCCAGGCCGCGTTCGTCGTCCCTCAGGGCCTCCTCGGCGGCGAACCCGACGACCTGCCGCACACCCACGCCGTCCCCGAGCAGAGCACCGGCACGCGCAGGCCCGCCGGGCCCCACCAGGCACCGGCCACCCCGCCCCAGCGGGCGTCCGCACCCGGCCCCGCCGACCGTCCGACGGCCGGCGGCCCCGCCCGCGCCGCCGACGCGCACGAGCGATCCGGCCGCCCGGCCCCCGCGCAGCCCGCACGTCCCGAGACCGGCCACCGCGCGGCGCCGAGCCCCGCACGCGCCACCGTGCCCCGACAACAGGGCCCCGGCCGGGGCGGCGTCCGGCAGGGCTCGGGCAGAAGCGGCACCGGACCGACCCCGCTGCCGGTACGCGGCGCCCGGGAGGACCGGCCCAACCCGGCCGAGGCCGTGCCCGGCATCCGCCCGGACGACCGGGGGACGGTCGCGGACAACGCCGGCACACCCCCGACCCCCCGGGTCGGCGGCGCCGTCCGCGGGACCATGGGCAAGCCCCAGCTGCCCCGCCGCCGCGCCCAGCAGCACATCGTGCCCCAGCTGCGCGGCGGCCCCGCGCCCACGCCCCGGCAGGACCCCGACCACTACATCGGCCACGACCCCGGGCTGATGGCCGCCTTCCAGCGCGGCATCGGACTCGCCGAGGCACGCCAGATGGAGAGCTCGGACTGGGACACCTCCACCCTGGACACGCCGCAGGTGGACATCGCCACTCCCACCGACTTCGGTTCCCGCGCGGACAGCGCTTCGCCCGCCGACTTCACCTCCCGCGCGGACATCGCTTCCCGCCCCGACTTCGCTTCGCGCGCGGACGTCGCCGCCCCGGGCGACTTCGCGTCCCCCGCGGACTTCTCACCGCCCGCCCCCGACGCCGCGTCCCGGATCGACACGGGACAGACGCGCACAGTCTCGAACACCGGCTACCCAGTCCCGGCCCCGCACGACGGCACGGGCGGCGCCGACGCACTCCACAGGGAGCTGGCCCACATGGACGCACCCCACAAGGACGCCGCGCAACCCCTGGGCGGACACCCCAGGGGCGGCGCCCCCATAGCCGTACCGCCGTCCGCCCTCGACGCGGCACACGACCTCACACCCCGGCAGGACGGGAGCACACCGGCCGGATGACCACCCCCCTCACCACCCCCACCACCACGGCCCCCACCCCCTGCGCTCCCGCAGACCAACGCACCCCAAGGAGTCGATCCACCATGGCGAGCGATGCGCCGACCGGCCATGTATCCGACCTCGACTGGCTGATGAGCGGCCTCGTCCAGCGTGTACCGCACACCACGAGCGCGGTGCTGCTCTCCTGTGACGGGCTGGTGAAGTCGGTCCACGGCCTGGACCCGGACAGCGCCGACCACATGGCGGCCCTGGCCTCCGGCCTGTACTCCCTCGGACGCAGCGCGGGCGTCCGCTTCGGCGACGGCGGCGACGTCCGCCAGGTCGTCGTCGAACTCGCCTCGACCCTGCTGTTCGTCTCCACGGCCGGTTCCGGCACCTGCCTCGCCGTGCTCGCCGGACGCGAGGCCGACGCCGCCGTCCTCGGCTACGAGATGGCGATGCTGGTCAAGAGCGTCCGCCCGTACCTGGTCACCCAGCCCCGGCAAGCCGTCGAACCCTCCGCGATGAGGCCTTGACCGTGCCCGCGGCCGGCGACGGACCCTTGTACGACGACGCCGCCGGGCGTCTGGTGCGCCCCTACACCGTCATCAACGGCCGGACCCGGCCGACCACCGCGCTCGATCTCCTCTCACAGGTGATGGCCACCGGGGCGACCCCCCTCGGCTATCTGGGCCCCGAGCACGCGACCGCACTCGACCTGTGCCGGGCACCCGTCTCGGTCGCCGAGATCGCCGCCCACCTCAAGTTGCCGGCGACGGTCACCAAGGTGCTGCTGTCCGACCTCGTCGACTGCGGAGCCCTCACCACCAAGCCCCCGGTTTTCCACCACAACCCGACAGACCGGTCTCTTCTGGAGGCAGTGCTCGATGGACTACGACGACAGCTCTGACCCCTTCCCCACCGCACTCAAGATCCTGGTGGCGGGAGGGTTCGGGGTCGGCAAGACGACCTTCGTCGGCGCGGTGAGCGAGATCGCGCCGCTGAGCACGGAGGAACTGCTCACCACCGTGAGCGCCGCGACCGACAATCTCGACGGCATCGAGAACAAGGTCGAGACGACCGTCGCGATGGACTTCGGCCGCATCACCCTGGACCCGCGCCATGTGCTCTATCTGTTCGGCACCCCCGGACAGCAACGGTTCTGGTTCATGTGGGACGAACTCTCCGAGGGCGCCCTCGGCGCGGTCATCCTCGCCGACACGCGCCGCCTGGAGGACTGCTTCGCCGCCGTCGACTTCTTCGAGCAACGCGGCCTCGGCTTCATCGTCGCCATCAACGAGTTCGACGGCTCCTACCGCTACGACGCCGACGAGGTGCGCGCGGCCCTCGACCTCGACCCGGAGATCCCCGTCGTCTGCTGCGACGCCCGGATCTCCAGCTCGGGCGTCCAGACCCTGCTCACCCTCGTCCGGCACCTCCTCGCCCACACCCCGGCGCAGCTGCCGAGCCACGGAGCCCACACGTGACGTACGACCCGCCGCGTCCGGTCGGACGGCTGCTGCTCACCCCCGACGACCCGGGCGCCCCCGAGCGCGTGGCGCGGCTGCGGATGCTGGGGATCGGCGCCTACGTCGAACCGGAGTTCGACGCCTTCGCGGACCGGCTCGCGGAGGTCGCCGCGGTGCCGTACGCGACGGTCAACTTCATCGACGAGGAACGACAGTTCTTCGCCGGCCTGCATGTGTCGGCGCAGCCCACGGCGGACACCACGGTGCTCGGTGTCGATCGTCGTCTCGCCCGCGACCACGGGTTCTGCCCCTATGTGGTGGTGCGCCGCAAGGGGCTCGTCCTCGAAGACGTCCGCGAGTACCCGAAGTTCGCCGGCAACCCCGTCGTCGACGACCACGGCATCCGCTCCTACCTCGGCGCCCCCCTCCTCGACCGTACGGGCATAGCCCTCGGCACGGTCTGTGTCATGGACGTCCAGCCGCGCTCATGGGGCACGGCGGGTCTGGAGACCATCAAGGCGATGGCCGCGCAGCTCGCCGCCCGGATCGAGGGACGGGAGGCGTTTCCGTAACGCCCGAGGGGAGGGCACTTCATGGCGGATCGGCGGTGCGGTCCACGGCGGATCGCTGCCGCGGGTGTGAAGGAAAGCTGCGGCGGAGCTTAAGAAAAGCTCGATGGACCCGGGGTATCGGTGTGCGGCAGATTGATCGGCGATTCCACCCCTCTCCCCGGTACGGGTCCGTTCGTCATGGGCCGTACCGGGGGCGCACCCACAGGAGCCGTAGCGTTGAAGGCGCTGGTCAAGGAGAAGGCGGAGCCCGGGCTGTGGCTCGTCGACGTCCCGGAGCCCGAGATCGGCCCCGGTGACGTCCTGATCAAGGTCCTGCGGACCGGGATCTGCGGCACCGACCTGCACATCCGGTCCTGGGACGGCTGGGCCCGGCAGACCATCCGCACCCCGCTCGTGGCCGGCCACGAGTTCGTCGGTGAGGTCGTGGAGACCGGCGGTGCCGTCACCGACATCCGGGTCGGCGACCGGGTCAGCGGCGAGGGCCACCTGGTGTGCGGCAAGTGCCGCAACTGTCTCGCAGGCCGCCGCCACCTGTGCCGGGCCACCGTCGGCCTCGGCGTCGGACGCGACGGCGCGTTCGCCGAGTACGTGGCCCTGCCGGCGAGCAACGTCTGGGTGCACCGCGTCCCCGTCGACCTCGACGTGGCCGCGATCTTCGACCCGTTCGGCAACGCCGTGCACACCGCGCTCTCCTTCCCGCTGGTCGGCGAGGACGTCCTGATCACCGGGGCGGGCCCCATCGGGCTGATGGCCGCCGCCGTCGCCCGGCACGCCGGGGCCCGCCATGTCGTGGTCACGGACGTCAGCGAGGACCGGCTGGAACTCGCCCGCAAGATCGGGGTCAGCCTCGCGCTCGACGTGCGGGAGTCGACCATCGCCGACGGCCAGCGGGCCCTCGGTCTGCGGGAGGGCTTCGACATAGGTCTGGAGATGTCCGGCAACCCCGCCGCGATGCGCGACATGATCGCCAACATGACGCACGGCGGCCGGATCGCCATGCTCGGACTGCCGTCCGAGGAGTTCGCAGTCGACTGGGCCCGCATCGTCACCTCCATGATCACCATCAAGGGGATCTACGGCCGGGAGATGTTCGAGACCTGGTACGCGATGACGGTCCTCCTGGAGGGCGGCCTCGACCTGGCCCCCGTCATCACCGGCCGCTACGGCTACCGCGACCACGAGGCGGCGTTCGCGGACGCGGCGAGTGGTGCCGGCGGCAAGGTCATCCTTGATTGGACTGCGTGAGCCACCGGCTTCCGGACCGCGTAGTCACCTGCTTCTTCTAGGAGTTCACGATGTTCGACTCCGTGCGCGACGACCTGCGCACCACCCTCGACGAGATCCGTGCCGCCGGGCTGCACAAGCCCGAGCGCGTCATCGGCACCCCGCAGTCGGCGACCGTGGCGGTCACCGCCGGCGGCCGTCCCGGTGAGGTCCTCAACTTCTGCGCCAACAACTACCTCGGCCTCGCCGACCACCCCGAGGTGATCGCCGCCGCCCACGAGGCCCTCGACCGCTGGGGCTACGGCATGGCCTCCGTGCGCTTCATCTGCGGCACCCAGGAGGTGCACAAGGAACTGGAGGCGCGACTGTCGGCGTTCCTCGGCCAGGAGGACACGATCCTCTACTCCTCCTGCTTCGACGCCAACGGCGGCGTCTTCGAGACCCTGCTCGGCCCCGAGGACGCGGTGATCTCCGACGCCCTCAACCACGCCTCGATCATCGACGGCATCCGGCTCTCCAAGGCCCGCCGCTTCCGCTACGCCAACCGTGATCTGGCCGACCTGGAACGCCAGTTGAAGGAGGCCACCGAGGGCGGCGCCCGCCGGAAGCTGATCGTCACCGACGGCGTGTTCTCCATGGACGGCTATGTGGCCCCGCTCCGCGAGATCTGTGACCTCGCCGACCGCCACGACGCCATGGTCATGGTCGACGACTCCCACGCCGTCGGCTTCACCGGCCCCGGCGGCCGCGGCACCCCCGAGCTGCACGGCGTCATGGACCGCGTCGACATCATCACCGGCACCCTCGGCAAGGCCCTCGGCGGCGCCTCCGGCGGCTATGTCGCCGCCCGCGCCGAGATCGTCGCCCTGCTGCGCCAGCGCTCCCGCCCGTACCTCTTCTCCAACACCCTCGCGCCGGTGATCGCGGCGGCCTCCCTGAAGGTGCTCGACCTCCTGGAGTCGGCCGACGACCTGCGCGTCCGTCTCGCCGAGAACACGGCGCTGTTCCGCCGCCGCATGACCGAGGAGGGCTTCGACATCCTCCCCGGCGACCACCCGATCGCCCCCGTCATGATCGGCGACGCGGCGAAGGCGGGGCGCCTGGCGGAGCTGCTCCTGGAACGTGGCGTCTACGTGATCGGTTTCTCCTACCCGGTCGTCCCGCAGGGCCAGGCCCGCATCCGCGTCCAGCTCTCCGCCGCGCACTCGACGGCGGACGTGCACCGGGCGGTGGACGCGTTCGTGGCGGCACGGGCGGAGCTGGAGACCTGAGCGGAGCGAAGCGGGTCGGCCGGGGCGGGGGCCCGATGCGGGCGGCTCCGGGGTAAAGCGGGCATTTGAGAGAATCGATCCCATGATCGAAGCGCGGCGGCTCCACATCCTTCGTGCGGTGGCCGACCACCGTACGGTGACGGCGGCTGCCGCCGCGCTGTATCTGACGCCCTCCGCCGTCTCCCAGCAGCTCACGGCCCTGGAACAGGAGACGGGACACCGTCTGGTCGAACGGGGTGCCAAAGGCGTACGGCTGACCCCGGCCGGCGAGATCCTGCTCGGCCACACCAACGCCGTGCTCGCCCGGCTGGAACTGGCGGCGGCGGAACTGGCCGCGTACAGCTCGGGCGAGGCCGGCACCGTCACCGTCGCCTCCTTCGCCACCGGGATCGCCCAGGTCGTGGCACCCGCGCTGGCCCGTCTCGCCGTGTCCGCGCCCGGCATCAGCCTGCGCGTTCAGGATGCCGAGGGCGACGCGAGCCTGCCGATGGTCCTGGACCGGCAGGTCGACATCGCCGTGGCCGTCGAGTACCGGGGCGCGCCGGCCGCCGACGACCCCCGCCTGACGCACGTCGCGCTGTACGCCGAGCCGTTCGACGCGGTCGTGCCCGTGGGCCACCGTCTCGCCGACTCGGCCGAGGTGCCGCTCGCCGAACTGGCCAAGGACCCCTGGATCGGCCCCTACCCCGGCAACCCGTGTCATGACGTCGTCGTCCTGGCCTGCGAGAACGCCGGCTTCCAGCCCCGTCTCGAACACTCCTCCGACGACTTCCGCGCCGTGGTCGCCCTCGCCTCCGCCGACGCGGGAGTAGCCCTCGTGCCCCGCTCCGCGCTGCGCGGCACGGACCTCACGGGTGTCGTCGTACGCCCCGTCGACGGCGTGGCCCCCACCCGCCGGGTCTTCGCCGCCGTGCGCCGTGGCGCGGAGGGGCACCCGCTGATCCGGCCGGTGCTGGAAGCGCTGGGGGAGGCGGCCGGGTGAGCGGGAGCGTTCTCCAGGCGGCGGACCCGCACGGGGCGCTGCGGCCGACGTCGATCTACTACAAGCGGCCTCGGTGAGTGTCAGTGGTCACCGCTACCGTGCGTTCCATGCCCGATGCTGAAGACGTACGACGAGTCGCCCTCTCCCTGCCCGACAGTACGGAGAAGATCGCCTGGAGCATGCCCACGTTCCGGGTGGCGGGGAAGATGTTCGCGACGCTGCCGGAGGACGAGACGTCCATGGCCGTGCGGTGCCCCAAGGTCGAGCGGGACGAGCTGGTCCTCGCCGAGCCCGGCAAGTTCTGGATCGCCGACCACGAGGCCGGGTTCGCCTGGGTGAGGGTGCGACTCTCCGCCCTGGAGGACGAGGCCGAGCTGCGCGACGTCCTCGCCGACTCCTGGCGCCAGTCGGCACCGACCCGACTCCTCGACGCCCACCCCGAGTTGGGGCTCCCGGCCGCCGACTGAGCTGCCCGGGCCCGCCCGTGCCGCTACCTACCGCAGGAACCCCGTGATCCGCTCCCGCAGCGAGGCCGCGTCCAACCCGTGCGCGGCCACGTGCTCATCGAGCTGCCCGTAGCGGCGCAGCTCTCGCCGACCCACCCCCAGCCCGAGGACCCGGTGCGGCACTTGAGCGAGCGCGTCGTTGGCGGCAGCCCTCGTCGTGCCCGCCAGGTAGGGCTCGACGAGGACGACGTCCGTCCCCGCCGAGTCGGTGGCCCGGCGCAACGCGGCCGAGTCGAACGGGCGCACGGTCGACGCGTACAGCACCGTCGCATCGAGCCCCTCGGTCGCCGCGAGGACGGCGTCGAGCATGGGCCCGACGGCGACGGCGACGACGACCCCGCGGCGCCCTCCCGCACGGTGCGGAACCGCTGTCCGTCCACCGCGAGCGCCGACCCGTTGGACTGCGCGGACAGCCGTACGTACACCTTGTCGTCCTTGCCCTCGCCCGCGCCGACCGCGTGCCGGATCAGCGTCTCGGCCTCGTCGGGGTGCCCCGGTACGTGCACGGTCCACCCGTCGAGTGTGTGCAGGACGGCCACGTCGCCGGGTGCCATGTGGGTGAAGCCGCCCGCGGGCCAGTCGTGGGTCGCGGCGGCGCTGACCAGCACCGCGCCCACGTCCTGGTGCCCCAGATCCAGTTTCACCTGCTCGAAGGGCCGTTCCACGAGGAAGCTCGCGAAGGTGTGCACCACGGGCCGCATCCCGGCCAGCGCCAGGCCCGCGCCCGCGCCGATCAGCAGTTGCTCCCGGATGCCGACGTTGATCACCCGGTCCGGATGGCGGCGCGCGGCCTCCACGAAGCCGTCCCGGCCGATCTCGGCGAGAACCACCGTGACCCGGGGGTCCTCGTCGAGCAGACCGGAGACGACGGTGGCGAGGCGATCACGCATGGTGTTCATGAGGTCGTGCGTCCTTCCAGGGTGGTTGCGGAACTCTTGGGGTCGCGTCGGGTCGGGGCGCGTCGGGCTGGGCTCAGGCGGTCGGGCCTTGATTCAGGCGTTCTTCGGCTCGACACGGGCCACCACGGCCCGGGGCCGCCCCGGGTGCGGCGCGGTGAAGGCGGCGTGCAGCGCCTCGTGGTCGCGCCCGTCCACGGTTTCGGTGGACCAGCCCGCCACCTCGAACCGCGCGGCGATACCGCCGGGCAGCGCGTGACCGGCGGAGGAGTTGTCGATCACGACGGTGTGGAGCCGGTCGAGGCCGGCGGGACCGGCGTACGCGATCGCCTCGTGATTGCTGCCCTCGTCCAGCTCCGCGTCCCCGATCAGCACCCACACGGCCGGGGCGAGCCGTCCCTGGGCCCGCAGCCCGAGCGCCGTCCCGATCGCGATCGGCAGGCCGTGACGAGCGACCCGCTGCCGATCTCCGCGCCCGGCACCGGCACCCGGTCCGGGTGGTGGCCGAGCGGCGAGTCGTAGGAACCGAAGCCGGGCAGCCAGTCGACCGGCACGAAGCCCTTCGCGGCGAGTACCGCGTAGTACGCCATCGGCCCGTGCCCCTTCGACAGCAGGAACCGGTCCCGGTCCCGGTCCTCCGGCCGCCCCGGCCCCACCCGCAGCACCCGGCCGGGGGTGCGAGGGTGCCTCCCCTCCCTCGCGGCGAAAAACGCGTGCGCGACCACCGGCCCGAGTGCGGTATTGTTTCCGTGCACGTTCAGCCAGGGGAAACCCCAGGTCAGACGGGCACCGGGACGTGGCGCAGCTTGGTAGCGCACTTGACTGGGGGTCAAGGGGTCGCAGGTTCAAATCCTGTCGTCCCGACTCGAGAGAGTCGTAGGTGGAGGGGCTGTACCGGAGTGATCCGGTACAGACCCTTCCGCGTATCGCCCGGCGGCCGGGCCCGTACGGCCGCCGCGACGTTCACCAGCTGCCACGCGACGTCGGGCTCGGCCTGGCCGCGTCGAGACCGTCGCGCTCGCGCACGACGGGACGCTCGCCGTCACGCCGTGCTCGGTCCCGGTCCGTCAGAGCCGCGGGCCGGTCAGGTCGCCGTTCGCCGTGGTGGCCCACGGCCAGCAGACGGCCACCTGGCTGTCCACGTTGAGCATGGTGAACACCGCGTCGGTGACCGTACCGCCGAGGTTGTCGAAGTAGCGGTCGACCCTGTCGGGGGCGGCGAGCAGCAGCGCCTGCCGTACCTTCTCCGCGTCGTCGGCCCGGTCGTGGAGCACCACCTCGTCGAAGCCGAGCTCCCGCAGGTACTCGGCCTTGCCCGGCGAGGAGGTCGTGCCGACGATCCGCCCGGCACCCGCCCGCCGGGCCAGCCGGCCCACCGGCGAGCCGACCGCGCCGGACGCGCCGCTGATCACCACGGTGACGCCGGGGCGCACGGCCAGGAACCTAATCAGAAACGGGCGAAGTCATCCGATAAGCGGCAGTGGAAATCCCGCCGGAGAGTGAGCAGATTCGGCCACCGGGTTCAATGGTGCGATCATCCGTCGGCCAGAGTGGGGGCGCTGTACCGTCGACGACGGGAAGGCGGTGCCTCCGGGCGGCGACCTCGCCCGTACGAGAGGGGATCGTGGAGACGAGCACGCCGGCGGGCTCCGCCGCACAGTCGCGAACGCCCTTGAGCAGAGGGCGCGTTCTGGGTGCCGCTGTCGCCCTGGCCGACGAGGGCGGGGTCGACGCGCTGAGCATGCGCAAGATCGCCCAGGCGCTCGGCGTCGTGCCCATGGCGCTCTACAAGCACGTGGCGAACAAGAACGAGTTGCTGGACGGCATGATCGACGTCCTCGTCGCCGAGATCGACCCGCCGGTCGCCGACGTCGCCTGGAAGACCGCCATCCGCAGCCGGGTCCTCTCGGCCCGCCGCATGCTGCTGCGCCACCCGTGGGCGCCCGAGGTGATCGAGTCGCGCATCAAGGCACGGACCACTCCCACGCCCGCGGTCATGGAGTATCTGGACTCGATGATCGGGATCTTCCGGGCCGGGGGTTTCCCGATCGACCTGACGCATCACGCGATGCACGTCATGGGCAGCCGCCTGCTGGGTTTCTCCCAGGAGTTGTTCGAGGACTCCTCCGGCCGCGAGCCCGACCCGGACGCCCTGCCGCCCGAGGAGATGGCCGTGCGCTACCCGCACATCGCCGCGTTGGCCGCGGCGGTCGTCCACGACCGCGATTCGGTCGTCGGCTCGGGCTGTGACGACCAGTTCGAGTTCGAGTTCGCGCTGGACCTGACGCTGGACGGCCTGGAACGACTCCTCGGCGCGCGCTGATCGGGCGACGAACGCCCTGGCTTTCCACGGGACTTGCCGCGAGCTCGACTGAACCGCCCCCTTGACGGGTGTACGGCGTACACCTACTTTGCCCTTGAAGAGGTGTACGCCGTACACCTGGTGGTGGCGAGGTGAGGGGGAGACCGATGAAGGCGATCGTCCAGGAGCGGTTCGGCCCGCCTGACGTCCTGCGACTGGCGGACATCGACCGTCCGGAGGTCGGAGCCGACGGGGTGTTGGTGCGGATGCGCGCCGCCGCGCTCAACCCGTACGACTGGCACATGCTGCGTGGCGACCCTTACGTGGCGCGGCTGTCGGGAGTCGTCGGGCTGACGCGGCCGAAGTGCCGGGTGGCCGGGATCGACGCCGCGGGCGTGGTCGAGGCGGTCGGCGACGGCGTGCGCGGGCTCCGGCCCGGCGACGAGGTCATGGGATTCTGCCCCGGCTCCTTCGCCGAATTCGCGTGCGCCAGGGCGGACTTCCTGGTCCGCAAGCCCGCGAACCTCACGTTCGAGCAGGCCGCGGCCGTACCGATGGGGGCGGTGACCGCCCTGCGCGGCATCCGGACCGTAGGTCGGGTGCGGGCCGGGCAGCGGGTGCTGGTCAACGGGGCGGGCGGTGGCGTGGGTACGTTCGCCGTACAGATCGCCGTCGCCCTGGGGGCCGAGGTGACCGGGGTGTGCAGCGCCCGCAACATCGATCTCGTGCGCTCGCTGGGCGCCGCGCACGCCGTCGACTACGCCCGGGAGGACTTCACCGGCGCACGTACGCGGTACGACGTGATCCTGGACAACGTGGGCAACCACCAGCTGGCGCGTCTGCGCCGGGCGCTCACGCCTGCGGGGACCCTGGTCGCCAACGGTGGCGGCTCGCCCGGCCATGTGTTCGGTGCGATGGGCTCCATGCTGCGCCGGGGTGTGGCCGACCTGTTCACCCGCCGACGGCTTCGGCCCATCCTGCCCTCGCCCCCGTCCGGCCCGGTCCACGACGACCTGCTCGCCGTCACCGCGCTCATCGGGACCGGTGAACTCACCCCGGTCGTCGACCGGACGTACCCCCTGGCCGACACGGCCGAGGGTGTACGTCATGTGGAGCGGGGCCACGCCCGGGGAAAGGCGGTGATCACCGTGCGGTGAGCGTCCCCTCGACCGACCGTGCGGCCTACGGTGCGAGCGGGCCGACCGTGTCACCCCATCAGGGCCGCCACGTCCGAGCGGATCGCCGGTAGCTGGGAGTGCAGTACGCCGCCGGGGCAGTCGGTGGCCACCCAGTCGCGGTGGCCGGAGATGGCGGGGCCGTCCCACATGACGCCGCTGACGGGGTTGACGTAGACCACCTTCTGCTGAAGGGGGTTGATGGAGTGCCGTGTGGCGAGTTCCGCCAGCAGTTGGACGAGCGCGCCGCGCGCGGCGGCCGTGGGCGCGACGGCGCTGAACGTCCCCAGCAGGGCGATCCCGACGTTCCCCGTGTTGTACGTGCTGATGTGGGCGCCGGTGACCAGCCGTCCCGCCGCGTTGTGCGCGGGGTCCCCGTCGGTGCCGGACCACCGTCCTTCGTAGACCCGTCCGTCCGCGTCGATGAGGTAGTGGTAGCCGATGTCGCCCCAGCCCTGACCGACCGTCTGGTCGCGGTAGATCGTGCGGACCCGGGCCGCGGGGTTGGCCTCGCCGTTCGCGCTGCCGGTGTGGTGCACGGACAGGGTCTGTACCGGGTGGTAGTCGGGCGGCCAGGTCTCGCTGCCGTCCGCGCCGAAGCGCAGGCTCTCGTCCGCGCCCCAGGACTGCCGGGACAGCAGGACGTAGGCGGCGGAGCGGGAGCCGGCGGACGGGGAGCCGGCCGTGGGGGAGCCCGCCGCCGCGGCCGGGCGGGAGACGGCTCCCGTCACGGCGACGGCGCCGAGGGCCCCCAGCAGCGCGCGCCTGGGTAACGCGCCGAAGGTGGCGGGCGCGCCGGGCGAGGCGGAGGAGGCTGGGGAGTTGGTGGAGCCGCAGGAGGCTGTGGGGTCGGTGGAGTCGGACGGAGACGTGTGCCTCGGATGCATGGCTGTCCTTCCGGAGCGGCGGTGGCCGGCGAGTGGGGGTCAGGGCAGGTCGAGGTCGCAGACATAGCCCGAGCTGTTCGCCCAGGAGCGGAGCAGGGGCCAGGTGACCGGGCCGATGGCTCCGTCGTCGTCGATGCCGGCGCACTGCTGGAAACGTACGGTCGCCAGGCGCGTGTTGGGTCCGAACCTGCCGTCGACCGTCAGGTTGTCGCCCGACATGGAGAGGTTCAGATAACACTGCCCGAGCATGACCGCGGACGGGCTCGTCGTGTCGACGTCGCCCTGGACGATCTCCGGAGGGGGCCAGCTCGTGTCCCAGTAACCGCCGCAGTGGTCGGCGGCCGTGGGCGCGGCACTCGCGGCCCGGACCCCGTCGATCCCCCCGGCCAGCAGCACGGCCGTGGCGGCGACGACCACCGCGATCCTGTTGCTTCTCATACGGATGTCACTCCAGACGTCGGTACGCGCATACGGAGTCGTTCCGGTGTGACTCGATGGTGCCGGTGGTGCGCGACGGCTGTCACGCTCGTTCGACCCTGCCGAAAAGACGCAGGCGGGGGTGGGTGGCGGGCGGAGAAACGGAGGCAATGGTTCCAAGTCCCCGCGAGGGGAGGGGAGGGGTGCACAGGGCGCCACATCCGGCGCGCGGTGGTGATCCGGGGCGTGTCGGGGGTGCGCGGTGGACTGGGCGGTGGCTGGTCGGTTGGATGGGGACCCGGGCTGTGCCGCGGTGTCGTCGCCGACGACCGCGGTCCGGCCGACGACACTCACACTCGATACGCGACACCCGACACGCGCCGGAGATGAGCTGCGATGGTGAACGACCGGTACGGAAACCGCCTCCACGAGTGCGACGTCGAGGGAGCGGGGCATCTGGACCGGGCCGTGGAGGGGCTGTTGTTCTTCCGGCCGGATTTCCCGACCGCCGTCGCGGACGCCGTGGCGGCGTGCCCCGGATCGCCGCTGGCCCAGGCGTTCGCGGCGTATCTGGGGGTGCTGGGCACCGAGTCCCGGGATGCCGAGGAGGCGGGCCGTCGGTTCCGGGAGTTCAGCGCCGGGCTGGACCATGCGGCGCTGCCCCGGCGGGAGCGGATGCACATGGCCGCGGCGGGAGCCTGGCTCGACGGCGATCTGGGTCTGGCCGGTCGGATCCTGGAGGACCTGGTCGTGGAGTGCCCGCGTGATCCGCTCGCCCTGGCGGTGGGCCACCAGCTCGACTTCTTCACGGGGGACGCCACGCGGCTGCGGGACCGGATCGGCGGAGCCCTGCCGGCGTGGGACACGGACGACCCCCACCGCGGGCCGCTCCTGGGCATGTACGCGTTCGGCCTGGAGGAGTCGGGCCACTACGACCGGGCCGATGAGGTGGCCCGTGCCGCCGTCGAGCGGAACCCCCGTGACATCTGGGCCATCCACGCCGTCGTCCATGTGCACGAGATGCGGGGCCGGTTCGCCGAGGGGCTCGACTTCCTCGACGCTCGCCTCGACGACTGGGCGAGCGGCAGCCTGCTGACGGTGCACAGCTGGTGGCACTACGCCCTGTACGCGCTGGAGGCGGGCGACACCGCCACGGCCCTGCGGATCTACGACGCCGTGCTGCACCACGAGAACTCGTCCGGGTTCGTCATGGAACTCCTCGACGCCGCCTCGCTGTTGTGGCGGTTCCTCCTGGACGGCGTGGACCAGGAGGCCCGTTGGCGGTCACTGGCCGACGCGTGGGCCGCGCGCGAGGACCCGCCGTTCTACGCCTTCAACGACGTGCACGCCGTCATGGCGTTCGCGGGAGCCGGGCGGCTGGACACCGCGGACGAGTTCGTCGCCGACCGGCGGCGCTGGCTGCGGGCGGCCCAGGAGGACGGGCGGCCCCGCACCAACCGCGCGATGACCGCCGAGATCGGGCTGCCGGTGTGCGAGGCGCTGGTGGCGTTCGCCCGTGCGGACCACGCGACGGTGGTGGACCTCCTGTGGCCGATCCGCCGCCGACTGCACACCTTCGGCGGCAGCCACGCCCAGCGGGACGTGGTCCAGCGGACCCTGCTGGAGGCGGCCCTCCGCGCGCGCCGGGACGACCTGGCCCGGCTCCTGCTCGGCGAACGCACCGGTCTGAGCCCGCACAGCCCCTACAACTGGCTCGGCCGGGCCCGTCTCGCCGAGGCCCTCGGGGAAGCGGGCCGCGCCGCCGTCGCCCGCGCCACGGCGACCGAACTGGCGGCCCCCGCCGCGGCGAGGCTCAGCGGGAACCCGCACGCCGCCTACCTCGGACCGAAACCCTGAGCCCCGGCCGGTGCCACCCGCCTTCCGTGCCGCCCCCGCCCCGTCAGGGCGGACAGCCCGGTCAGGGCGGGCATCCGTGTCAGGACAGGCAGCCCACATGCGCCAGGGCCTGCTTCAGGAGGACGCCCTGGCCGCCCGGCATCTCGCTCTGGACGGAGGCCGACGCCGCGTCCTGGGGGCTGAACCACACCAGGTCGAGCGCGTCCTGCCGGGGTCGGCAGTCACCGGCCACCGGGACGATGTAGGCGAGGGAGACCGCGTGCTGCCGCGGGTCGTGGAACGGGGTGATGCCCTGCGTCGGGAAGTACTCCGCGATCGTGAAGGGCTGGAGGGCGGACGGGACACGGGGCAGCGCCACCGGACCGAGGTCCTTCTCCAGGTGACGCAGGAGTGCGTCCCGGACCCGCTCGTGGTGCATCACGCGGCCGGAGACCAGATTGCGGCTGACCGTCCCGTCCGGGCCGATGCGCAGCAGCAGCCCGATGCTGGTGACTTCGCCGCTGTCGTCGACGCGCACGGGCACGGCCTCGACGTACAGGATCGGCATCCGGGCGCGCGCCGACTCGAGCTCGTCGGACGGCAGCCAGCCGGGCGTGGTTTCGGTCATGTCAGACATTGGCCGATCATACTTTCAACGTCAGTCGAAGCGCGCGTCGCTCCGATCACACCTGTCAGAGATGCCCCGGCTGCTCCGCCCGCATGCGCGGCGCGGACGATCAGGCGCGGACGTTCAGTCGTGCGCGGCCCACAGCCCGCGCACATGACCGAGGTGGCGGGTCATCACCGCGCGTACGGCCTCCTCGTCGCGGGCGAGCAGCGCGTCCAGCAACTCCAGGTGCTCCTGCGCCGAGGACAACAGCCGGCCCGACTCGGCGAGTGCGGTCAGGCCGTAGAGGCGGGCGCGTTTGCGCAGGTCACCCACGACCTCGACGAGGTGCGCGTTGCCCGCGAGGGCGAGCAGGCCGAGATGGAAGCGGGTGTCGGCTTCGACGTACGCGATGAGGTCCCCGGCGGCCGCGGCGGCCACGATCTCCCGGGCGGCGGGCCGCAGCGCCTCCAGGGAGATCTGGTCGGCGGTCCGGGTCAGGCCGGCCGTGGTCGGGATCTCGATGAGCGAGCGGACATGCGTGTACTCGTCCAGCTGCTTCTCGGTGACGGCGGTGACCCGGAACCCTTTGTTGGGCACGGGGTCGACCAGCCCCTCCTTGGCCAGATCCAGCATGGCCTCCCGCACCGGCGTCGCCGAGACACCGAAGCGGCCGGCGAGCGCGGGCGCGGAGTACACCTCGCCCGGCCGCAGCTCACCGGCGATCAGCGCGGCCCGCAAGGCGTCGGCGACGCGCTCGCGGTAGCTGCTCTTCTTGCCGCCGAGCACCGGCAGGGCGGGGCCGGCGGCGGGGGCTGACAGGGCCATCGCACCTCTCCTAGAGGACGAACCCGGCCGGGAACGGGTCGGTCGGGTCGAGCAGATACTGTGCCGTGCCGGTGATCCAGGCGCGGCCGGTGAAGCTTGGCAGTACGGCGGGCACACCCGCCACCTCGGTCTCGCCGAGCAGTCTGCCGGTGAAGTGGGTGCCGATGAAGGACTCGTTCACGAACTCGGTGTGCAGGGGGAGTTCACCACGCGCGTGGAGCTGCGCCATGCGCGCGCTGGTGCCCGTGCCGCAGGGGGAGCGGTCGAACCAGCCGGGGTGGATGGCCATCGCGTGCCGCGAGTGCCGGGCGGTGGCGCCCGGGGCGTACAGGTGGACGTGGTGGACGCCGTGGATCGACGGGTCCTCCGGGTGCACGGGCTCCCCTTCGGCGTTGATGGCCTCCATCAGGTCCAGGCCCGCCCGCAGGATGTCGTCCTTGCGGTCGCGGTCGAAGGGCAGGCCGAACTGCTCCAGCGGCAGGATCGCGTAGAAGTTGCCGCCGTACGCGAGGTCGTAGGTCACCGTCCGGCCGTCGGCCAGCGTGGCCTTGCGGTCGAGGCCGACGGAGAACGACGGCACGTTCCGCAGGGTGACCGCCTTCGCCGCGCCGTCCTCCACCGCCACCTCGGCCACGACGAGGCCCCCCGGGGTGTCGAGGCGGATGGTGGTGACCGGTTCGACGACCTCGACCATGCCGGTCTCCACCAGCACGGTCGCCACGCCGATCGTGCCGTGACCGCACATGGGCAGATAGCCGGAGACCTCGATGTAGACGACGCCCCAGTCGCAGTCCGGGCGGGCCGGCGGCTGGAGGATCGCGCCGCTCATCGCCGCGTGCCCGCGCGGCTCGTTCATCAGCAACTGCTTGACGTCGTCGCGGTGTTCACGGAACCACAGGCGGCGTTCGTTCATGGTCGCGCCGGGGATCGTGCCGATCCCGCCGGTGATCACCCGGGTGGGCATGCCCTCGGTGTGCGAGTCGACGGCGTGCAGGACGAGTTTGCTGCGCATGACCGGCCCTCCCTTTCTGCTGTGGTTACGCGAGCCCCGCCGCGACGGCCTTCTCGGTGGCCGCGCGGATCACGGCCTCCTGCTCCGGCAGCAGTTCCACGCGCGGCGGACGGCAGCGTCCTCCGGGCCGGCCCACGATGTCCATCGACAGCTTGATCGCCTGCACGAACTCGACCTTGGAGTCCCAGCGCAGCAACGGGTGCAACTGCGCGTAGAGGTCCTTGGCGGTGGCGAGGTCGCCGTCCACCGCCGCGTGGTACAGCTCCACCGTCGCTGCGGGCAGCGCGTTCGGGTAGCCGGCCACCCAGCCCTTGGCGCCGGCCAGCGCCAGCTCCAGCAGGACGTCGTCCGCGCCGATCAACAGATCGAGGTCCGGAGCGAGTTCGGCGAGCTGGTAGGCCCGGCGGACGTCGCCGGAGAACTCCTTCACGGCCCTGATGTACCCCTCGCCGTGCAGCTTGGCGAGCAGTTCGGGGACGAGGTCGACCTTGGTGTCGATGGGGTTGTTGTACGCCACGACCGGGACGCCGGCCTTCGATACCTCGGCGTAGTGCGCGAGCACGGACCGCTCGTCGGCGCGGTAGGCGTTCGGCGGCAGCAGCATCACCGCCGCGCAGCCCGCGTCCCGCGCCTGCTCGGCCCAGCGCCGGGACTCGGCGGACCCGTACGCGGCGACACCCGGCATCACCCGCGCGCCGCCGATCGCGGCGACGGCCGTCTCGACGACCTTGGCGCGCTCCTCGGGCGTCAGCACCTGGTACTCGCCGAGCGAGCCGTTCGGTACGACACCGTCACAGCCGTTCTCGACGAGCCAGGCGCAGTGCTCGGCGTACGCGTCGTGGTCGACGGAGAGATCGTCGCGGAGGGGGAGCGCGGTGGCGACGAGGACGCCGCGCCAGGGACGGTTCTCGGTGGTGGCCATGAGTGGGATGCCCTCTCCATGAGGTGTGACATATCACTGGTGTGCGGTGGTGCGGTGGTGCGGTGGTGCGGTGGTGCGGTGGTGCGGTGGTGCGGTGGTCGGGTCGGGTCAGGTCCGACGAGGGGCGTCGGTGATGGGGCGCGCGTGCGCGTGTCGCGCGGGGCTCAGGGCGGGGCGCCGCCGTCGGAGTCCTCCCCGTTCTCGCCCGCCCGCGCCAGTACGCCCAACGGCACCGGCTGGGCGAACGGCCTTCGGGCGACGCCCGGTTCGCACCCGGCGATCCCCGCGACGGCGGGCCCGCACATCCGGCCCTGGCACCAGCCCATCCCGGCTCGGGTGAGCAGCTTCACCGTCCGGACGTCCCCGGCGCCCAGTTCCGCGACGGCCTGGCGGACGGCTCCGGCGTCGACCTCCTCGCACCGGCAGACGACCGTGTCGTCCGTGACCTGCTCGGTCCAGTGCGCCGGCGGGACGTACACGGAGTCGAGCACGGCGAAGAACTCCCGCAGTGCGGCACGGGACTTGGCGGCACCCGCCCACGCGGCCGGGTCCGGCACCCGCCCCCGGAGGCGGTCGGCGGCCGACCGTCCGGCGATGTGCCCCTCCGCGAGGGAGAGGACCGCGCCGCCGATCCCGGTGGTCTCGCCCGCCGCCCAGACGCCCGGCACATCGGTGCGCTGCTCCTCGTCGACCCACACACGTGGGCCGGTGGACTCGATCCGGCAGCCGAGCGCCTCGGCGAGGTCGGTGTGCGGGAGCAGGCCGTGCCCGACGGCGAGCGCGTCGCAGGGGACGCGCCGGCCCGTCCCGCGCCGGACCCGGCCCTCGGCGTCGAGCGCGGCGACGGTCACGGCCTCCAACCGGTCAGCGCCGTGCGCCTCGACGACGGTGTGCCGGACGAGGGTCCGTACCCGGCGGCGCAGCAACTCGACCGCGTACCCGGCCCCTTCGGCGAGTTTGTCAGCGCGGCCGGCCAGCGCCCCGGCCCGTCGTGCCAGGGCCTTGGGGTCGGCGGACTCCACCAGCGCGGCCACCGTGACTCCCGCCGCCGCGAGCCCGGTCGCCACCGGCAGCAGCAAAGGGCCGGTCCCGGCGACGACCGCCGTACGACCCGACACCGCGAGCGTGCCCTTCAGCATGGCCTGCGCGCCCCCGGCGGTGACCACGCCCGGCAGGGTCCAGCCGGGGAAGGGCAGCACCTTCTCGTAGCTTCCGGTCGCGAGCAGGACGGCGTCCGCGCGCACCTCCACGGGCCGCTCCCGGTCGGGCCCGAGCAGCGCGTGCACGGTGAAGCGCCCAGGGCCCTCGGAGCGCCGCTCCACGCACCACACATGGTGGTCCGGGAGGTGGGTGACGCGTCCGGCGGCCACCTCCCGGGCGAGGCCGTCGCGCAGCCGCTGCCAGGTGCGCCACTGATGGTGCAGGGCCTGCGGGCGCCGGGCGCCGAGCCCGGCCGAGGGCTGCCGGTAGAACTGGCCGCCGGCTGCCCGTCCGGCGTCGACCACGGTGACCCGCACGCCTCGACTCGCCGCCGCCAGGGCCGCGGCGAGGCCCGCGGGGCCGGCGCCGACGATCGCCAGCCGGGGCGGCCCGGGTTCAGTGCTCATGGCCGGTGCCCTCCTGGGTGCGGATCGCGTCGCCCGGCCGGACCGGAACCAGACAAGCCCGTTGATTGGGGCGCTCGTTGACGGTGACCAGGCAGTCGAAGCAGACACCGATGCCGCAGAAGATCCCGCGCGGTCGCCCCGCGCCCCTCGTGCTGCGCCAGGACGTCACGCCGGCGGCCCAGAGCGTGGCCGCGACCGTCTGGCCCGGCAGTGCCTCCAGCTCACGCCCGTCGAGGGTGACGGTGAAGGCGGGCCCCGGTTCCGCCCGGGCCAGTTCCCGTGGGTTCACGCCACGTCCCCCTCGTGCTCCGCGAACCGGTCCGGGCGGAACGGCGCGAGATCCAGCTCGGGCGTCCCGCCCCCGAGCACCTGGGCGATCAGTTGCCCGGTCCCGGTGGCGAGCCCGATCCCGGCACCCTCGTGCCCGCAGGCGTGGAACAGGCCCGGCACCCGCGGGTCCGGCCCGATCGCGGGCAGATGGTCCGGCATGTAGGGCCGGAAGCCGACGTACGTCCGCATCGCGCGCACCTCCTCCAGGAACGGGAACAGCCGGGTGGCGCCTGCCGCCAGGGCCCGTACGACGGGGAGCGAGAACGACCGGTCGAAGCCGACCCGTTCGCGGCTCGCGCCGATCAGCACGGGTCCGGCGGCCGTGCCCTCCACCACGGGGGAGGTCTGGAGCGCCGCCGAGTCGCTGGCCACGTCGGCCACGTAGTCGGCGGCGTACACCTTGTGCCGCACCATCGGCGGCAGCGGTTCGGTGACCAGCACGAAGCCGCGCCGGGGGAGGACCGGCAGGCGCACGTCGGCGAGTGCGGCCAGTTCGCCGCCCCAGGTGCCGGCGGCGTTCACCACCGCGGGGGCGTGGACGTCTCCCCGATCGGTCCGCACGCCGCGCACGGCACCGGACCGTGTGCGCAGCACCTCGGTGACGGTCCTGCCGGTGAACAGCCGGGCCCCGGAGGCCCGTACGAGGTGGGCGGCGGCCAGGGTGGGCATGACCTGGGCGTCCTGGGGGTAGTGGATGCCGCCCGCGAGGCCGGGTGCCAAGTAGGGTTCCAGATCGGCCAGTTGTGCGTCGGTGACGGTGAACGCCGCCACCCCGGCCGCGCGTTGCCCGGCGGCGAACCGCTCCAGCGCGGCCAGGTCCTCCGGCGCGGACGCCACGACGACCCCACCCTTGGCCTCGTACTCGAACGCCTTTCCCAGACCCGGCTCGGCGGCCAGCTCGGCCCACAGGCGGTTGGACAGCAGTGCGAGTTCGAGCTCGGGTCCGGGTTCCTTGTCGGAGACCAGGATGTTGCCCTCGCCGGCGCCGGTCGTGCCGCCGGCCACCGGGCCGCGGTCCATCACGACGACGTCCAGACCCGCACGGGACGCGTACAGGGCGCAGGCCGCGCCCACCATTCCCGCGCCCACCACCACGACGTCGCAGGTCAGTCGCTCGGTCACGCCAGTACTATGTCACATGGTGCTGTGGGGCGGTATGCCCCGGCAACGGGTCCCGGCCGCCGATGAGTGAGCAGTCGATTTCCCTGGTGGGCGGCGCCATGTCGCCCATCGCCCTCGCCTTCGGCGTCCTGGAGGCCACCGACGGTCCGGCCTGGCCGGCCGCGGTCACCACTGCGGCCCTGGTCAGGATGGTTGCGGCGCTACTTCTTGGCGGAGGTGTCGCGGACCGCCACCTGCGCGACACCGTTCTCCGCCTTACCGGCTCGGGTGCCGGCCTCACCCAGGCAGGCGTCGCCTGCGTGCCGCGTCCGCGGCCTGGGACGAGCCGGCGGGCAGGACGGCGGCCGCGACCTACGCCAGCAGCGCGGCGAGCGGTATGTCGAAAGTATTGACGCGTCCAGTTCCCCCCATTTAACGTCTGCCCGATCCTGCGAACATCGTTCGATTTTTCGGACAACCGACGTCGCTCGGAAGGATTGGCTACGAGGCGTCCCCCCCCGGCCGAAGGACCGCAGAAGCAGAAGTCCCACGAGAACAGCACGCCGGCACAGCACTGCCTTCCGCGTCGGGCGGTGACCGCGCCCGTCCCGCCGACGCCGAGAGCGCGCTACCGCCACCACCCCCGCTGGGGGCACCCGCAGAAGGCACCCGCAGAAGGCACCCGCAGAAAGACAGGAAACGTACATGCGCACGCTTCTCTCCCGGCTGCCGGCGCTACTGGTCGCCGCCTGCCTCCTCTTCACAGGCCAAGTCCTGGCCGCACCCGACCGGGCAGCCGCAGCCGACCCCGGCTACCTGATGGTGCACTTCACCGGGGAGGGCGCGACCAACCAGCAGATGTACCTCTCGCACAGCGCGGACGGCGTGCACTGGAACGACCTCAACGGCGGCGGCATGGTCCTGCGCTCCACGGTCGGTACGAAGGGCGTGCGCGACCCCGCACTGGTGAGATCCCCCGACGGCAGCAAGTACTGGATCATCGCGACCGACCTGTGCATCGCCTGTGGGCAGACCTGGAGTCAGTCCATCAACAACGGCAGCCGCAACCTCGTCGTGTGGGAGTCCACCGACCTGGTCACCTGGTCAAAGCCGTGGCTGCTCAACGTCGCCGGCGCGATCCCCGACGGCCGCAACGCGTGGGCACCCGAAGCCATCTGGAACCCCGAGACCAACGACTACGTCCTGTACTGGGCCACCAACGTCCCCTTCAACGGCGCCACAAAGCACCGCATCTTCTACGCCCGCACCAGCGACTTCCGCACCATCAGCACCCCGCAGATCTACATCGACCGCCCCGGCACCCAGGAGATCATCGACACCCAGATCATCGAGGTTCCGGCCGGCGTCGGGAACTACCGCTACGTGCGGGCCTCCGGCGACGGCCAGATCACCCTGGAGGGCAGCAACTCCATCCTCGGGACGTGGACCAGGCTCGGTGACCTCTCCGGCATCGGTCTGACCGGGTCGATGGTCGAGGGCCCGATGTGGATGAAGTTCAACGGCACCAACAAGTGGGCGCTCTACCTCGACCAGTACGCCACCAACCGCGGCTACATGCCGGTCACCACGACCGACCCGTCCAACCCCGCCGCCTACCAGCAGTTGGCGTCGACCAGCTACAACATGGGCGGCACCAAGAAGCGCCACGGCTGGATCATGAACCTCACGGCCGCCGAGGAGAGCCGCGTACTCGCCCGCTGGCCCAACACGCCGGCGCAGCGGCTCCAGTCGTTCAACTTCCAGGACCGCTACGTACACCACACCAACTTCGACGTGCGTATCGATCCGAACGTCAGCCCCGTCGAGGACTCCCAGTTCCGGCTGCGGCCCGGCCTGGCCGGCACCGGCACCGTCTCCTTCGAGTCGGTGAACCACCCCGGCTACTTCCTGCGGCACTTCAACTACGACTTCCAGCTCGTGCACAACGACGGCAGCAGCCAGTTCGCCGCGGACGCGACCTTCCGGCAGGTCGCCGGGCTCGCAGACTCCACCTGGTCGTCGTTCCAGTCGTACAACCACCCCGACCGCTACATCCGCCACTACGCCTACCAGTTGCGACTCGACCCGATCACCACCGCGACCGGGCGCAGTGACGCCACCTTCCGCGTGACGAGCTGACCCGACACCGACAGGGATGCCGGCGTCTCCAGGGAGAGCGCCGGCTCCTTCCGGAGGAATCCTGGCATCCGTACGGGCAGCCGGGAGTGTTGGGATGCGATGGTGCGCCGGGGCCTCGCAGTGGAAGCCCAGCATCGCTTGGGGCACCGCCAGGGTCACCAGTTCGGCATCGGTCAGGCGCGGCGGACGCCCACGCCACCGCAGGCTCTGGCTCTTCAAACGGTCATCGTCTCCCCGGCCGCCGCCTCAGCGTCACGGCGGGGAGCGTAGCGGCCGGAGCGGCGATCAGAGCCCGAGCCCCTGCACCATCTCGTCCACGACCACCTGGCAGCGGGGCAAGGGCCGCCGGTCCCTTCGGGCCGGTGCCGCGTCGTCACCGGAGGCCCGGTCGGCTCGGTCGGCCCGGTCCGTTCGGTCCGTTCGGTCGGTCCGGTCCGTCGGGACCGTGGGCGCCGCCACCGGGATCTCCCGCAGCCACTGCCGTACGACCGCCACGGGCAGGCCGTGGCGGTGCGCGGCCTCCCGCGCCGTGATCCTGCCGGAGAGGACGTCCGCGAGGGTACGGATCCGCTCGGTGGGGGAGATCTCCGAGGCTTTCGCGGAAGCGTTCAAGAGCCGGTCCTTTCCGTGGACGTCCACCCATGTCGCGGTCGAGCCGCCGGTGCTTCGTACGTGCTGCCGGTGCTCCGTACATGCCGCCGGCGCTCGACCGTGGTGCGACGGGACTCCGTACGCGGTGCGCGGTGCTCGGAACAGGGTCGTGTGCAGCTTCCGGCCGTGCGGGGGCGCGGTCCTTGCCGTCGCGTGGCCCGCGACCGTCCGGCAGGTGAAGACCCTCGGTCACCCCCCACCGCCCGCCCCACGCCCGGTCACCCTTCCGGCCGAGTACCTGGCTGGACCCTCGGTACTCCTCCCGCGCGCAAGTCCGCCACGACGGGAACCCGCGGGAACTCGAACGCCCCACCCCGCATGCCGCGCGCCCTCGGCCCCCCGACACTGACCCCATGCCAGGACAGCCCAGCCGCATCGAGGACTACGCCCTCATCGGCGACCTCCTCAGCGCCGCCCTCGTGGGCAAGGACGGCAGCATCGACTGGCTCTGCCTCCCCCGCTTCGACTCGCCCGCCTGCTTCGCCGCCCTGCTCGGCGACGAGGACAACGGACGCTGGCGCATCGCCCCCGCCGACGAGAACGGCCCCTACGCCCGCCGCCGCTACCGGGACGACACGGCGATCCTGGAGACGGAGTGGGAGACCACCGCCGGCCAGGTCCTGGTCACCGACTTCATGCCGTGCCGCAAGACCGGCGCCCCCAGTGTCGTACGCATCGTCGAAGGTCTCTCCGGAACCGTCGACATGCGGATGGACCTGCGGCTCCGCTTCGACTACGGCCGGGTCCTGCCCTGGATGCGCCGCCGCGGCGGCGCGCTGACGGGCACCGCCGGACCCGAGTCGGTGTGGCTGCGCACCCCCGTGCGGCCGGTCGGCCACGGCACGGCCCACACCGCCGTGTTCCCGGTCGCGGCGGGCGAACGGATCCCCTTCGTGCTGACCTGGCACCCCTCCCACCTGTCCGCACCACACCCGGTGGACCCCTTCGAGGCACTGCGCAGCACCGAGTCGTACTGGCGCCGCTGGCTGCGCAGGCTCACCTACGACGGGCCCTACCGTGACGCCGTCGCCCGCTCCCTGATCACGCTCAAGGCCCTGACGTACCAGCCGACCGGCGGCATCGTCGCCGCGCCGACCACCTCCCTGCCGGAGGAGATCGGCGGCGTACGGAACTGGGACTACCGGTTCTGCTGGCTGCGGGACGCGGGCATGACGCTGGAGGCCTTGCTGCGCAGCGGTTTCAAGGCCGAGGCCGACGCCTGGCGCGCCTGGCTGGAGCGGGCTGTGGCGGGGCGGCCCGAGGACGTGCAGATCATGTACGGCATCGCGGGGGAGCGGCGCCTCACCGAGTGGGAGGTCGACTGGCTGCCGGGCTACGAGGGGTCGCGCCCGGTCCGGATCGGCAACGCCGCCGCCGGGCAGCAGCAGCTCGACGTGCCAGGTGAGGTGATGGACGCGATCCATCTGTCGATCGGCTGCGGGCTGCGCCCCCGCAAGCATCTGGTGTCGCTCCAGGCGGTGTTCCTGGAGCACCTGGAGCGGGCCTGGACCGAGCCCGACCAGGGGCTGTGGGAGATGCGCGGCGCCCCCCGTCACTACACGCACTCCAAGGTGATGTGCTGGGTCGCCTTCGACCGGGCGGTCCGGCTGGCGGAGGCGCACGGCCGGCCCGGTCCGGTGGAGAGATGGCGCGAGGTCCGTGACCGTATCCACCGTGAGGTCTGCGAGCGGGCCTACGACCCGGAGCGGAACACCTTCACCCAGTCGTACGGCTCCCGGGAGCTCGACGCCGCGCTGCTGCAGATCCCGCAGACCGGGTTCCTGCCGCCGGACGACCCGCGGGTGATCGGCACCGTCGAGGCCGTGCAGCGCGAACTCCTCTCGGACGGGCTGGTGGCCCGTTACTCGGCGGGTGCCGCCGACTCGCCGGACGGCCTCGTCGGTGGCGAGGGCGCCTTCCTCGCCTGCTCCTTCTGGCTCGCGGACGCCCTGCTGGTGATCGGCCGGGAGGACGAGGCCCGCGCGCTGTACGAACGGCTGCTGGAACTACGCAACGACGTCGGACTGCTCGCCGAGGAGTACGACCCCCGTGCCCGCCGCCAACTCGGCAACTTCCCACAGGCGTTCACCCACGTCCCGCTGATCCGGGTCGCCTACGAACTCGACCTGCACGCCCCGCACGCCCGCCGCGAGGACCCGAGGAAACCCCAGGATGTCCACTCCTCGGACGACGCGAACAATTCCCGGGCAGCCTCTTGACGCGAGGCGTGGGCGGCCCCCACTCCAGGTGGGGTATTTCCTAGTGAACGGGTAGGGAATGATGGGGCGTCTGGAGCCGGTGGTCACTCGTGTGCCGCGCACGCGCCGGCAGCCCCTTCTGCTGACCTCCCGCCTCCCTATCGATCTGCTGCGCGTCTGCAGCGCAGGAAGCCCCTCTCCGATCTGACCGGGTCGACCGAGCCGACCCGCGTCGAGCCGAGTCGCCGACGTGGCACGCCACAGCGCGCGCGTCCGTGTACTCGCGTCACCACCGCTTTCTCGCGTCGTCGCGTCACCGCGCCGCCACGCACCAGAACCCCCGGGGAGACACATGTCCGCCATGCCCGTCCACGCCCTGAACGCCGTCCCGTCGCCGCGGCTCCCTGCCCTCCTTCCGGGGCAGGATCGGCTACGACGCGCGCAGTGGCCACTACGCCGTGCCGCGCCGCTACCGGCTCCATCTCTCGCTCTCCTGTCCGGGCGCCCTGTGCATCGCCGTCGTCCACAGCCTCCTCGGGCTCGCGGACGTCTGTCCCGTGACCCTCCTGCCCGCCGTGCCCGACGGTCCGGACGGCGAACACTCCGCGCTGCGCCCGCTGTACGAGGCGAGCGCCCACCGCTACCCCGGAGCGGCCGTGGCGCGCGTGCTCAGCGACGACTGGTCCGGACGAACGTCAGCACCCATGCCCCCGACATCATGCGCGACCTCGCCCGTCGCTTCGGCGCCGACCGCCCCACGCTCTACCCGGAGGGTGCGGAGGCGGAGACCGAGGGGCTCACGCGCCTCTGCGAGCAAGGCATGGACGGGGCGGCGCAGCGCGCCGGACGGGCCGACGCCGACGACCTCGAACGCCGTGACGCGCTCGGCTCCCTGCTGCGCACCCTGCGCTCCGGAGGCCCGGCTCGCCGGGCAGGAGTATGTACTCGGTGATCAACTCTCCGTCGCCGACGTCGAGTTGTGGGTGGCTCTGGTGCGGCTCGACACCGTGCACCGCTGGCACCTGGATGCCTCCGGCCGCGCGACACCACGGGACACTACGGGACACGCGACATGCGACGCGCCGGGCCGCCGGAGCCCCCGACCGCTGCGAGGCGGTCGGGGGCTCCGGCGGCCCGCGGTCCTCGACGGGGCACTGGTGTGCCCGACGTCGTATGTCGGATGTCGGGCGTCGTACCCGATGTCAGTCCTTGCGGTCGGTCCACACGGTCAGTCCTCGCGCGGCCAGTTCTCGGCCTCGAACATCCAGCGCTGCTTCTCCAACTCGTAGGTGAGCGAGATCAGCAGGTCCTGGGTGACCTTGTCGGCCTCCTCGGCCGCGTCGATCCGCTTCCGCAGCCGCCCGATCGCTTCCTCCAGCGCCCCCACCAGCAGCCGTACGACCTCGGTGTCCCGCAGCCAGCCCTCCTTCGGCTCCCGCAGATCGAACCGTGCCGCGACGGTCTCCGGTCGGCCGTCCGGGGAGACCCCGAGCGCGGCGGCGCGTTCGGCGACCTGATCGGCGTAGGACCGTGTCGTGGACACCACCTCGTCGAGCTGCAGGTGGATCGAACGGAACCTCGGCCCCACGATGTTCCAATGGGCCTGCTTGCCGATCAGTGAGAGCCCCAGCAGATCCACCAGGCTCTCCTGCAGCGCGTCGCCCGCGATCCGGCGGGCGGGCTCGGGCAGCGTGCTCCTCACCACCGTCATCTACGCGTCACTCCTCATCGCTTCGTACCGGCGAGAGCCTCGTGCCGGGCGGCGTCGGCGCTCCCGGTTCTGCGGAGCAGGTCGGTGCGTTCCTCCTCGCCCATGCCGCCCCACACGCCGGCCGTCTGCCCGTTGCCGAGCGCCCACATGAGGCACTCGCGGCGCACCGGGCAGCGGCCACAGACACGTTTGGCGGCGGCGACGTCGTCGAGCGCCGGTCCTGTGGTGCCCACGGGGAAGAACAGGTCGGGGTCCTCTCCCACGCAGGCCGCTCTCCGCAACCACTCCATGCGGGGCCGGGTGCCCAGCGCGGAGGACGGAAAACGCGGGTTCAGCTACCCAGCACGCCGTCCACGAACTCCGTGACGTCCGCGAGCACTTCGCTCCGGTTCGTCTCGTTGAACACCTCGTGCCGGGCGCCCGGGTAGACGCGCTCGGTCCACTCGGTCCCGCGCAGCTCCTCGATCCCCGTACGGCTGCCGGGCAGCGGCACGATCCGGTCGTCGTCGCCGTGCAGCCACAGCAGCGGGAGCGGACCGATGGACCCGCCCTTCGAGATCGCCTCCAATGTGCGGTCGATCGCCTCCAGCGTCGGCCGCTTGAACGGGCCGTGCCACACCAGCGGATCGTTCGCGTACGCGGCGCCGACGGCCATGTCCCGCGACAGCAGCTTCGGGTCGAGCGGCACCTCGGGGACCCGGGGCGGCGTGAGCAGCGCCCGCAGGGGCCCCCAGATCCCGATCAGCGGCCCGGACAGGACGAGCGCCGCGAGTCCGGAGCCGTAGCGCTGGGCGTACCGCGCGCCGATCAGACCGCCCATGGAGTGACCGATCAGCACCACCGGCAGCCCCGGGTACGCGGCCCGCGCCAGCACCTCCACGGCGTGCACATCGGAGACCACGTCCTCGAAGTCCTCGATCAGCACCCGCTCGCCCGCCGACCTGCCGTGCCCCAGATGATCGGGACCGAACACCACCGCGCCGTGCCGCACCAGGGCGTCGGCCACATGCTCGTAGCGGCCGATGTGCTCCCCGTACCCGTGCACCAGGAGCACGACGTACCGCGCGCTCTCGCACGGCCACTCCCGCGCGGTGACACCGCCCCGCGTACCGGCGAAGCTGTGCTCGCGCGAGTCGGCCATGACTCCTCCAACTACGTCGGTGAAGGTACCCGGGGGATCTTGCCAGCCCGTCGGACGATGGTCCATGGGCCGTCCGGGGCCAAAGCGCCGAGCCGGGCGGCAGGGCCGACTGGCGAGACGGTTCTGCCGCGCGCCGATAGGTGCGCATAGCATCGGTCCCCGCATGAACACGATGACTCTCTGGCACCTGTCCACGGCCGGGTTCGCGGCCCTCGCCTTCGCGGCCCTGCTCGTCGGCTTCTCGAAGACCGCCGTGAGCGGTGCCAACACGGTCAGCCTCGCGATCTTCGCCGCCGTGCTGCCCGCGCGCGCCTCGACGGGCGTCCTCCTGCCGATCCTGATCGTCGGCGACGTCCTCGCGGTGCTCACCTACCGCAGGCACGCCCACTGGCCCACCCTGTGGAAGCTCTTCCCGGCGGTCGGCGCCGGTGTGCTCCTCGGCACGCTGTTCCTGGTCTGGGCCGACGACCAGGTCGTCCGCACCTCCATCGGCGCGATCCTGCTGCTGATGACGGCCGTCACCATCTGGCGCCGCCGTACGGTCGACAAGGACGACGAACCCGACGCGATCACCACCCGCGCGGGCCGCGTCAAGGCCCGCTCGTACGGCGTACTCGGCGGTTTCACCACCATGGTCGCCAACGCCGGCGGCCCCGTGATGTCGATGTACCTGCTCTCGGCGGGCTTCCGGAAGCTCGGCTTCCTCGGCACGTCGGCGTTCTTCTTCCTCATCGTCAACGTCTCCAAGGTCCCGTTCAGCGTGGGTCTCGGACTCATCGACGCGCACTCGCTGCTGCTGGACGCCGCGCTCGCCCTGTTCGTCGTCCCCGGCGCGTTCCTCGGCAAGTGGGCGGTGAACCGCATCAACCAGAGGCTGTTCGAGCAGCTGGTGATTGCGGCGACGATCGTGGGCGGCCTGCAACTACTGCTCCGCTGAGCCCTTCGCCCCGTACCGCGCCGAGTCCGGGGCCTGCGCTGTCAGCCCCGCAACCGCGGCGCCCACGCCTCCGCGTCGACCGCGGCCCCCTCCCGCTCCACGACATCGGCCAGCCGCCGGGCCCACGCGCCCACCCCGGCCAGATCGACGCCGTACGGATGCGACCGCCCGCTCCCGGCGCCCCATTCCTCCACGGCACCGGCGCCGCGCCGCAGCAGCCGTGCACCGCCCTTGACGTTCCCGCGCGCCGAGTGCGTGAGCCCCACCGCGAGCTGGGCGAGGCCACGCCACAGCGCCCGCTCCTCGTCGGGGCCGGACTTCCAGGCGTCCTCGAAGACCTCGTGCGCATGGAACGGCTTCCCCGCGTCCAGCAGCGCCTGCGCCTCGGCGACCGTCCGCTCGGGGTCCCGCACCACCCCCTCGGGCTGCCGCTCCACACCCGGCGCCCCGTACGGCAACGGGCGCCCCAACCCGTCCCGGGGCCGCGCGCTCCGCGCCCGCCCCTCCTCGTCCCGGTCCCGCTCCGGCGCCGTCCCGTCCTCCGCTGTCCCGCTCATGCCCCGATTGTCCCTCGCCGCTCACCGGCCACCGGGCAGTGGCCGACGTACGGTAAAGTTCTCAGTGCGCGATCACGCGGTTCTCCGCGGACAGCGCACCGGGACGTGGCGCAGCTTGGTAGCGCACTTGACTGGGGGTCAAGGGGTCGCAGGTTCAAATCCTGTCGTCCCGACTTTACGAAGTCGCGGATCAGGGGCCGTTTCAGAGGAGATCTGAAACGGCCCCTTGATCATTTTTGGGGAACGGTTGGGGGCCAGCGCACTTGACGGTGCTGAAGCGCACCTTGACCCGGTCAAGGTGCGCCAAACGGTCCGTTGACGTGCGCCGGCGTTCTCGCTCCACCCGCCTCAGGCGCCGCTCAGCCGGGGCTCTCTCCGGCGGTTCTCACGGGAGAGCGCGGGCGGAGTGGGGCAGGCCGGAGGCGGTCTCGCGGAACCAGGCCACAGTGTGCTTGAGACCGGCCTCGACGGAAACGGACGGCTCCCAGGCGAGTTCCCGTCGGGCCAGGGAGATGTCGGGACGGCGCAGATCCGGGTCGTCCTCGGGGCGGTCGACGAACACCAGGGGAGATGTGGAACCGGTGAGTTCCCTGAGTAGAGTGGCCACCTCCAGGACGGTGAGTTCCTCGGGGTTTCCCAGGTTCACGGGTCCGGCGACATCCGACCGGAGCATACGAACGATCCCCGACACCAGATCGTCCACATAGCAGAGGGGCCTGGTCTGCGTACCGCGGCCGGTGATCGTCATGGGCTCGCCGGAAAGTGCCTGAGTGATGAAGGCGGGAATCGCGCGGCCGTCATCCCGCCGCATTCTGGGGCCGAATGTGTTGAAGATGCGGATGATGGCAGTGTCGACTCCGTGCGTGCGGCGGTATGCCATGGTGAGTGCTTCGGAGAAACGCTTGGATTCGTCGTACACGCTGCGCGGTCCGACCGGGTTGGTGTGCCCCCAGTAACTCTCGGGCTGCGGATGGACCTGCGGATTTCCGTACGTTTCGCTGGTGGACGCGAACAGGAAGCGAGCCTTGTAGTCCGCCAGGGATGCCGGGGAAGCGAGGTGGAGCACCGCGTCGACCGGACCGGATATGTCACAGCTCTCCGCCACGTCGAGCGACTCCACCTGGAGTCTTCCGGAGGAGAGGGAAGACTTCAGATTCTCCCTGCGCCCGGAGCTGAAATTGTCGACGCAGACCACTTCCGTGCCCAGGCCGGTGACATAGTCGCACAGGTGTGATCCGATGAACCCGGCGCCACGGTAATGACTATCCGACTGAATCCCATTGCCCCACTTCCGGTCATCACATTGGTTCCATGAGCGGCCACCGTAAAGATGCTCAATGGCCTCCGCTCGGTGAAGGGGCAGAACCGGTCTGATAAGCGGCGGCCTGCAGACCGTAGAGTTCCGCGTAGTGGCCGCCCGATGACATCAGTTCCTCGTGCGTGCCGACCTCCACCAAGTGTGAGCCGTCGAGAACGGCGATGAGGTCGGCCATCCTGGTCACCCATCTGGAGGAACTGGCGGCCTGGAAGCCGGTCGAGGAGGAACAGCGGTGCGGCAGCGATTCCTGGCAATGGCAGGACACCATCCGCGAGCTCAGGCGCAAGGGCGCACGATGTCGTGCCGTGACAGGCCCTGGCGGGTCGGCCTCTTGACCCGGCGGCGACCGTTGGACGCGCGTCACGGACATGCCCCATGGGGACCAGTTGGGGACCGGACGGTGTCCGCGCACCTGAACGGTACGCGCGGCGCCGTACGCCACGCTCCTTGATTTCTCGCCGTATGTGCAGACAAAAAAGGATGACCCCTGCTCCTGGGGGTCAAGGGGGCGCAGGTTCGAATCCTGTCGTCCCGACTCGATGGAGTCGTAGGTCAGGGCCGGTTTCGGAGGCATCCGAAACCGGCCCTCGATCGTCAAGCGGCGAGGTCACTGGAGTGGCCTGGAATCCGGCAACTCGACTCCATGGAACCCGGATCGACGCCGTCGGCGAGGCCGAGCCCGGTGCGGAGAATCTCCTGCCATGCCGCTCCCAGCCTGGCCGCGCCGCAGCCGGACGAGAACGCCCGGGCCGCGCCGCGCGCCTGCGGCATGTCGTCGATCGGTACTTCGTCTTCTGTCACGCTCGCCGTTCCCCTCGTCTGTGTGCGCGGAAGGCGGCGCCGCGGCGGCCCCTGGCGGGCGGGGTGGGCTCACCCTGCCGCGGCACCGGACCAGGTCTCGACCTCGTCGCTCGGGGGCACGGTGGGGGCGGAGTTACCGTTGAGCTTGCCGTTGCCGTTGCCGTTGCCGTTGCCGTTGCCGTTGGCAGAGGACGGCGCGTCCCGTACGTCCAGGTCCTCGGCCATGTCCATCCCGCCGACCATGCCGTCGCCGGTGTCGTGGACCGTCTCCTGGCGGCGCTCCCCGGCCTCCCGCAGCAGCCGGGCGCGGGTCTTGATGAACTTGGCGTTCATCTCGTCCACCGGGATGAACTTGTTGACGCCGCCGCCGCTGATCCGGGGCTCCTGCTTCGCCATGATCTTGAAGTCCTGCGGGTCCTGGACGAACTTCTCCAGGTACACCTGGAGTGTGGACATCAGGCGCCGCAGCGCCGGCAGTCGCAGGATCGGCTTCAGTTGCGGGAACTCGTAGACGCGGAAGATGTGCTGGGTGTGTTCCTCGTCCACCGGCATGAACCAGGACGTCGTCTCGAACGCCTCGGTCTGCACGTGCACCATGCAGGGGAACGAGAACGTGATGACGTAGTGGATGCTCTTGCTCGGATCGTCCTCCTGGCCGTGGTCGAACGAGTACCGGAACGTCATTCCGTCGTCGTCCGTCTCCACATGATGGTTGTGGATCATGGTGGCCTTGAGGAAGTTCTGCTTCCCGTCCAGGCCGAACTTGCGCAGCGTCCCGTACAGGAAGTTGAAGTCCAGGTAGTTCAGCCAGTGATCCCGGTGCACATAGGTCACGTGGTAGAACTCCTGGACGCTCTCGATGTACCGCGTGTAGTGGACCGGCTTCTCCCACGAGATCGTGGAGTAGAGGCCCTCGTGCTCCCGGATCTCGCGGGGCGCGATGATGTCCGGACGCTCGTCCGCCGGGCGGTCGTCGCCCCACCACATCCAGATCAGGCCGTGACGCTCCTGTACCGGGTACGAACGGATCTTGAGCGACCCGGGTATACGGGCGTTCCTGCCCATCGCCGGGGTCAGCGTGCACGTGCCCTCGGAGTTGAACAGGAAGCCGTGGTACGGGCACTCGACCGCGTTGCCCTTCAGACGGCCGTCACCCAGGTCGGCCCCTTTGTGCGGGCACCGTGCGTCCTGGACGACGACGTTGCCGTCCATGTCCCGCCACAGCACCAGCTGCATGCCGAGGCGGCGCAGGCTCGTGGGCTTCTTCGTGTTGACATCCGTGGATATGGCGATCGGGTACCACAGGTCGGGGATCATCCGTCTCTCCTGTCTCGGGTGCGTTGTCTCCTGGTGCAGAACCGCCCTCAGGGGCCCGCGGGTTCGACGACCTCCACCGTTCCGGCGTCGCCGTCGACGGCGATGAGGTCGCCGGTGTGGATGATCTGAGTCGCGTGCTTGGTGTTGACCACCGACGGAACGTTGAACTCCCGCGCGACGATCGAGCTGTGCGAGAGCATCGAGCCGATGTCGGTGACGACACCGCCGGCGATGGCGAACAGCGGGGTCCAGGTCGCGTCCGTGAAGCCGGTCACGAGGATCTCCCCCGCCTCGAACTCGTCCGCCTGCCAGACCAGGTCCTCCACGATGCGGGCCCGGCCCACCACGCGTCCGGGGCTGGAGCCGAGGCCCTCCAGGCGCGCACCGTCCGGCGCCCGCCGCACCGCCGTGGCGGGGTCGTGGTGGCCGATGAAGGTGAGCGGCGGTTCCGGGAGCCGCTTGTGGTACTCGTGCACGCGGCGTGCCTCCTCGATCCGGGCACGAGCGAAGGCTGCCGTCTCCGTGGCGTCACCGGCGAGATAGTCGCGTACGTCCTCGAAGTCGAGGTACATGACCTCGTCCAGCGAGGTCAGCACGCCGGCCTCCACCAGTCGGCGCCCGACCTCGTAGACCACGCTCCGGACCAGCCAGATCGACGTGATCATCGACATCCGGGTCGCTTCGCGCAGTTCACTCGTCCCCTCGTACAGGGAGATGACGCCCTCCAGCACCCTCCTCTTCAGGAACGGCAGACGGTCCAGCACGTCGCGGGAGTCGTCGTGGTAGCCGCTGCTGCGCTGCATGAGGTCATCGGCGGAGAAGCCGTCGGCGGCGTAGCGGCGGATCATCTGGAACAGGTACGAGGGGTCGTCCACCCAGCGCGGATGGGTCAACTCCATCTCCTGGGGGCCACGGGTGCCGTTGGCGCGCAGGAAGGACTCCATGTGCAGGTCCCAGTAGGCCCGGCCCTCCTCGTCCGCGCGCAACGTGGCTTCCAGGGTGCCCAGCGGCTCCTGCTCGATGATCTTCAGGACCCGAGGCGACTCCTTGGCGGCCTGGGCGAGGGACCAGATCTCCTTGGCGCATCCGACGGTTCGCAGGTTCGACATGTCCGTCTTGACGCGGTTCTGGAGGTTGGCGCCGTCCGTGCCCAGCCAGAGCGAGCACAGCTCGGTCAGCACGCCGTAGAACCCGAACGCGTTGATGTAGTACGGCATGTAGCCCACGTGCATGTCATGGAAGTAGCCGAGCCGCCGGTTCAGTTCCATGTGCAGTTCGCGGCGTGTCATCCGGGTCAGGTCCAGGCCGCGGGCCCGGTCGAACTCGTACAGGCGGGAGGCGACCATCTCCTTGGACCGGGGCTGTGCCCGGGCCATCTCGGTGGCGGTGGTGCGCACCCAGAAGGCGAGCGACAGGAGGTCCTGCGTGCCGGACGGGAAACTGCCGAAGGGGTTTTCGTAGCCCGTGGTGTCGAGTTCCTCGCTCACGAAGCGGTTGGTGAAACGGCTCTGGTCGCGGGTGGGCAGCGCCTGCTGCATCACGTAGGCGCTGTAGGAGATGTTGAGGTAGACGTGCCCCTGGACGTAGCCCATGGGCAGATCGGGGTCACCGGTGGTGCGCACGCCGAGCGCGGCCGTGCAGTCCAGGTGGACGTGCTGCTGGTAGTACTTGGCGAAACTCACTCCCAGCGGTGTCATCAGACCGACGAAGATCTCGCCGATGTCCATGCGCGACCACAGGGTGCCCTGCTCGATGGGGTCCGGCTGCGGCGTGACGTACGTGCCGGGCGCGGCCCGATCCGCCTTCTTGCGGGTGGTGACGGGGCGGGCCTGGAAGACGTGGAAGGCGCCGTCGCGCATGCCCCACTCGATGTCCTGCTCGTGGCCGTAGTGCTCGCGCACTCGCAGGGCCAGGCGCGTCAGTTCGGCCAGCTGGTCATGGGTCAGGCAGGGTGCGTGGCGCGCGGTGCCCTCGACCTTGGTCACGCCGATACGGCCGGGGGCGATCGGGGCGCACTTGGTGACCTTGTGGCGCACCCGCTCCTCGACGACCTCCAGGGTGCGGTCGTCCACGACGAAGTAGTCGCTGGAGACCCGGCCCGCGACCAGCCCTTCCCCGAGGCCGACGCACGCCTCGATCACGATCCGGTGCTCGCGCGCGCTGACCGGGTCGACGGTGAACAGGACGCCACTGACGTCGGTGTGCACCATCTCCTGCACCACCACCGCGATGGAGCCCGGCAGTTCTCCTTCCTCCCGGTAGGCGGCGGCCCGGTCGGACCACAGGGACGCCCAGCACTGCCGGACCGCGTCCAGGAGGTCCTCGTCGCCCGCCACGTCGAGGACCGTGTCGTGCTGGCCGGCGAAGGACTGGACGGTGGAGTCCTCCTTCTGCGCGGAGGAGCGCACCGCCACCCGGGGCCGCCCCAGGGCGGCGTACGCGGCGAGCACGGCTTCGGCGATCGGGGCGGGCACCGGTGTGGCGAGGACCAGTTCGCGGGCGGTGCGGCTGTCCACGCCGGACAGCGCGCGGGCCAGGCCCGTCTCGTCGAGGAAGGCGTCGAACAGTTCCGTGGTGAGGCAGAAGGCAGGCGGCACCGGAAGGCCGGCGGCCGTCAGTTCGGCGAGCCGGGCCGCCTTGCCACCGAGGACGTCGAGGACGTCGGGGAGGGCGGCGGGCTCGGAGCCGAGCAGCACGATCCGCTCGGACAAGGGCGTGGAATCCGTGTCGGGCGCGTGAACGGTCATGGTGAGATCTCCTGGACGACGATCAGGGCTGCACGGGACGGACGCTGGTGCCCACGAAGGCCCGGAACTGCTCGCCCGGGATGAGCCGGGTGGCCTCCACGTCGACGAAGCCGGCCTGCTCCATCTGCTCGACGAGTTCGTTCTCGACGGGAAGCGGGCCGCCGAAGTCGGCGTTGGCGAACCAGAGGTTCAGCACCTCCAGGCCGATGTTGCCGCCCTGGCAGCTCGTCGTGAGCAGCAGCTTGCCGTTCGGGGCGAGCAGCGAACGGACCCGGCGCAGTACCGCGGTCCGCTCGGCGACCGGGAAGTAGTAGATGTTGTTGTGCAGGGTCACGAGGTCGAACTGGGGCTCCAGTTCGAGGGTGCGCAGATCGGCCTGCCGGGTCTCCACACGGTCGGAAAGACCCCACTCGGCCATGTTCGCGGCCGCCTGGTCGGCGACGTCCTGCTGCAGGTCGACGGCGAGGGCGGTCAGCCGTGGGTTGAGTCGCGCGGCGTGACGCACGTAGACGCCGCTGCCGCAGCCGACCTCCAGCAGCCGCACGGGCAGGGCACGGTCGAGGTTCCTGGAGACGGCCTCCTCCACGAAGGGCTGCACGACCCGGGTGGAGCGGGCGATGACGGCGCCGTCCTGGTCCCCGAGGCTGAAGCGCCGCCCGTCGCGCGGCATGACGGGGCCGTCGAGCAGCGCGGGCACGTGGAAGCGGGTGACCTCCTCCAGCATGGCGGCTGTCGCGTCGTTCCCGGGCCTGGCCAGGGCCCGGGCCGGCACGCTGCCGAGCCGGTAGCAGCCGTCGACCGTGGTGCGCAGGTCGCCGAGCCGGACGCCCAGGTCGAGCCAGGCCCGCAGGCGGTCCCTCTCCTGCGGCGGCACCCCCAGCCAGTCGGCGAGCGAGACCACGTCGCAGGGGCGGTGGGCGAGACGGGCGAGCACGCCGGAGCCGGCGGCGGAAGCGAGGAAGGAGACCCGGTAGACGGGCTCGACGACGCCCTTGGACAGGGCGAGCAGCAGCGGCAGCCGCGGATTGCCGAGCAGCCTGGCGACCGTGAGGATGTCGGTGAGCGGGTCCCCCACTCGCTGGTAGGCGTTCTTGGCGAGGCTCAATATGCCCATGCTGAGTTCCTTGACGGGGTGAGGGGCCGCGCGGCGCAGCCGGGGCCGGGGCCGGAGGGGGTTCTGCCGAGCTCGGCCCGCACCTCGCGCAGCAGCACGGAGCGCGCGGGACCGTTGAGGAAGAAGTGACCGCCCGGCAGGTGGCGGCGCAGGAACGATCCGGAGGTGTACGGGCGCCAGGCCTCCACGTCGGACTCCGGGGCCAGCTGGTCCTCGGCTCCGGAGAAGGCCGTCACCGGGCACGGCAGCGGAGGGCGCGGCTGCCAGCGGTAGCCGTCGCAGGCGCGCAGATCCGCGCGGAGCGTCGGCAGCCGCTGGCGGAAGTAGGCGCCGCCGACCGACGGTTCGGGGCCGAGGCCGCCGAGGTCCGCGACGAACCGGAACAGCTCGTCGTCGCTCAGACCGTGGTCCGCGCGGTTCCCGTACAGGTGCGGGGCGCGGCTGCCGGAGACGAACAGGTGCCGTGGTGCGGCCGCGCCTCCGCGGCGCAACGCACAGGCCACCTCGTAGGCGAGCAGCGCTCCCATGCTGTGTCCGAACAGGGAGTAGTCGCAGGGAAGAAAGCGGTCCGCCACGGCTCCGGCGACGGCCTCGCTCAGCTGCCGCATCGAGGTGTACGGCCGTTCGCGCAGGCGCAGCCCGCGGCCCGGCAGCTGCACCGGCACCACCCGGCCCCGCCAGCCGAGGGTGGTGAGCTCCCGCTGCCAGCCGCGGTAGACCGACGCGGTGCCGCCCGCGTAGGACAGGCAGATCAGGTACGGCCCGTTGTCCGGACCCCCGTCGTGGGAAGCGGGCCCGGACGCTTCGGCGGTGTGGCCGGCCCGGGAGCCGAAGGCGGGAAACCAGCCGGTCCCGCCCGCGTGCGCCTCAGCGGGCGACATGGCGGCGCCCTTCGTCCGAGTCGAGCCACGTGAGGGTGCGGCGCATGCCCTCCGCGAAGTCCACCTCGCTCTTGAAGCCGAAGTCCTCCTGCGCACGGCCGATTCCGTACGACTGGTCGCGGTCGAAGAGGTGGACGGCGTGCCGGGTCAGCACCGGCCTGGACGTGACGCCCAGCAGGCCGTACAGCCGTTCCGAGACGACCGCGACGGCGGTGGCCAGCGGCGTCGGCAGACTCAGCTTCGGCTTGCCGCTGCCCAGCCCCTCGGCGAGCGCCTCGACGAACTCGCGCCAGGTGGTCCGCTCCGGATCGCGCAGGTTGTAGGCGCGGCCCACGGTCCGCTGCGACAGCGCCGCCGCGATCATCGCGTCGACCGCGTTGTCCACGTAGAGCAGGCCGGCGGGAACCTCGCCCTTCCTGATGTAGATCATCTGGTTCTTCAGCAGCAGACCGGCGATCTCGATCACGAAGTCCTTGCTGGCGGGCCCGTAGATGGACACCGGCCGGACGATCGTCACCGGCACGCCGGTGGCTTCGGACGTCTCCAGGACCGCGCGCTCACCGAGGATCTTGCTCCGGTTGTACGGCAGTCCGATGTCGTGCGGGGGCGCGCTCTCGTCGCAGGGCCTTCTCGGGTAGCCGTACACGTCGGTGGTGCTGACGTGCAGGACGCGGGCCACGGATCCGGCGTGGTGCGCGGCCTCCACGACATTTCGCGGTCCCTCGACGTTGGCGCGGCGGAACTCCTCCCAGGGGCCCCAGTCCGCCGACATTCCGGCGCAGTTGTAGACGTGGGTGACGCCGGCGGTGGCCCGGCGCAGACTGTCGGCGTCCTCCAGGGAGCCGGTGACCACATCGTCGGCGGTCTCGGCGAAGGGCGAGCGGTCGCTGCCGGAGCGGGCGAGGACCCGGACCCGGTGCCCACGCTCGGCCAGCCTGCGGACGAGATGACGGCCGAGGAAGCCGCCGGCTCCGGTGACCAGCACGTCGGGCGTGTGGCCGGAAGCGGGTGCCTCGGGGGCGGTGGCGGACTCGTTGCTGTTCGAGGTCATGGATCACACCAGAAGGTCGAGGGAGAGTTCGAGGTCGGCTTCGCTGTGCTCGGCGTTCACGAAGAAACGCAGCCGGGACCGGTCGCGGGGCACGGCCGGGTAGCCGATGGGCATCACGTTCACGCCTTTGCCCAGGAGGGTGTTGGACAGGGCGATGGTCCGCTCCCAGTCCCCGGTGATCACGGGGATGACCGCGGAGGCCCGCGAGACCCCGATGTCCAGGCCGCGGGCGCGGGCCTCGGTGCGGAAGAACTCGGCGAGCTCCCGGACCCGCGCCACCCGCTCCGGCTCGTCGCGCAGCACCCGGATCGCTTCCAGCGCGGCCGCCGTGTTGGCCGGTGAGATACCGGTGCTGAAGATGTGCAGCGGCGCGGTGTACCTGAGGTAGTCGACGAGCGGGGCGCGGCCCGCGATGTACCCGCCGAGGCTGCCGATGGCCTTGCTGAGCGTGCCCATCCACAGCTCGACATCGGCGGGGTCGCTGTCCCAGTGCTCGCCGATGCCACGGCCGGTGCGGCCGAGCACGCCGAGCGAGTGCGCCTCGTCGATCATCAGCAGTGCCCGGTGACGCCGCTTCACCTCGATGAAGCGCGGCAGGTCGGGGATGTCACCGTCCTGGCTGTAGGCGCCCTCGATGACGACGAGCGCCCGGCGGTACTCGCCGCGCGCGGTGGCGAGGATCCGGTCGAGCGTCTCCCAGTCGTTGTGCGGGAAGGGGCGGCGCCGCGCGCCGGACAGCATCGCGCCGCGCACCGTGCTGTCGTGGATCCACTCGTCGTGCACGATCAGGTCCTCGGGGCCGAACAGATGGCCGACCGTGGCCACGTTCGTGGCATGGCCGCCGGCGAAGACGACCGCGTCCTCGGTGCCGAGGAACGAGGCGATCTCGGCCTGGAGTTCGTGGTGCAGCGGGGTCTCGCCGAACAGCAGCGGGGTCGCCGAACTGGAGGTGCCGTACCGGTCGATGGCCGCCCGCGCCGCCTCCCGCACCCGCGGGTGGTGGGAGAGACCCAGGTAGTTGAACGAGGCGAAGTTGACGACCTGCTCCCCGCCGACCTGCGCGACGGCGCCGTTGAAGCCCTCGTGGACGCGCCCGTAGGGATTCGCGGGCCCGCTGCCGACCTGCCGCAGGCGCCCCAGGTGCGCGGCGTACTCGGGCCACTCCTCGAACGCGTACTCCTGCCGTACCGGAACCGCCCGAGGGGGCTGCTCGCCCGTGGCCGGCGGCGCGGACCGCGGGTCCGGGGCGGACGTGGTTCGCCCGGCGAGCAGGTCGGCCACGTCCTGCACCGTCGGGTCCTCGGGCAGCCCGTGCCGCAACCGCTCCGCCTCGTGGGGGAACCGGGCGGCGATCCGTCGCTGGAGGTCGGTCCGCATCAGCGAGTCCAGACCCAGATCCGCGCCGAGCCGCGCGTACGGCGCCACCCGGTGCGTGGGGAACCCACAGACCAGCGCCGTGCATTCGCGTATGTACGACAGGAAGTCCGCCCCCGGCGCACCGCCGCCGCTGGGGGACGACGACGGCGCGCCGTGGACGCCAGGTACGGGATATGCACCGGGCACCGCGCCCGGTGGACCGGCGGCCGGGTGGGGGAGGGGCGCCAGCGGGGGCCCACCGGCGTACGGGACGAGCACGTACGGTGCGGGGGCGTACGGCATACCGGCCGGCGCGTACGGCATTCCGGCCGTCGGGTACGGGACGCCGCCCCACAGGGGGTAGGGCATGCCGGGCCCGGGCCAGGGCACGACGGGCATCGGGTGGGGCGCGGCGGCCATCGGGTGGGGCGTGCCGGGAAGCGGGTGCGCGGCATCGGGGGAACCGGACGCGGTCGCCGGGGTCGGTGCGGCGCCGGGACGGGCCGCCGTGTGCGCGCCCGGGGCGGGTAGGGCCGCGGGGTCCGCGGCGGACAGGGTGTGCGGTCGGCCGTCCTCCGGCGCGGCCTCCGGACGGAACCAGTACCGCTCGCGCTCCAGGGGGAGGTGCGGAAGCGGGACCCGCGCGGTCGGCGCGTCCCGGTCGAGGCCGGACCAGTCGGCCTCACCGCCTGCGCAGTGCAGGCGGCCGAGCGACCGCAGGAACGTCTGCCAGCCGCCGCCCTGTCGGTTCAGCGAGGGCAGCAACAGCGGTCTGCCGCTCTCCTGGTCGGCGCCGCCCTGGGAGGCGACGATGCTCCGGCACAGGTTGATCAGCGTCGGGTGCGGGCCGATCTCGACGAAGGAGTCGCAGCCCATCCGCCGGAGCTCGGTGAAGCCCTCCAGGAACCGCACCGGGGAGAGCATGTGCTGTGCCCAGTGGCCGGCGTCCACGCGCTGCGCGGGTCGGCCCGTGAGGTCGGAGATCCAGGGGATGCTCGGCGCGGCGAAGTCCAGCCTGCCCGCGGCCGCGGCCAGTGGTGCGGCGGCGCCGGTCATCAGCGGGGAGTGGAAGGCGTGGGACACGGCCAGCGGCCGTACCGTGACGCCGCGCTCCGCCAGCGGCCCGCGCACCCGGCCGATCTCCTCGGCAGCTCCGGAAAGGACGAGGTGGTCGGGGGTGTTGACGGCGGCCACCGCGACGGAGGCGAACTGCTCGGCGACCGCCCGGACGGCCTCCGGGTCACCGACACACGAGATCATCGCGCCGTCTCCCGGCTGTCCGGCCATGAGCCGGCCCCGCTCGGCGGCGAGGACCAGCGCGTCCTCGAAGGACAGCACCCCCGCCACGCAGGCCGCGCCCAGCGCGCCGACGCTGTGGCCGAGAACCGCGGTCGGGCGCACGCCCACCTCGGCCCACAGCCCGGCCAGGGCGACTTCCAGGGCGACCAGAGCGGGCTGGCAGTTGCGCGTGCCGCGCAGGGCTTCCTCGTGCGCCGGGTCGAAGAGCAGGTCGAGCAGGGGGACTTCGAGGTGGGGGCGCAGGATCTCGGCGGCCCGGTCGAGGGTGGCGGCGAAGCCCTGGTGGCCCTCGTAGAGCTCCTTGCCCATGCCGGTGTGCTGGGTGCCCTGCCCGCTGAAGAGAAAGGCGGTGCGGGGCGCGGGGGCGGTGGCCGTGTGGCCGCGCAGCACCGCCGGGGTGGGTTCGTCCCGGATCAGTGCGTCGAGGGCCGTGTCGAGCTCGGTGGCCGAGGAGGTCGAGGAGGTCGCGGCGACCGTCAGGACCGCGCGGTGCGGCAGATGGGCGCGGCCGGTGTTCGCGGCGTGGCAGAGGTCCGCCACGGCGACGTCGGGGTGCGCGGCGAGGTGGGTGCGCCAGGAGCGGGCGAGCGCGGTCAGCGCGGTCGGAGTGTGGGCCGACAGGCACAGTGCGTGCACCGGCCGGGGATGCGTCACGGCGGGGGCCTCCCGTGGGGGCGCGGGTGGGGTTTCGAGGATCACGTGGGCGTTGGCGCCGCCGAATCCGAAGGAGCTGACCGCGGCACGGGCGGTGCCGCCGTCGGGCAGCGCCCGGCGCCGGGTGGGCACGGACAGCCCGGAACCCGCCCAGTCGAGGTGGCGGTTGGGCCGGTCGAGGTGCAGCAGGGCCGGGACCTGGCGGTCCCGCACGACCAGGGCCGCCTTGATCAGCCCGGCGATGCCGGCGGCCGCCTCCAGATGCCCGATGTTGGTCTTGACCGAGCCGATCAGACAGGGCGCGTCGGCAGGTCGCCCGCGGCCGTACACACCGGCCAGGGCCTCCCACTCGACCGGATCGCCGAGCGAGGTGCCGGTGCCGTGCGCCTCGACGTGGTCGACCTGGTCGGCGCGGAGCCCGGCGCGGGCGAGCGCCTCGGCCATGACCCGTTTCTGCGCCGAACTCCTGGGCGCGGTAAGGCCGTTGCCGCGGCCGCCATGGCCGAGCGCGGAGCCCCGGATGACGGCATGGACGCGGTCGCCGTCGGCCAGCGCGGCGGTCAGCGGCTTGAGCAGGACGAGGCCGGTGCCTTCCCCGCGTACGTACCCGTCGGCGCCGTCGTCGAAGGTGCGGCAGCGGCCACGGGGACTGAGCATGCCGCCGGAGGCGAACGCCACCGACAGAGCGGGGGTCAGCATCAGAGAGACACCGCCGGCCAGCGCGACGCCGCACTCGCCTTCCCGCAGAGCCCGGCAGGCCATGTGCACCGCCACCAGCGACGAGGAGCAGGCCGTGTCCACGGCGAGGCTCGGGCCGTGCAGGTCGAAGACGTACGAGAGCCGGTTGGCGGCGATCGACTGGGCGTTGCCGGTCGCCGTGTACACATCGACGCTGTCGAGCCGCGGCAGCTGCACCTGCGCGTAGTCCTGGCTGCTGATCCCGACGAAGACCCCCGTGCGGCTGCCGGCCAGCCGCGTCGCCGGGATCGCGGCGTCCTCGAAGGTCTGCCAGGCGGTCTCCAGGAGCAGGCGCTGCTGCGGGTCCATCCGGTGGGCCTCGCGGGCGGAGATCCCGAACAGGGCGGCGTCGAACTCGTCGGCCCGGTCGAGGAACCCGCCGTGGCGCGGTGCGGCCACCTCGGCGCTGTCCCAGCGGCTGGGCGGCACCTCGCCCACGGCGTCCCGGCCGTCGAGCAGCAGCCGCCAGTAGCTGTCGACATCCGGTGCGCCCGGGAACCGGCAGCCCATGCCGACGACGGCGATGGGTTCGGCGGGGTCCGCGGCGGCGGTCGTGGCCGTGGCGAACACGGCGGGGGCGGGTTCCGACGGCGCGGGCCCGGTGCCGAAGCGGGCCGCCACCGCGCTGATGGTGGGGTGGTCGAAGACGGCGGCGGCGGGCAGCTCCCGGCCGAGCAGGCCACCGAGTTCGGTGCCGAGGGCCACCGCCTGCCTGGAGTCGAGGCCGAGCGAGACGAACGGGCGCGTGACGTCCACCGCGGTGACCGGAAGGCCCAGCCGGTCCGCGACACGGGCGCGCAGCCAGCCCTCCAGCGCGGCCGCGGAACGGGCCGGGTCCGGCGCCTCGCCGAGAAGGACGTGCCGCTCGCGCGCGGAGGGCGCCGGCTCGATGCCGGGGCGGTTCGCCGCGCTGACGGAGGAGTGCCGCTCCGGTGCACCATCCCGAGCGTCGGCCTCCTCGCCGAGGCAGAGCTCGACGAGCCGGCCGGCGTGCGGGCGGACGAGCAGTTCCCCGACGGGGATCCGGACGCCGAGCCGCGCCTCAAGGGTGCCCACGGTGTCGAGGAGCCGGGGGTAGTCGAGTCCGAGTTCGGCCAGCGGCCGGGGACCGTCCGCGTCGGCGGCGGTGATCTGCCGTCCCGTGCCCTCGGTGAGGGCCAGGGCCACCGCTTCGGCCACCCGGGTACGGCGCCCTACGGGTGACAGACCGGTGAGGCCGAGCGGGTCCCTGGCCGCGGCCCCGGGTTCCAGGTCGGTCGTGGGCACCACACTCGCCGCCACGACCGGCAGCGCCAGCGAGAGCAGCGCGGCGCGGGCGCCCTGACGTTGGATCTTGCCGCTGGTGGTCTTCGGTACGGCGGAGTGCCGGACCAGGGCGATGGTGTGCGGCGCGACCTCGTGCTCCTCGGCGAGGGCGGTGCGCAGCGCGGCCAGTACGGCACCGGGGTCCTCGGCGCCGGGGCCGCCCAACTCCTGGACCAGGGCGAGCTGTTCGCCGTCCGGGGCCGGGACGCCGAAGGCAGCCCCGCTGCCGGGCCGCACGGCCTCGCTGGCACGTTCAGCGGTGAGTTCGACGTCGTGCGCGGCGAAGTTGCGCCCCTGCACCACCACGACGTCCTTGAGGCGGCCGGTCAGGTGCAGCCGGTTCGCCCGCAGGAAGCCGAGGTCACCGGTGCGCAGCCAGGGGGTGTCCCGCTCACCCCTGATCCGCGCCTCGAACGCCTCTCGGCCGGCCTTTCGCTTCCCCCAGTAGCCCTGCGCCACGCTGGGGCCCGCGAGCCAGACCTCGCCGATCGTGTGCTCGTCGAGCCGCCGCTCGGTCCTGGGGTCGACGATGGCCACCTCGACACCGGGGACCGGGGAGCCGCAGTCCACGACCCGGCGGGCCCGCGCCGTGTCCGCCCCGGTCGGCTCGACCGGTTCGGCCACGCCCGCCTCCAGGCCCGCCGCGCTGAACAGACCCGCTTCGGGAGCCTCGTGCGGTCCGACCCCGGTGGCCATGAGGGTGCCCTCGGCGAGCCCGAAGCAGGGCATGAGCGCCGTGCGTGCGAAGCCGGCCGGGGCGAAGTAGGCGGCGAACCGGTCCAGGGTGTCCGCGCGCACCGGTTCGGCCCCGTTGAGCGCCAGGCGCCAGTTGCGCAGGTCCAGAGTGTCCCGCTGCTCGGGAGTGATCCTGCGCAGGCACTGCTCGTAGCCGAAGTTGGGGGCGGCGCTGAGGGTCGCGCCGGTGCGGGAAAGGGTGTCGAGCCACAGCAGGGGACGCTGCACGAAGGTCTTCGGGGCCATGAGGTGGGCGGGGAAACCTCCGTACATCGGATGCAGGATGGCACCGATGAGTCCCATGTCGTGGTACGGCGGCAGCCACGAGACCATCTGCGCGTCCGCGCCGTGCTCCAGCCAGGTGTGCATCGCCCGCAGGTTGTGCATCAGGTTGGCGTGGGTGACCACGACGCCTTTGGGTGTCGAGGTCGAGCCGGAGGTGTACTGCAGGAAGGCCGCCGCCTCGGTCGCGGTGTCGGGTTCCCGCCAGCCGTCGGCGATGGCGAGCGCCAGCTCCTCGCTCGCCGTCCACCGCAGCCCGGCGAGCCCCGCGACGCTCGGCTCGGCCTGGTCGGCGCGGACCGTGTCGAGGACCGCGCGTGTGGTCAGGGCGTGGCGGGCGCCCGAGTCGCGGACGACGGCGGCCAGCCGGGAGGCGGTGCGGCCGGCTCGGGTGCGGTCCGGTGGGTAGGCGGGCACGGCGAGGGCGCCGGCGTACAGGCAGCCGAAGAACGCCGCGATGTAGTCGAGGCCCGGCGGGTGGAGCAGCAGCACAGGTCGGCCGGCGACCCCCTGGTCCTGCAGGTGTGCCCCGACGGCGCGTGCGCGTGCGTCGAGTTCACGGTAGGTCAGTGACGTGTCGGTGCCGGCGCTGTCGGTGAGGAAACGGTAGGCGAGCGCGTCGGGACGCGTGTCGGACCACTGCCTCAGCAGCGCGGCAACCGTCGGCGCGGCAATCGTCTGCGGGGCGCCGCCGTCCTGACGCGGGGTGCCGGTCGGTGCTGCTTTCACGATGTTCCCCTCTTCCGCCGGTCACCGGCCGGTGCCGGCGCTCCCCGCGGTGGACCGGTTCGCGGCCCCGCCGAGTCTGCGGTGGTCGACCTTGCCGTTGGCGTTGTGCGGCATGGCGTCGAGACGCCGTGCGAGGTGCGGGACCATGTAGGTGGGCAGCAGGGCCGCACAATGCCGCTTGAGCTGGATCAGGCCCGGTGCCTCGGCGCCTTCGCGGAGGGTGTAGTAGAGCGTGAGACGGCCGCCGCTGGGACCTTCGGTGACGAGGACGGCCGCCTCGGCCACCGACGGGTGCTGCTGCACGGCCGCCTCGATCTCGCCGAGTTCGACCCGGTAGCCGGAGAGTTTGACCATGCGGTCCTTGCGCCCCCGGTAGACGAGCAGCCCGTCCTCCTCGTAGCTGACCAGGTCACCGGTGGGGTGCAGACCCTGGCGGTGCAGATCGGCCACCGGGTCCGCCGTGCGCCGCCAGTACCCCGGTGTCACACAGTCGCCGCCCACCACGAGTTCACCGATCGCGCCGGGCTCCGTGAGGGCGCGGCCCTGCTCGTCCACGACGTGCAGCAGGGCGCCGGGGACGGGGCCGCCGATGGGTACGGGTGCCGTGCGGTGCAGGTCCTCGGGGCGGACGCGGTGCCAGGCGCACACATTGGTCTCGGTGGGGCCGTAGAGGTTGTACAGCGTCGCCTCTTCGGGCAGCAGCCGGGCAAGGGCGCGCAAGCGCGGCATCGGGAACACCTCGCCGGCGAAGAGTACGTTCCGCAGGCTCTTCGCCCCGTCACGGGTGAGCGCACCGGAGGAGGCGAGCAGGCCGAGTGCCGAGGGCACCGAGTACCAGACGCTCACCCCGTGCTCCCGGATGCCCCGCGCCAGCGCCGTCACGTCCTTCGCCTCGTCGTCCGGGACGATCCAGAGGGCGGCACCAGAAGTGAGTGCGACGAACAGGTCGAAGGTGCTCAGGTCGAAGCTGAACGAGGCGTGGTTGGACAGGACGTCCCCGGGTCCGACGCCGAACTCCTCACGGCACCAGCTCACGAAGGAGATGAGGTTGCCGTGCGAGATCCGCACACCCTTGGGTGTGCCGGTGGAGCCGGAGGTGTACAGCAGCGCGGCCAGGTCGTGCGGGCCCGGTGCGGGCAGGGTGCCGACGAGGCGCACGGCCGCCCCGGCGAAGCCGGACCAGGTGTGCACCGGGACACCGCCGACCGTGTCGGGCAGGTCCTCGCCCGCTGCCACGACCGTCCGGACCGAAGCCGGGAGCGGCCCCCGACCGAGCAGCTCCAGGTGGCGCCGGTCGGTGAACAGCACCACCGGCTCGGCATCGGCGAGGATGGTCCGCACCCGGGCGACGGGCTGCCCGCCGTCGAGCGGAACGTAGGCGCAACCGGCCTGGAGGGTGGCCAGGATCGCCTCCGCACAGCGCGGATGCTTGTCCGTCCAGAGGGCGATCCGGTCGCCGGGACGCACCTCCAGCTGGTCCACGAGACGGGCCGACACCGCGTCGACCCGGGCCCGGACCTCTCCGTACGTCGCGGCTCCCGGCCCCACGAAGGCGGGACGTGTCTCCGATCCGGCACTCTTCGGCGGCAGGCGGAGGGCCACCCGGGACGCATCCGCTCCTGCGCGTGGCTCGCGGGTGCTCATCGAGCCTCCGGCAGGACACCGGTCTCGCGGGCGGCGTCGGTGAAGATCTCGGTGGCCAGGTCCAGGTCCTGCCGGGTGTGCTCGCAGGTGACACTGACGCGCAGCCTCGCGTCGCCGAGGGACACTCCGGGAAAGACGACGGTCTGGCAGAACAGACCGCGGGCACGGACCGCGCGGCCCATCTCCATCGCCCTGCGTTCGTCGCCGATGACGATGGGCAGGATCGCGCTCTGCGAGTGCTCCAGGTCGAAGCCGGCGTGCAGCAGGTTGCCGCGCAGCACCTCGATGTTGGTCCAGAGCTGCTTCAGCCGTTCCGGCTCGGTCTCGATGACGTCGAGGGAGGCGATGAGACCGGCCGCGACGCCTGCCGGGATGTTCGCCGCGAAGACGTAGGAGTTCGCGTAGTAGCGCAGGTACTCGATCACGTCCTCGTCACCGACGACGAACCCGCCCATGCCGGCCAGCGCCTTGCTCATGGTGCCGAGTTCGAGATCGACCTCGCCCTTGAGGCCGAAGTGCTCGGCGGTGCCGGAGCCGCGGGCCCCGAGGACGCCGGTGGAGTGCGCGTCGTCGATCAGCACACGGGAGCCGTACGTCTTGGCGAGCCGGACGATCTCGGGCAGGTCGCAGATGTCGCCGTGCATGCTGAACACGCCGTCGGCCACGACGAGGGTGCCCCCGTCGGACCGATCGGCGGTACGGGCGAGGATTCGCTCCAGGTCCGCCATGTCGTTGTGCTGGTAGATCTTGCGGATGCCGCCCGACAGCCGGCCGCCGTCGACGATGCTCATGTGGTTGAGCCGGTCGACCACGAGGGTGTCGTAGTTCTTGACCAGGGCGGAGACGGTACCGAGGTTCGCGGCGTAGCCGCCGGGGAAGACGATGCAGGCGGAACGCTGCTTGAAGGCCGCGAGCCGCCGTTCCAGCTCCTTGTGCAGCATGTTGGTGCCACCGATGAAGCGCGAACCGGTGTGTGTGGCCCCGTAGACGCGGGTGGCGTCGCACACCGCCTCCACGACCCGCGGGTGGTTGGCGAGGCCCAGGTAGTTGTTGGAGGCGAACATGAGGAACTCGCGTTCCCGGCCGGTCAGTTCGTCGAAGATCACGGCTCGGTTGCTGCTCCGGGACCGCAACGGCATGCCGTACCAGTACAGGTGCTGCTGTTCCCGCCCTCGCAGGTAGGACCGGAAGCTGCGGGTCTTGGCGAACAGGTCCGGGTCGCGCTGCTCGACGAAGTCCTTGGTCGAACGGGAGTCCCATGCGCCGTCATGGGCACCGGGTTCGGGTTCGGGGGCGGTCGTGCGGCGGGCCGAGGCCAGCACGGTGACGAGTTCGCGCAGCGTCGTGGCCTGCACCGGGCCGAGCAGCGATCCGTCCAGGCCGAGAGCGTCGGCGGTCTCGGCCACCACGGAGGCGAGGACCACGGAGTCGATGCCCAGCTCGCTCTCCAGCGCGGTGTCCAGGCCCAACTGGTCGCTGCGGTAACCGGTGTGGTGCAGGGCGGCCGTCAGCACGGCGGCCAGCGCCGGGTCCTCGGGCGGCGCGTCGGTCTGTCCGGTGACTGCCGTGACCGCCGTGTCCGCCGGTGCGCGTCGATCGGTCTCCGGCAGGTGCAGGACGCGGCCGAGCGCGTCGACGAGTTCCCCGACGGTGGCCGACTCGGCGAGCGGTCCGTCGGCGGTACCGAAGCGCTCGCGAACCGTCTCCAGGATGGACTGGAGCGTGATGGAGTCGATGCCGAGCTCTGCCTCGAAGTGACTCTCCGGCAGCAGATAGGACCTGTCGTAACCGGTGTGGTCCGCGATGATCTCCACGACCCGCTCATACAGCCGGGCGGTGTCGAGCGGGTCGTCCGTGCCATGCGTCATGCCGCGTTTCCTCCTTCACCTTTCCGGAGACGGTCGACCAGTTCGGCGATCGCATTGACGGACCGGAAGTTCTTCGGCGATATCTCCTGGACGGGAATGCTGATCCGCAATTCGCTCTGCAGGTAATGGACAAGATCGAAGATGCCTGCGGAATCGATGATGTTCAGTTCCGTGATCGGTGTCTCCGGCTCCAGGCTTTCGGCGTCGCCGTCCATCCAGACGTCGACGATGTAGTCGGTGATCAGTTCCCGAGAGGTCATTGCCGTCCTTGGTTCGGTCCTGCGGTGGCAGGGCTGTCGAGCCGGATCCCGCCGCCCTCAGCCCCGGTCGACGGCGGGCCAGGTGAGCGTGACCGCCCCCCAGGTGAGCCCGCCGCCGAAGGCGGCCAGCAGCACACGGTCGCCGGGACGCAGGGCGCCTTCGGCATGCGCGTGGTCCAAGGCCAGCGGCAGGGAGGCCGCGGCGGTGTTGCCCACCTCGGCGATGTGGCTGTAGCTGCGCTCACGCGGCAGCCCGATCTCGTCGGCCAGCCGCAGCAGGATGCGGAGGTTGGCCTGGTGGCCGACGAGCCGGTCGATGTCGTCGATGCGCAGCCCGGCCCGGTCGAGGGCGGCCCGGATGCTCTGTCCCATCCGCTGCACGGCGAGCCGGAAGACCGTCCTGCCCTGCATCGTGAAGTAGTAGCCGTCGGTGGCCGTCTCCGCCGTCTCCGCCGTCTCCGCCGTCTCCGCCGGTGCCGGCGGGACGCCGCGCGGCACGGTGATCAGGTCCTGGCCACTGCCGTCACTGCCGAGTGCGAACGGCCCGAGGGCGCCCGGCTCTTCGGGATGTCCCGCACGCAGCACGACGGCGCCGGCTCCGTCGCCGAAGATGACGGAGGTGGCGCGGTCGGCCGGGTCGAGGATCCGGGAGAACGTCTCCGCCCCGATCACCAGTACGTGCCGGGCCGTACCGGATGCGATGAGGCCGGACGCGGTGGCGAGCGCGTAGAGGAATCCCGTGCACACCGCCGAGACGTCGAAGGCGGCCACCTGCCCGAGGCCCAGCTTCTCGGCCACGGTCGGGGCGGTGGCGGGGCAGGGGCGGTCCGGTGTGGTGGTGGCCACCAGGACGGCGTCGACCTGCGCGAGGCCGGCCGACTTCAGGGCGAGCGCTCCGGCTCCGGCGGCCAGGTCGGAGGTCAGCAGCCCCTCGGGGGCGACGTAGCGCTGCCGGATACCGGTCCGGGTGCGTATCCATTCGTCGGAGCTGTCGAGCCGGGCCGCCAGTTCGTCGTTGGTCACCAGCCGGGGCGGCAACTGGCTGCCCAGCCCGGCGAGAACGGCTGCCGGGGTCATCGGTCGTCTCCGGTAGGGGGTGTTTTGAAAGTCCTGTGCGGTGCCCGCGGTGTTCGGTGCGTGGCCTCGGCGTGCCGGATGAAGGCCCTCGTAGCGGAGCTACTTGGGTCTTTGGCCGGTGCGGCGAGGGTGCGTGCCGGGCGCCGTGGGTGCTGTGCGGGACTTTCAAAACACCCCCTGGGGGCGGCGGCTCGGCGGGGCGTGCGAGCACGGCGGCAGGCGGCCAAAAGTGTGACTCCTCGCAGAGCGGTACGGCCGAAAAGGCCCTGACCGGTTGGAGTCTTCCGGCCAACGCTGACCGTCCGCTGACCGACGCCTGACGGGACCACTGGTCAGGTATCGGTCAGCGGACGGTCAGCGGGTGTGGGGATAGTTTCCGCCAGATGTCGCATCCCACTCACCCAGCGGAAAGGCAGAACACCTTCATGGGCGCTGTGTACGAAAAGCTGGTCGACCTGCTCGTCAATCACTTCGCGGTGGCGCGGGCGCAGATCAGGCCGGATGCCACGTTCGAGGAACTCGACATGGATTCGCTGTTCGTCGTCGAACTGCTGCTCGTGATCCAGTCCGAGTTCGACGTGGAGATCCAGGACGACGCGGTGGGCCGGGCCGACAGCATCGGGCACCTGGCCGGCCTCGTCGAGTCCGGGGTCGGGGTCGCGCCGTGACGTCCGGTGACAGCATCGCCGTCACCGGACTCGGTCTGGTCACCGCGGCCGGTATCGGCACGGACGTGACGTGGAAGGGCGTGTGCGACGGCCGGTCGAAGGCCACCAGGAACCCGATGCTCGCCGATCTGCCGATCGACATCTCCTGCACCGTGCCGGACCTCGACCCGGCCCGGCACGTCGGACCACGTAGCCGGCTGACCCACGACCGCTTCATCCAGCTGGCGATCGTCGCCGCCCGTGAAGCCGTCGCGGACAGCGGCCTCGACCCGCTCACCTGGGACGGCGCCCGGGTCGGTGTGGTGATCGGCTGCGGGCTCGGCGGCATCACGACCTTCGAGAAACAGCACCGCCGACTCCTGGAGAAGGGGCCCCAGGCGGTCTCCGCCCTGCTGCTTCCGATGCTGGTGCCGAACATGGTCGCGGGTCATCTGGCGATGGACCTGGGCACCACCGGCCCCAACTTCGTGACCGCCAGCGCCTGTGCCTCCGGGGCCACGGCCATCGGCACAGCCGCCGGGCTGCTGCGGGAAGGCGTCTGCGACGTGGTGCTCACCGGTGGCACCGAGGCGAACGTCAGCCCTCTCATGGTGACGGGGTTCGCACAGATGGGTGTGCTCTCCCGCCGGGTGGACGATCCCACCGCCGCCTCCCGTCCGTTCGACGCGGCCCGCGACGGCTTCGTCATCGGCGAGGGCAGTGGCGTACTCGTGCTGGAGCGCGAAGCGGATGCCCGGGCGCGTCGTGCTCCGGTGCGGGCCCGGCTGGCCGGGTACGGTGCCTCCGCCGACGCCCACCACATCACCACTCCCGAGCCCGAGGGGCGCAGTGTCCGGCGCGCCCTGCGGGACGCGCTGACGCAGGCCGGGGTGGGGACCGACGAGGTGCGGCACGTCAACGCGCATGGCACCGCGACCAGGATCAACGACGCGATCGAGGCACGAACCCTGCGTGCGGTGTTCGGCGACGGTGTGGCCGTGACCTCCACCAAGGGGGTCCTGGGCCACACTCTCGGCGCCGCCGGCGCCATCGAGGCCGCCCTGACCGTGCTCGCCGTCCAGCACTCCACCGTTCCCCCCACGGCGAACCTGGAACAGCAGGACCCCGACCTCGACCTGGACGTGGTCTCCGGCACGGCCCGCCGGACGAAGGTCGATGTGGCCGTCAGCAATTCGTTCGGATTCGGGGGACAGAATGCCGTGCTCGTCTTCACCGCCGCGTAAGCGCTGCTTCGGCCACCGCCGCGTCAAGGCGGGGGAGGTGACGGCGTCCCATGTCCTTCGTTCTTCCCGAGCGGGACATCGCCGCGCTTGAGAGGCGCGTACAACGCGCCCTCGACACCGCCGATCCCTCGGCGCTGGCCGTTCTCGGATTCGGTGAGGTCACCCTCGTCCTGCGCCTGGACACCCCGGACGGCTCGTTCGCGTGCAAGCGGCTGCCGGTCTTCCCCACCTACGAGAGCTTCAGGCGCCACGAGTCGCTGGTCGGTGAGTACGTCGAGCAGCTGGAGAAGGCCGGCGTGCGCGTCGCCGACACCCGGCTGTGGCACACCCGGACGCCCTCGGGCAAGGTCGTCGGGTACTGCGTGCAGGAGGCTCTGCCCGGCGACCGGCTGTGCTCCCGGCTGCTGCACACCGAGGGCCACGCATGGGCCGGCGACTTCTACGCGCGCTTCCTCCCCCTGGTCGAGAAAGCGGTGACCCCCGGCGTCGGGCTGGACGCTCAGGCGTCCAACTGGATGGATCTCGACGGGGAACTGGTCTACCTCGATGTCACCACCCCCCTGCTGCGAGACGCACGGCGGCGCGAACGGCTCGATGTGCGGCTGTTCTTCACCTCGCTCCCCTGGATTCTGCGCGACGCCGTGCGGGTGTCCCAGACCCGGGCGATCTTCGACAAGTACTACGAGCCGCGCGGCGCCGTCCTCGACTTCCTCGGCAATCTGCACAAGGAACGGCTGTCGCGGCTGGTTCCGGGTTTCCTGGCGCAGAGCGAGGGCCGTTTCGACGCCCCGGTCACCGCCGACGAGGTGGCCGGCTACTACCGCGAGGACGCCCGCATGTGGGAACTGATCCAACGCCTGCGCCGGGCGGACCGCTTCTGGCACCGCAGGATCCGGCGGCGCACGTACCCGTTCCTGCTGCCGCCCGATGTCGACCGCTGAGGCCGCGGCGGCACCCGGCGAGCTCCGGCCCCGGACGGACACCGGCCCACTCGTTCTCGATCGGGACGTGCCGCTGCGGGTGCTCCGGCCCGCGCCGGGGCTGGCCCTGAGCGTGGTGTCGCTCGCCTGGCTGCGCGCCGCCGGGGACGACGTCCGCGCCCGGCTGACGTCGTGGCACCTGGGACCGGAAGAGGCGTCCTACGTGGGCACGCTCGCTCTGCGGCGTCGGCGCGAGGAGTGGCTGGCGGGCCGGATGGCGCTCAAGTACGCCGTGCGCGCCCACCAGGAGCACTCGGGGAGCACGCCGGTCGCCTGCCGTGACATCCGCATCGGACGCGTGACGCAGGGCTTGCGCGCCGGGAAGCCCGTGACCGACCTGCCGGTGGAGGTGGGCCTGACGCACTCCGGCGACTATGCCGTCGCGGTGTGCGGGCCGGGCGCGGTCGGAGTGGACCTGGAGCGTCCGCGCACCGTCTCGCCCCCGCTGGCCCGCATCCTCTCGGCTGACGGCGAGAGCGCGGGTGCGGACCTCGCCGGGCAGCGCCTGCGCGTCATGCCACTGCTCCTGCGCTGGGTGTGCAAGGAGGCCGTCCTCAAGTACTACGGGTTCGGTCTGCGCGTCGACACGCGCGAGGTGCGCCTCACCGGGTGGCACGAGGACGGGCGCTTCGCCTGGCGGCCGGGCCCGGAGCTGCTGCGACACGCACCCGTCGGCGGCGGCGAGTTGCGAACCCGGGCCTGCGAGCTGGACGGCTACCACCTGGCCCTGGTCTGGAGTGACCCTGCGAGCACGTAGTCGACAGTCGACAGAAGGTGAGGACCGCTGCCGTGACACGTCCGTCCGTCGCTCCTGCACGGCGGTTCGAAGAGGCGCTGGCCGACGCCACCGCGCTGGCCTCGCTCAGTCCTTCCTCCCACAACTGCCAACCCTGGAGGCTCGCCCGGGCGGACTCGCCGGAGGCCCGGCAGGCCGCCGCCCGATTCCTCGGCATGGGCGACGAAGCGGGCACCGAGTACGTGATTCTCGCCCTGGACCGCTGCCGTGAACTGCGCGCTCTGGCCGCGCACGCCATGGAGATGCATGTCAGTTGCGGAGCGTACTGGCGGCTGCTGCGGCGGGCGCTGGCCGCCGAGGGGTGGGCGGCGCTGCAGGTGCGCGCCGTCGAGGTGCTGCCCGGACCGGTCCGGTTCGCCGCGCGGTGGCCGTCGGACTGGACTCCGCTGTGCGTGGCGGCGCTGCGGCGCGACCGGTCCTCGGGGGAAGGGATCGACGAACTGTGGGCGCTGGCCCGCGGGCGGCGCACCCACCGTGGGCCGTACCGGAACACCGCTCTCGACGACGGGACACTCGGGGAGCTGGCCCGCACGGTCGCCGTCCCGGTCCGGGCCGACGACCCGCAGGGGGCCGAGAAGGGCGGTGTGACGGTCCGGCACCTGACGTCGAGTCCGGAAAGGTCCCTCTTCGCGGACTTCCTGGCGTCTCACGCCGGGCGCGACTTCAGCCACCCGGCGGCCTGGCGGGAGACCCATGCGTACGTGCGGTGGAACGCCGCCGAGGCGCGTCGGCACGGAGACGGCTTCACGGCAGCTCAGCTGTTCGGACCGCTCACGCCGCTCCAGTGCCTGGGCAAGCGCCTCACGTTGGCCCCACCGGTGATGCGGCTCCTGTGTCTGGCCGGCTTCCACCACCGGCTCGCCGCGGAGCCGGCCGGGCACGTGCGGCTTCGGACGCCCGCCGTGGTGGTGCTCGGATTCACCAGGGAATCGCCGGGTGTGGCCGGGCAACTGCGGGGCGGCGAGCTGCTGCTGGACTACTGGCTGGCCGCCACGGAGGCAGGGCTGGCACTCCATCCCCTCAGCATCGTCGTGCAGCACGACGACCTGCGCCGCGATCTGAAGGCTCTGCTGGGCCTGACCGGACGCCCCTTCTTCGTCAGCCGTCTCGGCGTCCCGTCCACCCCGGCGCCCGCGTCCTTCCGTCGCCCGGGTTCCGCTGGATTCCGCTCAATTTGAACTGTCCGGTGTTTGTGCGCGCCGCACGGTGGGAACTTGGGCGCATTCGATGCTATCTCGGCGATATGCAGGCTCCTTCTCATCGGCGTGTGGTCGTGATACCGTGCCATTGAAAGTGCAATATTAAAGGTTGTGATACTTAAGGGGAACAAGTGTCGACGGCCGTTCCGTTGAATATCATTCTTCAGTTCTTGCTCCGTCGTTCCGCTCATGGTCTCCTTTGTGTCGCATCATGAGTATCAGATTGCTGGTGTGCTGCGACAATGCCATCGTCGGAGCGGGAATTCAGGCACTGCTGGGGCGTTATCACCTCGATGTCACCGTGGAGACATCGGTGCGCCGTGCCCTCGCCGTGGCCGCCGAGGCGTCCCCCGAAGCTGTCATCGTCATTTCGCCCCTGCTCACCATCGACGACCGTCAGGAACTCGCCGAACTGGCCGAACTCAGCAAGGTGATCCTGCTCTGCCCCCCTCAGAACACCCATCGCGCGCTGGAAGCCCTCCGGGTCAGTGTGCGTGCCGTGCTCTCCGTGGAGTCCTCGGTGGAGGACCTCGTCCACGTGATCAGAACGGTCACCACGGTCAACGTCCTTGTCCTGCCGGACGAGGTCGGCAGGTCGCTGGCGCTCGCCGACGTGCACCTCACCCTGGTGCCGGCCGGGGCGGGTCCCATGCTCACCCGGCGCGAGCGTGAAGTGATGCTGCTGCTGTCCCGGGGCAAGTCCAACGCCGAGATCGCCGAGCGGCTGACCGTCTCGAACGCGACCGTGCGCTCACATGTGCATCACGTCCTGCAGAAGCTGCATGCGCGGACGCGCACCCAGGCGGTCGCCATCGCCTATGAGTCGGGCCTCATCAGCAGGATCGCGCAACAGGTCAGCATGTCCTGACGAAATCGACGGTCCGGGGAGAAAAGGTGCCGGGGACGTCCGATCCCGGCACCCGTTCATGATGCGCACGCCTCAGTCCGCGGAGTACCCCGGTTCGATCCGCTCCCCGGAGATCTCGTCCACGACCGAGGCCATGGTGTCGAAAGCGGCGACCAGGCGCCCAAACGTGTCGGTCGCCATATCCCGCTCGAACTCCTCCGGGCTGGTCACCGAGATGACCTCGAAGTATTCGTGGGGCGCATTCGTATTCGCATTCGCGTCAGCATGTGTCGAGATGCGGTGCACTGCAAAGGAATGCAGGCTTTTGAGGTCGGCGGCAGCGCGGTAGTCGCTTTCCCGCACCCAGGTCTCGAACCGGGCGGGGTCGACGCCCTCGTGGAGCCGGATGCGGTGAACGATGACATGCATGATGTCCTTGCCTCTCTGCTCAGCGCCTGTTTTCTCGGTGGCGACTGCCCAGGCGCAGTTCGCGGGCGATGTTGTTCTTCTGGATCTCGTTCGTCCCGGAGAAGATCCTGGCCGGCAGGGCATCACGCAGCAGGGTCTCCGCCTCGCCGTCCAGAAGGCCCAGCGCGCCGCGCAACTGGATCGCGTCGAGGCCCAGTTGCACCGCGGCCTCGCTGACCGCGAGTTTGGCGAGGGCAGGGCCGACAGTGCTCTCGCTTCCCGCGTCGATACCGCGCGCCGACCGGTACAGCATCAGCCGGGCCGACTCGTACCGCGCCAGCATGTCGACGATCCGGTGACTCACCGCCTGGAATCCGCCGATGACCGTGCCGAACTGCTCCCGCTGCCGCACGTGATCGATCGTGGAGTCAAGGACCCGCCGCATCACGCCCAGATAGATGCCGAAGAGACAGGTTCGCTCCCATTTCATCGACGTGGAGAAGACGACCGCGCCCGAGCCCTCCGAACCCAGCACCTGGGCCGCGGGCACCACGCAGTCCGTGAAGCGCACGTCCGCCATCGGCGATCCTCGTAGCCCCACCTTGTCGTAGGTCCGCCCGACGGTCAGGCCCGGAGTGTCGGCGGGCACCAGGAAGGTGGTCAGGCCGAAGAAGCCGCCCCCGGCCCGGGTGGCTGCCTGCACCACGAAGAGGTCCGCCACCGGGGCGTTGGTGATGAAGCACTTGCTCCCGTTGAGCAGGTACTGGCCCCCGTCGCGCAGGGCGGAGGTCTCCAGGTTCAACGCGTCGGAACCGGCCGCCGGCTCTGTGACGGCATGGGCGGCGATCGATTCCCCGGAACACAGGGCCGGCAGCCAGCGGTTCTTCTGCTTCTCGCTGCCGAACTCCACGACGGGCATGACGGCGGCGAACAGGTGTGCTGCCATCGAGAAGGCGAAGCCGGTGTCGCTGCTTCCCTCACCGAGCGCCTCCATCATCGCCGCCGCCGCGACGGCGTCCAGACCGCTGCCGCCGTACTCGACCGGGACACTGCTCCCGGCCAGTCCCTGCTTGCCGGCCAGCTGCCAGCGGCGGCGGAATTCGTCCGGGTCGGCGGTGGCCGGCCCCGCGAGTTCACGGCGGGCGAACCGCACCACCATGTCGCGCATCTCCCGTGTCTGCGGGTCGAGTTCGGGGTCGAAGTACACGTTCATCGTGGCCTGCCCTGGTATTCCTCAAGGAGAAGGTGGTAGTTGATGCCGCCGGTGCCGAAGGAGCTCACGGCAGCCCGCCGCGGACGTCCGTCCGGGGCCTCCCAGGGCGCGGCACCGGTGCGGATACGCCCGGGAACGCGATCGAGGGCCAGTTCGGGACTGAGGGTGCGCAGACCGGTGTTGGGTGGGACGGTCGCGGTACGCACCGCGTGCAGCGCGCGCAGCAGTCCGGCTCCGCCGGCCGCCGCGAACGTATGACCGAAGAACGACTTGGCGCTGCCGATGTCCAAGGGGCGCCGACGCGGTACGGCACCGTAGACCAGGGCCACCGCCGCGATCTCCACTCGGTCGCCGACGCGCGTGCCGGTGCCGTGCGCCTCCAGATAGTCGACGTCGGAGGGTTCGAACTCGACCTGGTCGAAAGCCTGGAGCATGGCCGAGGCCTGGCCCGTGATGTCCGGAGCGATCAGCGACCTCGCGTCGTTGGAGGCGCCGATGCCGCGCAGCAGGCCGTGAATCGGGTCGCCGTCCCGGAGCGCGTCGTCGTACCGCTTGAGCAGGAACAACGCGCAGCCGTCGCCGGGTGAGAAACCGTCGGCGGCCTCGTCGAAAGGGGTGATCCGCCCGTGCGACAGCAGGCTGAGCGAGGAGCACAGCACCATGTCACGGGCGTTGCAGGGCAGTTCCACACCACCGGCCACCGCGTAGTCGACCGCCCCCGAGCGCAGTCTGCCGACGGCCAGGTCCAGCGCGGCGAGTGACGAGGCGCACGCCGCCTCAACCGCCACGGGCACGGCGTCCAGGGCGAACTCGTTGGCGATCAGTGCCGCGACACCGCTGGCCAGGCAGCCGTCGAGCGCGTGCGTGAAGTCCGCGTCGGCCACGGTCCGGTCCCTCACGAGCCGCAGCACTTCCCGTCTGGCCCGCGCGGACAACGCGCCGAGGGTGTCCAGGCCGTCGGCCACTTGCTCCAGCACATCGACGCAGAGCAGGGAGTTGAGGCGGCGCTCGTTGTGCAGCCCCAGGTTGCTGCCGACCGCCACCAGACCGGAGCCCGGCGGGCCGCCGGGCGCGTAGCCACGCCGGGCGAAGAGTTCGGCTGCGACGTCGAGCGCCACCCGCTGGGCCGCGTCCAGCGCGGCGTAGCGGCTCGGTGGGAGACGCAGACCGGGCGGCGGTCCGTCCGGCACCGGCACGAACGCACCCTGGTCGGTGTAGGAACGGTCGAGGCTGAGGGCTCCCGGCGCGTAGAAGATGCTCCGGTCGAAGACGTCGTCCGGCACCGGACCGACCATGCTGTGACCCGCGAGCGTGCGTGCCCAGAACGCTTCGGCATCCGGGCAACCGGCGAAGCGTCCGGCGAAACCCACCACGGCGATCGGTATCGGCCCGTCCCTGCTCACCGTCCCGGCCCCGGTGACCGCCCGGAGACCCTCGGCCGACGCACCGCCACCGCTGTGCGGGGCGCCGTACTCCTCCATGACGACATGGGCCACGGTCCCGGTCAGCGACGAACCGACGAGCGCCGCCCGGCGCGGCCCGCCGCCGGACGGCGCGGGCCAGTCCTCGGTCCCGGGCACCGTGCGCAGGGCACCGCCGTGCGGAATCCGCGACCGCGTGCCACCGCCGGGCAGCCTGCGGTGATGCAGCGCCAGCGCGATCTTGCTGAGGCCGGCGAGTCCGGCGTTCGCCAAGGTGTGCCCCAGTCGGTCCCGGACCGAACCGACCGCCACGGAGCCGGGCGCCGCGCCGGTGAACGAGGCAGTGAGCGCCCGCTGCTCGGCATGCGACTCGCCGGCGACGCCGGACCCCGCCGCTTCGACGTACTGCACCGCCTCGGCCGCCGCCGCACAGGTCGTACGTCCCGCGACGGCCGCCTCCTCCCACAGCCCGTCCCGGTCCGGATAGCGGAAGGCGCCGGGGCGCCCCTCGTGCCGCAGGACGCACGACCGCACGGTGGCGTACACACGGTCGCCGTCCTGTTCGGCGGACGAGAGGCGTTTGAGCAGCAGTGCCCCGACACCCTCGCTGAACGGGCCCGTGTCGTACGGTGCCGCGGCACCGGTGGCCTCCTCCTGCCCCAGCCCCTTGGCGGCGAAAGCACGTGCGACGAAGGGGCCCTCGTGGCGCTGCCCGGTGATGAGCAGGACGGCGTCCGACGTACCGGCACGCAGGCTGTCCATGGCGTACGCGAGGCCCACGTACGACGTGACATCGGCGGACTCCAGCGCCAGCGTCCTCCCACGCAGCTTGAAGGCGGACGCGACCCGCGCCGGGATGGAGCTGACGAGCTCGCTCACCCTGTCGTGCGGCGACGCGCCGAGCCGCCCTATCAGCGCGGCGCGGAACTCCTCGGTGGTGTCCGCGTTCGCGTCCGACGCGTGGCCGCCGTGCTCCGCGAGCGTCCGCCCCAGTTCGACGGCGTAGCGAGCGCCCTCTATCCGCAAGGCGTTGGCGTACTGGCGGTCCAGGCCGAAGCAGGTGCCCACCGTCACATCGACACGGTCCGACGGCAACGGTCGCCGATCGTAGCCCGCGTCCTGAAGACACTGGCGGGCCGCCTCCAGGGCCAGGAGCTGCATCCGGGACATCGTCCCCGTCTGAGCGGGTGGAATCCCGAATCCGGCGACATCGACCTCGATGTCGCCGAGCCCGCCCGCGGCGGGAGCGGGGGCGCCGTCGGTCGCCGGGGCGGTCAGCAACCGCCAGTACTGCTCGGCCCCCCGAGCAGCCGGGTACAGCGCCCCGATGCCGACCACGGCGATCGCCTCGGGAATCACCGAGGGACCGCGCCCTTCGGAACGCACACGCGACCCAGAGGCCATGACGAGACTCCCACTCTCTGTTCCGCAGGACGCGGCGCTCAGGCGCCGTCGATGCGCCGCCGACCGCGGGGGGCGGCGCGGCGTGCCGGCCGCTCACACGAGGCCGGCATGCGCCAACGCGGGATCCTGCGCCAGGATCTCCGCGTGCCGGCGCTGGAGCAGTTCCCCGGGCCTGATGCCCAGTTCCTCGTCGAGACGCTGCCGGGCCAGCCGGAACTGCTCCAGGGCGTCGCTCTGGCGCCCGACCTGGTACAACGCCAGCATGAGCAGATCACAGAAATGCTCCCGCAACGGGAACTGGGCCACCAGCCGGTGCAGTTCGGCGATCGCCCGAGCGTGGTCTCCGAGCATGATGCGAGCCCGCACCTGATCCGCCAGGGCGGAGAGACGTCTCTCCTCGAACAGCCGGGCGGCGCTGCGGCAGCGCAGCCCGTCGCCCGCGTCCAGCAGGGCCGGACCACGCCACAGGAGCAGCGCGGAGTCCAGCAGACGAAGTGCCCGTTCGGGGGCGTCGGCCAGCGTCGTCGCGGCCTGGGACGCCAGGTCGAGAAACCGATGCCCGTCGATGTGCTCGCGCGGGACGTCCAGGACGTAGCCGTTGGGTACGGAGCGCAGCACGGTGGTCCCCGAGCCGCACCGCCCGCCCTCGCCCTTCAGCACCCTGCGTACCCGGGTGGCATGTGCCTGCATGGCGTTGCGGGGATTGCGGACGGTGTCGCCCGACCAGAGTTCGTCCGCCAGATCAGTATGGGAAACCGCCTGGCCCGCTTCCAGGGCGAGGACGGCGAGCATGGTCCGGACTTTGCTGGATCCCACGCCGTGCGGATGACCGTCCGTGAACACGGATATCGGACCGAGAAGATGGATAGCCACAACGTCCCCTCGCGTGCTGGTACGTGATTTCATCGGCGATGGCCGACCATGCATCCCTCTCGCGACTACTGACCCGCAGTCAGCGAGTCATTCACAGCCGCTCCATCGTCGCAGGGCGCTCGGACCAAGGTCATCGGTCGACCGGACCGATTCGAATCTGCACGGAAGAATGAGGGAGCAGGCGTGTGTCGACTCTTCATGGAGGGATGCGCCCCCATCTCAACAGAAGATGTAGACGGACGCGTTCCGCTTGGAGGGCTTCGGCGAGCAGGCGGGTACCGAGCGCCGCCACCCCTACGTCCTCGCCGAGCTGCACCCGCCAGGACGACGAGGCATTCCAAGCGGTGGCCGGCCGAACTGAAGCTGGAGAGTGCGGAGTTCAGCGAGTTGTGGGAGCGGCGGGACATCGAGGAGGCCGGGCAGATCCGCAAGGAGATGAACCACCCGGTGCTCGGGCTGCTGTGCTTCGAGTCCGGCGTGTTGCGGCTGTCGGCGCGGCCGGACCTGTCGATCGTGCTGCACACGCCGCTTCAGGAGGCGGACACCGCGGGCAAGCTGGAGTGGCCGGCGTTGCCGGAGGGGCGGCGCGGGGCGATGTACCCCGTCGCGGGGCAGCGGCGGTGCCGCTTCGTCGGCGCGTGGCGTGATCGACGGCAACCACAGCCGTGCCCACCACCTGCCCTCTCAGCGCCTGGCGCCGTGGTGAGCCGGCGCGACCGGCGCCAGGGGCTCCGCGAGACTCGGCGGCGCCCGTCATGGGGAGTGTGGCGCGGTTCGCTCAGATGGATCCGACGGTCAGGGTTTTGAACTCTCTGGGGAGATCTGCGCGCCTGGTGACGTTGAGCTTGCGGTAGACGCGGGTCAGATGCTGTTCCACCGTGCTGATGGTGACGCACAGTTGGTCGGCGATCTCACGGTTGGAGTTGCCCAGGGCGGCCAGGGACGCCACCCGTCGCTCCGCCGCGCTGAGGGGATCGCGTGGAACGGTGCCCGGGTCGGGCGGTGTCTCCTCCCTGCCGCGCGGCGCCAGAGAGGGCTGCAGATGTTCGGCGCCGCACACATCGGCCAGGTGCAGCGCCTGGTACAGCGCTCGCCTTGCCTGTTCCGCCTCACCGATCGCGCGCTGCGCGGAACTCAACGCGGCCAGTGCCCGGGCCAGTTCGAGCCTGTCCCCGGTGAGCCGCAGGACACTGACTGCTTCCAGCAGCAGGCTCGCCCGGCGCCGCGGTTCGGCTATCTCGGCGAGCAGGCACATGGCGACGCCGCGGCTGCGGGATTTGGCGCTGCCGGGGCGGGCCAGCTCCGCGTCCGCGAGTCGGCGGACCTGGTCCCGCTGCCCGAGGCGCAGATGCGCGGCCGCCGCGCCGCTGCGCCAGGGCAGGAAGGACGGCAGATCCATGTCCCAGGCGCGGGCCTGGTCGCCGCAGCGCAGAAAGTCGTCCAGGGCCGCGTGCACCCGGCCCGCGGCCAGATGGTGATGGCCCCGGGCGTAGAGATACTGCAGGCCGTACCGTGACTCGGAGATCGCCTCCGGTACCGAGTGCCGCAGGTACTCCTCGGCGACGTCGTCCGCCCCCATGGCGGTCGCGGCCAGGACGAGCGTGCTCAGCGGCGCACCGACGGCGACTCCCCAACTGCGGGGCGAGAGATGGGTCATGGCGGAGCGGGCGAGGGTGCAGGCCTCGTTCAGATCGCCCTGTCGCAGGGCCAGTTCGGCGCGGATCGCGGTGAGCTTCGCCTGCCAGGTGGGTGCCTGCCGGGCGGTGGCCTTCTGCAGGAGCTTGGCCGACCAGACGGAGGCCTGGCCGAGCCGGTCCGCGTAGACGAGCGAGAGCAGCGCGGACTCCAGCGCGTACAGACTGCTGTCGTCCAGGGGACAGGAGCGCAGCACTTGTTCGGCGCTCCAGGCGCTGGACTCGTCGCCGCCGTTGCGCAGTGTCGAGCCGAGGACGGTCTCGGCGAGCAGGACGGGTCTGGCGGCCGCGGGTTCCCTGCTGTCGCGGATGCCCGGGCCGTCCTCGGCGGCGGGGAGGAGAGGCACCATCGTGGGGTAGCGGTTCCGCAGCCACTCCCTGTTTTCCGTGAACAGGCCCTGGGGGCCCGGGACCTTCGGGCCCAGCGCGCGGATCACCTCGGCGGCCTCGTCGAAGCGCCCGTGCCACAGCAGGGCACGGGAGAGCGGCACGGCCAGCTGGGCGGGCAGGACGCCCGTCAGCAGCGCTTCGGACAGCGGCCCCAGACGAGGCATCACCATGGAGGGGTTGAGCTGCCACTCCAGCCGCGCGAGCATCATCGTCGTGAGCGCCTGCTCGCGTGCGTCGTCGGAGCCGGAGAGCGCCAGTTCCAGGCACTCCAGGGCGAAGCCGACATCGCCGCTTCGGCGCGCCTGCTCGGAGGCGTCCATCAGCACGGGGACTGCCCAGCAGGGTGGCACGTGTCGCGCGGCGACAAGATGCCGGGCGACCGTGGGAGTCGGAAGTCCCTCATGGTGGAGTAACTCCGCGATGTCGACTCGCTGTTGGGAGAGAACGCCCCAGGGTATGTCGTCCAGGACGGCCGACCGTGCCGCCGGATGACGGAAACGGTTGCCGTCGACGAGCCCAGCGGCCTCCATGTGCCGCAGCGCGTTCGCCACCGAGGACGGACCGAGCTGGAGCAGGCGGCCTATGCGGTCGGGGGAGGAGCAGGAGTCCAGCAACGCCATCGTGCGGGCCACGCCGAGGATGTCCGGCTCCCGGCCGTGCAGACAGGCGAGCACCGCTTGCGCGAACTCCTCTCCCGCGGGCGGGACTTCGGACCCGGCGTCGCCGTCACCGGCACCGTCCACCCGGTCGCGGTGGTCCCTCAGCAGGGCGTGGACGAGCAAGGGGTTGCCGCCGCTCAGGGAGTGGTAGGCGGGGCCGAGGGCCTGTGCCTCCTCCGTGCCCAGGGCCGTCTTCGTGAGCTCGGTCGTGCCCTCCGGGGACAGGGGAGCCAACCGGACACGCCGGTAGAAGGGATGGCGGAGCAGTTCGGTGCTCAACAGCGGGGGACAGTGGCGGGCACTGTCCGGGCGGCTGAACACCAGCATCACAGGGGCGGATCTGGTGTGCGGGAGCAGTTGGAGCAGACAGCTCAGGGAAGCGGAGTCGGTGTGTTGAACGTCGTCGACGCAGAGCAGCAGGCCGCCCGCCCCGGCCGCGTGCAGCAGCGCGCGGCACAGGCCGCGGGCGACATGGGCCTGCAGGGCGGCCGACTCATGACGGGCGGGCGGCTCGGAGGCGAAGCTGTTCTCCAGGACGGTCATCCGCGTACGCAGCGGGGCGGGCAGCGGAATGTCCCGGACGAGTTGATGGACGATACCGAACGGGACGTCGCGCTCCTCTTCTCGACCGACGGCTCGCAGGACCTCGGAACCGGTCGCGGACGCCTCCTCGGCAAAGGCATAGAGCAACTCGGACTTGCCGATGCCTACGGAGCCGCTGACGAGGACGACGTGTCCATTGCCGCGACGGCTGGCCGCGAGGAATTCGTGTAACGTGAACAGTTCGTCTTTGCGGTCGATCAGTATCATGCGTGTACTCTTTGCAGTACGTCGGAACTCTATTCGTAAACCGGTGAGTAAATGTCCGGAGGCCTGAACTTTCTTTGCGGAGTCTTAGTAGAGCCCCTCGGGAGCCGACGAAGTGGTCTGTAGCGGAGTCACATTCGCGACCCCGTCGGACGGCCATCTCGAGCCGGTGTCGTAACGCAGCGCCTGGTCGCGTTCGAGGATGTTGGGAAGGAACAGGTCTTCGTGCAGCACGGTCAGTCGAACCTGTCCTACGGTGCCGTATTCCACCGCCGTTGACCAGTCCTCTTTGCGTACGACATTCATTGTCACCTGCGGGTAATTCGGAACATAGGGCATGAGTTCGGCGTTCTGCTCGACGGGCAGGCCCGCCGCGTTGCCGAAAGTGTTGCCGTAGCTGCGACCGCAGATGCCGTCGTCCATCGCGGCCTCGAAGCCGCGGTACATGTCCGGGCTCAACTGCGTGCCGCTCAGCCGCACCCCCCGCAGCGGTGCGACCAGGTCGGGATGGCGGCGCACCAGCGCCTGGAAGAGCGCGGGGGTGGTGTTGAGGTAGTCGATCCGGCCGTGGGTGAGCACGTCGGCGACCTGCTCCAGCAGGTGGGTGGTGTACTCGGCCGCGTCCGCCAGTCGGCCGGCCCGGATGAGTCGCTTGACCCAGCGCGGGTCCATGTCGACGGCGTACACCTGCCCGGCGTACAGATCCGACACCTCCCACACGCCGTTGCCGATCAGATGCGGTCCCGTGGGGGTCGCCTGGAGCCAGGTCCGCCCCTGGGCGAACCCCTCGGTGACGAAGGACCAGCGGCGCCACGCTCCGCGGTGCAGCAGCATGGCGGGCGTGTAGAAGACCCGGCAGGGTGTGCCGGTGGTGCCGCCGGTGTCCCAGACGCGGCCGCTCAGCGGGCGCGGTACGTCGAGCGGCACGAGGTCCGTCGGGTCCTGGGAGCGCAGGATGTCCACCGGAAACGGACCGAACGCCGTGAGCTGCTCATAGCGGGTGATGTCCCGTGCGTCGAAGTCGAGTCGGGCGGCGCGCCGCAGCCAGTACGGGCTGCCGGTCTCCGGGTGGAAGTGCCGCCCCACCACCTTCCGTGTCCACGCGTCGAGGTCGGTTTCGAGCCAGTCCTCGATCAGCGTGTCGCACTCCGTGCCCCGCACGGCGGGCGACACGTCGGCCGGCGCGCTCACCGGGCCCGCGCCGGCGAAAGGTCTATGCCGAACTCGTACACACTCGTCAGCACCTGCTGGATGTGCTCCGGCTTGTCGACGTGCACCACCGGGAACGGGAACCTGAGAATGCCGTCCGGGATCGAGCCGCCCATGATGAGGCCGAGGCGCACGCCCTGGTCCTTCATCTCGTCGCAGACGTCCACCAGGCTGATCGGGTCCGTGGGGTTCCGGTCGAACAGATCCCGTACGTCCTCCGCCGTGGTCAGGGTCTTGCGCTCCAGGCAGGAGACCAGCGGCAGTTCGGGCGCCTTGAACGGCATCGCGTCGATGTGCGGTGCCATGAACTCGCGGCAGTGACCGCGCAGCGGCGAGTGCACGGCGATCGGCCGGTCCGGCAAGGGGGCGACGGTGCCCGGCGGAAGGTCGGCCGCCAGCGCGTCCAGTGCCTTCCGCTCGCCCGACAGCATCAGGATCCGCATGGCCCCGTCGGCCGTCGGCCCGAAGTCCCCGGACAGATGCACCCCGGCCCGGCCCTCGCCCCGGTACGCCGCCGCCAGGGCGCTCTCGGCCGGTGCGAACGCCAGCGCGAGGCCCTGCTCCGGCTCCTCGGCGGACAGTTCGGGTGTGTGACGGGCGTGCGCCAGCATCTCGAAGAGTTCCCGCCGCCCGATCGAGCCCGCCAGACAGCTCGCCGTCATGGCGCCGAGGCTCAGTCCGCCCAGCACCGCCGGGCTGAGCCCCTGCTCCGCCAGCACGTCGTGGATGCCGAGGGCGAGTGCCGTCTCACGGATCGTCCCGGCGCTCTGCCGCTCCTCCTGGGGCTCCGGCAGCTCCCCCTCGAGGATCTGGCCCACCGTGAGACCTGTCCATTGCGAGACCTGCTCGTACAGGTCCCACATCACGGGATGGGCCTCGTACATCTCCAGACCATGCACTTCCGTGCCGACTCCGCCGCCGAACAGAAAGCCCAATGTCATGGCCGACTCCCGCGTATCTCGAACAAGAAAAGACGTGAACAGGACATGATGCACTCGGTGTGCCAACTGCGCGACAAGGCCGCCGAGACCACTGATGCGCAGCTACCGTACCCATCGCCCGGCCCCGCGAAAAGAGTCATCTGACTCTGTTTCGAGCCACTGTCTGATGTCGCGGGCCGCGCTATCGAAACGCTATGCGGGACTGTCAGAGTTCTTCCGTGGCCCGAGTAATTCCTCTTGCCCGGATGGCCGGGAAGCCGGAAATGGAAGAAATGCCAAACAAGGACGACGGGGATCCCCGCACGCCGATTGCGGTCGTCGGATACTCCTGCCGACTGCCCGGCGCGCCCGACCCGGAGACGTTCTGGCGGCTGCTCGCGACGGGCCGGCACGCCATCACCGAGGCGCCGTCCGACCGCTGGGACGCCGACGCGATCATGTCGGCCGGGGCGGCACCGGACGCCGAACGCGTGCGGTGGGGCGGCTTCCTCGACCGGGCCGACCTCTTCGACGCCTCCTTCTTCGGGATCTCCCCGCGCGAGGCCACCGCCATGGACCCCCAGCAGCGCCTGGTGCTGGAACTCGGCTGGGAGGCCCTGGAACACGCCGGCATCGTCCCCGGCACCCTGGCCGACAGCCCGACCGCCGTCCTTGTCGGCGCCGCCACCGACGACTACGCGACCCTGCGCGCCCGCCTGGGCGCCGCCGGCATCACCCGCCACACGGCCGTCGGCACCCAGCGCACCATGATCGCCAACCGGCTCTCCCACGCCCTCGACCTGCGGGGGCCGAGCCAGACCGTCGACAGCGGCCAGTCCTCTTCCCTGGTCGCCGTCCAACTGGCCTGCGAGAGCCTGCGCGCCGGCGACTGCACGGCCGCCCTGGCCGGCGGCGTCAACCTCAACCTCGCCCTGGACGGCGCGCTCGTCGCCGCCGGCTCCGGCGCCCTCTCGCCGGACGGGCGATGCCACACCTTCGACGAACGCGCCAACGGCTATGTACGCGGCGAGGGCGGAGCCCTGGTCGTCCTCAAGACCCTCGACCGGGCCATGGCCGACGACGACCGCATCCGCTGCCTGATCCTCGGCGGCGCCGTGAACAACGCCGGCAGCGCCTCCTCAGGGCTGACCGTCCCCGACGAGAGCGCCCAGCGCGAGGTGATCCGGCTCGCCCACCGGCGCGCCGGGACCCGCCCCGACCAGGTGCAGTACGTCGAACTGCACGGCACCGGAACGAAGGCAGGCGACCCCGTCGAGGCCGCGGCACTCGGTGCGGCACTCGGCACCGCGAGGACACCCGGCAGGCCCCTGGCCGTCGGCTCCGCCAAGACCAACGTGGGCCATCTGGAGGCCGCCGCCGGTGTCGTGGGCCTGCTCAAGGTCATCCTGTCCATCGAGTACCAGGCCCTGCCACCCAGCCTGAACTTCACCGCCCCGCCGCCCTCGGTGCCCCTGGACCGCCTCAATCTGACGGTCCAGCGAGAACTCGCGCCCTGGCCCCACGACGACCTGCCGAGGACCGCGGGAGTGAGCTCGTTCGGCATGGGCGGCACCAACTGCCATCTGGTGCTGTCGGACTGGCGCGGCCGGGGCACTCCCGCGGCCCCCGACCCGTCGTACGCCCCGCTGCCCGCCCCCGTCGCCCTCTCCGGCCGCGACGAGCCCGCCCTGCGCGCCCAGGCGGCACGCCTGCTCGGCCATCTCGCCGACCGCCCCGAACTCGGGACCGGCGAGATCGCGTACTCCTGCGCCACGACCCGTACCCACTTCGCGCGGCGCGCGGTCGCCCTCGCCACCGATCGCGACGACCTCCTCGCGTCGATCACGGCCCTGGCCGAAGGCCGCCCCGCGCCGCGCCTGGTGGAGGGCACCGCACGCGAGGGCGGCCTCGCGTTCCTCTTCACCGGGCAGGGCAGTCAGCGGCCCGGCATGGGCGCGGCGCTGCACGCCACCTTCCCCGTCTTCGCGGACGCCTTCGACGCGGCGTGCGAGGAGATGGACCGCCACCTCGACCGGCCACTGCGGGACCTGGTCCTCGACAGCGGCGGCACCCCTGACGCGGCCCTGCTCGACCGGACCGGCTACACCCAGCCGGCGCTCTTCGCCTTCGAGACCGCGCTCCACCGGCTGCTCGAACACTGGGGTCTGACGCCGGACGCCGTACTGGGCCACTCCGTCGGCGAACTGGTCGCGGCACACGCGGCCGGCGTACTGGACCTGCCGGACGCCTGCTCGCTCGTCGCGGCCCGAGGCCGTCTGATGGACGAACTGCCGGGTGGCGGCGCCATGGTGTCGGTCCAGGCGTCCGAGGAGGAACTCGGCCCCGACCTGGCCGAGTTCGCAGGCCGGGTCGCCGTGGCCGCGCTCAACGGACCGGCCTCGACCGTGCTCTCCGGCGACGAGAGTGCCGTGCTGCGCCTCGCCGGACGCTGGCGCGACCGCGGCCGCAGGACCAGACGACTGCGGGTGAGTCACGCCTTCCACTCACCGCACATGGACGGCATGCTCGACGAGTTCCGCCAGGTCGCCGAGAGTCTCACCTACCGCACACCGCACCTCCCCGTGGTCTCCAACCTGACCGGCCGGACCGCCACCGAGGACGAACTCCGCTCTCCCGACCACTGGGTCCGCCACGCCCGCGACGCTGTCCGCTTCCTCGACGGGGTCAGGACCCTGCACTCCCGCGGTATCGTCCTCCACCTGGAGATCGGGCCGGACGCGGTGCTCTCCACCATGGCCCGCGACTGCGCGCCCGACGGCGCCGACCAGCTCTTCGTCCCCGCCGTGCGGAGGGACCGCGACGAAGGGTCCGCGCTTTTCTCGGCGCTCGCGGAACTCCACGTGGGCGGCGCCACCGGGACCCTGAACCAGCTCTTCGCCTGCTCCCGAGCACGCCGCGTCGCCCTGCCCACCTACGCCTTCCAACGGCAGCGCTACTGGCTCGGCTCCCCCGGCACATCGTTCCCGCAGGGCCCGGCCGCCCCGGAACTCCCGTCGCCGGAACCCGAGACGGCCTCCCCGACCGACCCCGGCGACCGCCGACCCGCACCGGCGGAGCTGGTGCGCGCACACGTGGCCCACGTCCTCGGCCACGGCTCGCCCGACGCCGTGCCGATCGGTACCACCTTCAAGGAACTCGGTTTCAGCTCCCTCATGGGCGTCGAACTGAGCGACCTCCTCGGCAGATCGACGGGCACACGCCAGCCCAGCACCCTGATCTACGACCACCCGACACCCGAGGCCCTGATCCGGCACCTCGGGAACGCGCCGGACGGCGACACCCCGGCCCCGGAGGCCCTCACCCAGGCGGGTGTGGGGGAGCCGGTGGCGGTGGTGGGGATGGCGTGTCGGTTGCCGGGTGGGGTGGTGTCGCCTGCGGGGTTGTGGGAGTTGGTTGCTGAGGGTCGGGACGGTGTGTCGGGGTTTCCGGTGGACCGGGGTTGGGATGTGGAGGGGTTGTTCGATCCGGATCCGGATCGGCCGGGGACGTCTTATACGCGGCATGGCGGGTTTTTGCATGATGCGGCGGAGTTCGATGCGGAGTTCTTCGGGATCTCGCCGCGTGAGGCGTTGGCGATGGATCCGCAGCAGCGGTTGTTGCTGGAGTCGTCGTGGGAGGCGGTGGAGGCGGCGGGTATCGATCCGCACGCGTTGCGCGGCAGCCGCACCGGAGTCTTCGCCGGAATCATGTACCACGACTACGGACCCGCACTGCACATACCCGCCGGAGGCGTGGACGGCCAGCGGCTGACCGGCGGTGCCGGCAGCGTTCTGTCGGGTCGGGTGGCGTTTTCGTTGGGGCTTGAGGGTCCTGCGGTGACGGTGGACACGGCGTGTTCGTCGTCGTTGGTGGCGGTGCATCTGGCGGTGTCGGCGTTGCGGGCGGGGGAGTGTTCGCTGGCGTTGGCGGGTGGGGTGACGGTGATGTCGTCGCCGGGGACGTTCGTGGAGTTTTCGCGGCAGCGTGGGTTGTCGGTGGATGGGCGGTGTCGGTCGTTCGCGGCGTCGGCGGGTGGGACGGGGTGGGCGGAGGGGGTGGGGCTGCTGGTTCTGGAGCGGTTGTCGGATGCGCGTCGCCATGGGCATCGGGTGTTGGCGGTGGTGCGGGGGAGCGCTGTCAATCAGGACGGTGCGAGTAATGGGTTGACGGCGCCGAGTGGGCGTGCGCAGGAGCGGGTGATCCGGGCGGCGTTGTCGTCGGCGGGTGTGAGTGCTGCCGATGTGGATGTGGTGGAGGCGCATGGTACGGGGACGCGGTTGGGTGATCCGATCGAGGCGCAGGCGTTGCTGGCGACGTACGGGCGGGAGCGGTCGGCTGATCGGCCGTTGTGGCTGGGGTCGTTGAAGTCGAACATCGGGCATGCGCAGGCGGCTGCGGGTGTGGCTGGTGTGATCAAGATGGTGATGGCGCTTCAACGGCGTGCGTTGCCGAAGACGTTGCATGTGGATGAGCCGACGCCGTTGGTGGACTGGGCTTCGGGCGGGGTCGAGTTGTTGACGGAGCAGCGGGAGTGGGAGGCGGTCGAGGGGCGTCCGCGCCGGGCGGGAGTGTCCTCGTTCGGGATCAGCGGGACCAATGCCCACCTCGTGCTGGAGGAAGCGCCTCCCGCTCCGGAACCGGAAACGACCCCCGAGCCGTCGCCGGAGACCCACCCCGACACCTCCCCGGTGCCCCTGGTGCTCTCCGGCCGTACCCCGGACGCGCTGCGCGACCAGGCACGTCGCCTGCTGCCCCTGCTTCGGGACACCGCCGGGCCCGCCGCCCGCGACCTCGCCTTCTCCTTGCTGACGTCCCGTTCGCTGTTCGACCACCGTGCCGTGGTCGGCGGGGACCGGCGGGCATGGGAGGAAGGGCTCGCGGCACTGGCCGAGGGCACGCCCGGCGCGGATGTGGCGCACGGCGAGGCCTCCGCCACCGGGCCGGTCGTGTTCGTCTTCCCCGGTCAGGGTTCGCAGTGGGTCGGCATGGCGGGGGAGTTGCTGGCGGAGTCGCCGGTGTTCGCGGCTCGGATGGAGGAGTGCGAGCGGGCTCTGGCGCCGTTCGTGGACTGGTCGTTGCTGGACGCCGTGCGCTCGGGGCAGGCGTGGGACCGGGTCGATGTGGTCCAACCCGCTCTCTTCGCGGTGATGGTGTCGCTGGCGGAGGTGTGGCGGTCGTTCGGTGTGGTGCCGGACGCGGTCGTGGGTCACAGCCAGGGTGAGATCGCCGCCGCCGTAGTGGCGGGCGCGCTGTCCCTGGAGGACGGGGCCAAGGTCGTGGCCCTGCGCAGCCGGGCGCTGGGTGTGCTGGCCGGACGCGGCGGCATGGTCTCCGTGGCCCTCGGGCACGACCGCCTGGCCGAGCTGCTGACCGACCGCCCTGGACTGTCGATCGCCGCCGTCAACGCCCCCTCCGCCGGGGTGGTCTCCGGCGACCCCGACGCCCTGGCCGCGTTGCTCGCGCACTGCGAGGCCCAGGGCGTACGGGCCCGGCGCATCGACGTCGACTACGCCTCGCACTCCGCCCACGTGGAGGAGATACGCGAGACGCTTCTGCAGGCCCTGACCGGACTGCGGCCGACGGCCGCCCACGTGCCGCTGTACTCCACCGTGGAGGGCGGCTGGCTGGACACCGCTCGGATGGACGCCGACTACTGGTACCGCAACCTGCGGGCCACCGTCGGCTTCGCACCCGCCGTCCGCACCCTCGCCGAGTCCGGGTACACGGGGTTCATCGAGGTCAGCCCGCACCCCGTGCTCACCATGGGCATCGAGGAGACCGTCCACGAGGCGGGCTGCGAGGCCGTCGTGCTCGGTACGCTCCGGCGCGACGAGGGCGGGCTGCGGCGCCTGCACCACGCGCTCGGCGAAGCCTTCGTACGCGGGCTCCCGGTCGACTGGAAGCCGGCCCTCGCCGGCACCGGTGCCCGCCTCGTGGACCTGCCCACCTATCCGTTCCAGCGCCGCCGCTACTGGCTGGAGGCCCCGCGGGCTTCGGACTCCGCCGCCCCGGCCGACGACGGACTGTGGCGGGAGATCGAGTCCCAGGACTCCGCGGCCCTCGCCGACACCCTGGGGGTCGACCCCGGGGCGGTGGGCGAGGTAGTGCCCGCCCTGTCCACGTGGCGCTCCGAACGGATACGAGGGCGGCGCGCCGACGGTTGGCGTCACCGTGTGGGGTGGCGTCCGCTGACGCTCGCGCCGAGGGCGTCGCTGTCCGGGCGGTGGCTCGTCGTGCTTCCGGCGGCCGACAGCGGTGCCGATGTGCTGGCCGCGCTGACGGCGGCCGGGGCCGTACCGGTCCCCGTCGTCGTCTCCGCCCCCGACCAGGACCGGGAATCCCTCGCGACCTCCCTGCGTGCCGCGTCGGGCGCGGAGCCCGTGGCCGGCGTGTTCTCGTTGCTGGCCGAGGAGACGCGCCCGCACCCCGCCCATCCCGACGTGCCCGCCGGGCTGTCCCTGACCCTCGCCCTCGTCCTGGCGCTCGGCGACACCGGGACGGACGCCCCGCTGTGGTGCGCGACCCGGGCCCTGGCGGCCGTGGGCGGCGGCGAGCGGCCGGGAGCGAGTGCGCAGGCCGCGGTCGCCGGACTGGGCCGGACCGTCGCCCTGGAACGGCCCGACGCCTGGGGCGGCCTCGTCGACCTGCCCACCGTGCTGGACGAGCGGGCCGCGGACCGGCTGGGCGCGGTCCTCGCCGGCGTCACCGACGAGGACCAGGTCGCCGTGCGCTCCTCCGGCGTGTACGGCCGCCGCCTGCTCCCGGTCGGTCCCGGCCGTCCGGCCGAGGCCCGCCACAGCCCGAGCGGCACCGTCCTCATCACCGGCGGCACCGGCGGGATCGGGGCCCAGGTCGCCCGCGAACTCGCCGAGCGGGGAGCGGCCCACCTGCTGCTGCTCAGCCGCCGCGGACCCGACGCCCCCGGCGCGGACGAACTGCGCGCCGAACTCACCGCGCTCGGCGCGCGGGTGACCGTCGCCGCCTGCGACGTCGCCGACCGCGCGCAGCTGACGGCGGTCGTCGCCGCGATCCCCGAGGAGCAGCCGCTCACCACGGTCGTGCACGCCGCCGGGGTCCTCGACGACGGCACCCTCGACGCCCTCGACCCGGCCCGTCTCGCCACCCTGATGCGCGTCAAGGTCACCGCCGCCCGCACGCTGCACGAGGTCACCGACGGCATCGGCCTCGCCGACTTCGTCGTGTTCTCCTCCTTCATGGGCGTCCTCGGCAGCGCCGGCCAGGGCAACTACGCCGCCGCCAACGCCGCGCTCGACGCCCTGGTCGCCGAACGCCGGGCCGCCGGGCTGCCGGGCACGTCCGTCGCCTGGGGCGCCTGGGCCGGCGGCGGCATGGTCGACGACCGGATCGCCGACCGCCTCCGCCGCCTCGGCATCACCCCCATGGAGCCCCGGGCGGCCGTCCGGGCCATGACCGCCGCCCTCACGGACCACGACGAACTCTGCGTCGTCGCCGACGTGGACTGGCAGCGCTTCCGCGAGGCCGCCGGACTGCGCGCCACGGCGCTGCTGAGCAGCCTGCCCGGAGCCGCCGGCGCGCGGACCCCGGCACAGGCCGGACCCGCCGAGCAGGACGGGCAGGACGGGCAGGTGCGCGGGCAGCTCGCCGCGCTCCCCGCCGCCGAACGGTCCCGCCACATCACCGACCTCGTGCGCACCCACGCCGCGACGGTGCTGCGCCACGGCGCGGCCACCGACATCGCCCCCGGCCGGGCCTTCGCCGAACTCGGCTTCGACTCCCTCACCGCCGTGGAACTGCGCAACCGGCTCGGCACGGCCACCGGACTGCGTCTGCCCACCACCCTGCTCTTCGACCACCCGACACCGCAGGCACTCGCCGCCCATCTCCTCGCCGAACTCGGCCCGTCGGGCCCAGGGACCGAGGAGGCCGACGCGGCCCTCCCCGGGGGGACGGTCGCCGTGGACGACGACCCGATCGCGATCATCGGCATCGGCTGCCGCTTCCCCGGCGCCGCCCACGGTCCGGACGCCTTCTGGCAGCTGCTCACCGAAGGACGGGACGTCATCGCCGACTGGCCCGCGGACCGGGGCTGGGACGCCGACAGGCTCTACGACCCCGACCCGGACCGGCCCGGCACCACCTACAGCCGACGCGGCGGATTCCTCCACGACGCCGGCGGCTTCGACGCCGCCTTCTTCGGGATCTCGCCCCGCGAGGCCCTGGCCATGGACCCGCAGCAGAGGCTGCTCCTGGAGACCTGCTGGGAGACCGTCGAACACGCCGGTATCGACCCCACCGCACTGCGCGGCCGCCCGGTCGGCGTGTTCGTCGGCACCAACGGCCAGGACTACCCCGGCGTCCTCGACGGCGCGCCCGGCGTCTCCGAGGGCCACGTCATGACGGGCAACACCGCCAGTGTGATGTCGGGCCGGATCTCGTACGAACTGGGCCTCGACGGGCCCGCGCTGACCGTGGACACCGCGTGTTCCTCCTCGCTGGTGACCCTGCACCTGGCGGCCCAGGCCCTGCGCCGGTGCGAGTGCGCGCAGGCCCTCGCCGGGGGTGTCACCCTCATGACCACGCCCAAGCTGTTCGTCGAGTTCAGCCGCCAGCGCGGACTCGCCCCGGACGGCCGCTGCAAGGCGTTCGCGGCCGGCGCCGACGGCACGGGCTGGGCCGAGGGCGTCGGCATGCTCCTCCTGGAACGCCTCTCGGACGCCCGCCGCCACGGCCACCGGGTGCTCGCGGTGCTCAGCGGCACCGCCGTCAACCAGGACGGCGCCAGCAACGGCCTGACCGCGCCCAGCGGACCGGCGCAGCAGCGCGTCATCCGGGCCGCGCTCGCCGATGCCCGGGTCACGGCCGCGGAGATCGACGCCGTGGAGGCGCACGGCACCGGCACCCGGCTCGGCGACCCCATCGAGGCCCAGGCCCTCCAGGCCGTGTACGGGGCCGGACGGACCAGCGACGAGCCGCTGTGGCTGGGGTCGGTCAAGTCCAACATCGGCCACACCCAGGCCGCCGCCGGCGTCGCCGGCGTCATCAAGATGGTGCTCGCCATCGGCCACGGCGAACTGCCCCGGACCCTGCACGCCGACGAGCCCAGCACCCACATCGACTGGGACACGGCGGGCCTACGGCTCCTCGGCGAGCCCACCCCGTGGCCCCGGACCGGGCGCCCGCGTCGCGCCGGCGTCTCCTCGTTCGGCATCAGTGGAACCAACGCACACGTGATCGTGGAACAGGCACCCGACGCGGACGATGCGGAGGGCACGGGCGAGGCGGACGGCACGCCCGCAGAGACCGCGACCGGCGGCGTGGGGCGGACCCGCCCCTCCCCGGCCCGGACGCTGCCGCTGCTCCTGTCCGCCCGGACGCCCGCCGCGCTGCGCGCCCAGGCCGCCCGACTGCTCGCCCACCTCGACACGAACCCCGGCACGCCGCTGCCCGACGTGGCCCTGGCGCTCGTACGCGGACGGGCCGCGCTGGAGCACCGGGCCGCCGTGCCCGGGGACGACGAGACGGCCGCGCGTCGCGTGCTGGGCGCCCTGGCCGTCGGGACGTCCGACCCGGACCTGGTCACCGGCCAGGCGGCACCCGGGCGTACCGTGCTGCTCTTCCCCGGTCAGGGAAGCCAGCGGGCCGCCGCCGGAGCCGCGCTGTACCGCGACGAGCCGGTGTTCGCCGACGCGCTGGACGACGTGCTCGCCCACTTCGCCCCCCACCTCGACCTGCCGCTGCGCGACATCCTGTTCGCCGCCGAGGGCGACGAGCGGGCCCCGCTGCTGGACCGCACCCGGTACACCCAGCCCGCGCTGTTCGCGCTGGAGGTGGCGCTGTTCCGGCTGCTGGACCACTGGGGCGTCGTCCCGGACCTGCTCATCGGCCACTCGGTCGGCGAGCTCGCCGCCGCGCACGTCGCCGGAGTGCTGGACCTGCCCGACGCCTGCGCCCTGGTCGCCGCCCGCGGCCGTCTGATGGACGAACTGCCCGGCGGCGGCGCCATGGTGGCGGTCGAGGCCGGTGAGGACGAAGTGCTCCGGGTGCTCGGCGACCTCGGCCTCCTCGCAGAGACCGCAGACGGCACGGTCGGCATCGCGGCCGTCAACGGACCGGCGGCCACCGTCATCAGCGGTGACGAGGACGCCGTCCTGCGCGCGGCCGAGGAGTTCCGCCGCCAGGGCCGCCGGACCCGGCGGCTCACCGTGAGCCACGCGTTCCACTCCGCCCGGATGGACGACATGCTCGACGCCTTCCGCGAGGTGGCCGAGGGCCTCACGTACGCCGAGCCCCGCATCCCCGTGATCTCCAACCTGACCGGTGAGCTCGCCCCCGCCTCCGAGTTGTGCTCCCCGGAGTACTGGGTGCGGCACGTGCGCGGCGCGGTGCGGTTCATGGACGGCGTGCGGCGTCTGGTGGCCGAGGGCGCGACGACGTTCCTGGAGGCCGGGCCGGGGGGAGTGCTCTCCGCCCTGGTGCCGGCCTGTCTGCCGGAGGACGGGCCCGGGGAGCCCGGCGTGACGGCGATCCCGTTGCTGCCCAAGGGCCGGCCGGAGGCGGCCTCGGTCGTCGCGGCCCTCGCCCGCCTGCACGTCCGTGCGGTCGCCGTCGACTGGACCGCGGGGCACGAGGGCACCGCCGCCCCGCATGTCGACCTGCCCACCTACCCGTTCCAGCACGAGCGGTTCTGGCCGCGCCCGGCCGCCGGGAAGGACGCGGACCGCGCCACCATGGGCTCGGACCCCTTCTGGGACCTGGTCGGCACGGTCGACGTGCCGTCGGTCGCCTCGCTGCTGGGACTCGACGAGCGGGCGCCGCTCGGTGACGTACTGCCCGCGCTGTCCGCCTGGCGCGCGCGTCGGGACCAGGAGTCGGCCGCCGCCCGGCACCACTACCGCGTCGACTGGCAGCCGCTCGCCCTGCCTGCCCGCATCCGGTTGTCCGGCTCGTGGCTCCTCGCGGTGCCGGACGACCCCGCGGTCACGGAGACGGCCGCGGCCGTCGAGCGAGCCCTCGCGGAGCACGGCGCCGAGACGACCGTCGTGCGGATCGCCGTCGGCGCCGGACGCGCGGAACTGGCCGAACGGCTCCCCGCCGGGCTCACCGGTGTGCTCTCCCTGCTGGCCCTGACCGACCTCCCGCACCCGGACGACGCGCCGCTCGGGGCGGGGCTCGCCCTCACCCTGACCCTTCTCCAGGCCCTCGGCGACACCGGCAGCCCCGCCCGGCTGTGGTGCGTCACGTCCGGCGCGGTCGGGGCGGGCCAGGACACGCCGCCGTCGCCCGCCCAGGCCCGCGTGTGGGGACTCGGCAGGGTCGCCGCCCTGGAACACCCCGACCGCTGGGGCGGCCTGGTCGACCTCCCCGAACGGCTCGACCCCGCCGCCCTGCGCGGGCTGTGCGCGTGCCTGGGGGGCGTGGACGGCGTCGACGCCGGTCATGGCGACGGTACGACGGACGGGCTCGCCGGTGAGGACCAGATCGCGGTACGCCCGTCCGGCCTGCTCGGCCGACGGCTGGTAGCCGCCCCGGAGGGCCTCCCGGCCGCCGGCGGCCGGGTCATCCCCGGCGACGATGCCGCCGCCACCGGCGACGATGCCGCCGCCACCGGCGACGATGCCGCCGCCACCGGCGACGATGTCACCCCCGACCGCCAGGTCACCCCCGGCGCCGTACCAGCCCCCACCGGCGCCGTAGCGGCCCCCACCGGCTGGCGCCCCCAGGGAACCGTTCTGGTCACCGGCGGCACGGGCGGTATCGGCCGGCACGTCGCCCGCTGGCTGGCCCGGGAAGGGGCCGAGCACCTCGTGCTGGCCGGTCGGCAGGGAACGGCCGCCCCCGGCGCGGCGGCGCTCGTCGCCGAGCTGGAGCAGACGGGAGCCCGGGTCACCGTGGCCGCCTGCGACCTCGCCGACCGGGACGCGACGGCCGCGCTCGTCGAGCGGCTCCGGGCGGCCGGGGACACACCGCGCGCGGTCTTCCACGCCGCAGGCACCGTCTCCGACACCCCCACCGAGCAGTGCACCCCCGCACGACTGCACGCCGAACTGGCCGCCAAGGCCGACGGAGCCGACCACCTCGACGCACTCCTCGCCGACGAACCGCTCGACGCCTTCGTGCTGTTCTCCTCCATCGCGGGCACCTGGGGCAGCGGCGGCCAGGCCGCGTACGCCGCCGCCAACGCGCACCTGGACGCCCTCGCCGCCCGGCGCAGGGCCCACGGGCGCACCGCGCTCTCCGTCGCGTGGGGGCCCTGGGAGGGCACCGGCATGGCCGAGGGCGACGCCGGCGCCGGACTGCGCCGGCACGGCCTCGTCGGCCTGCGGCCCGAAACGGCGCTGACCGCACTCCGCCAGGCGCTGGACACGGGGCACACCGAGGTCGTCGTCGCCGATGTGGACTGGCGGCGGTTCGTCCCCGTCTTCACCTCCGGACGCCCCAGCAGGCTCTTGGGCGCACTGCCCGAGACCGCCGGGGCGCCCGGGGCCGCAGAACCCTTCGAGGGCGGGCCCGCGGCCGGCACCGCCCTGCCCGAGGACCACGCCGGCGGGTGGCGCGACCGGCTCACGGCCCTCCCCGAGGCGGAGGGCGACCGGCTCCTCGTCGAACTGATCACCACCGAGGCGGCCGCGATCCTCGGCCACACGTCGGCCGGGCGGGTCGACCCCGAACGCCCGCTGCGCGACATCGGCTTCGACTCCATCACGGCCGTCGAACTGCGCAACCGGCTCGTCGCCGCCACCGGGTTCCGCCTGCCGGTCACCGGCCTCTTCGACCACCCCACGGCGACCGGCCTCGCCCGGCACATCCGTGAGGGCCTCACGGGCGCCGCACGGCCCGCCGACGGCCCGGACACCACCGCACCCCCGGCCCCGCACGCCACCGATCCCGCCGACGACCCGCTCGCCGTGGTCGCGATGGCCTGCCGCTTCCCCGCGGGCGTGCGCGCCCCGGAGGACCTGTGGCGGCTGGTGGCCGACGAGGTGGACGCCATCGGCGCCTTCCCCACCGACCGGGGCTGGGACCTGGACTCCCTGTACGACCCCGACCCGGACCGGCCGGGCACCTTCTACAGCTCCGGCGGCGGATTCCTCGACGGGGCGGGCGACTTCGACGCCGGCTTCTTCGGGATCTCGCCCCGTGAGGCGCTGGCCATGGACCCGCAGCAGCGGCTCCTCCTGGAGACCTCCTGGGAGGTCCTGGAACGTGCCGGGATCGACCCGCTGTCGGTCCGCGGCAGCCGCGGCGGCGTCTTCGTCGGCGTGGCCTCCCAGGGCTACGGCACCGGGCCGGGCACGTCGTCCGACGGCGTCGAAGGGCATCTGCTGAGCGGCAACGTCACCAGCGTGGCGTCAGGCCGGATCGCGTACACGCTCGGCATCGAGGGCCCGGCCGTCACCCTCGACACGGCCTGCTCCTCCTCACTGGTCGCCCTGCACCTCGCCGGTCAGGCGCTGCGCGCCGGTGACTGCTCCTTCGCGCTCGTCGGCGGCGCCGCCGTGATGGCCGCCCCGGACGTGTTCGTGGAGTTCAGCAAGCAGGGCGGTCTCTCGCCCGACGGCCACTGCCGCTCGTTCGCCGACGGCGCCGACGGCACCGGCTGGGGCGAGGGCGCCGGCATGATCCTCGTCGAGCGGCTGTCCGACGCCCGGCGTCTCGGGCACCCCGTGCTCGCCCTGGTCCGCGGTACGGCGGTCAACCAGGACGGCGCCAGCAACGGCCTCACCGCCCCGAGCGGCCTCGCCCAGCAGCGGGTGATCCGCGAGGCGCTCGCCCACGCCCGCCTCACCACCGCCGACGTCGACATGGTCGAGGCGCACGGCACCGGCACCGTCCTCGGCGACCCCGTCGAGGCCCAGGCACTGCTGGCCACCTACGGCCAGGGCCGCCCGGCGGACCGGCCGCTCTGGCTGGGCTCGCTGAAGTCCAACCTCGGCCACACCCAGGCCGCGGCGGGCGTCGCGGGACTGATGAAGACCGTCCTGGCCATGGGGCATGCGACGCTGCCCAGGACCCTGCACGCCGACGACCCCACCTCCCGGGTCGACTGGTCCGGCGGAGCCGTCCGGCTCCTCGACCGGGCCCGCCCCTGGACGGCCCCGGGCCGCCCCCGGCGCGCCGGAGTCTCGGCGTTCGGCATGAGCGGCACCAACGCCCATGTGGTCCTGGAGGAGGCGCCCCCGGAGCCCGCCGCCCCGGAGCCGCCCACCGCCGCTCAGGGCACCGGTGCCCGGCCCGACGACCACGCGTCGCCCGCGCTGCCCTGGCTCCTGTCCGCCCGCTCGCAGCCGGCCCTGCGCGAACAGGCCGCGCGGCTGCACGCCCACCTCACCGAACGGCCCGAACTGCGGCCGGCCGACGTCGCCCACGCGTTGGCGACCACCAGGTCCGCCCTCCCGCACCGGGCCGTCGTCGTCGGCACCGGCCGCCGTGAACTGCTGGACGCGCTGGCCGCCCTCGCGGACCGGTCGGCCGCGTCCGGGGCCGTCGAGGGACAGGCCCGCAGCGGCGGCCGTACCGTCTTCGTCTTTCCCGGTCAGGGTTCGCAGTGGGCGGGGATGGGGTCGGCTCTGCTGGATGCGGCTCCGGTCTTCGCGGAGCGGGTGGCGCAGTGCGAGCGGGCGCTGTCTCCGTACGTTGACTGGTCGTTGACCGGTGTGCTGCGCGGCGAGCCGGGTGCGCCGTCGCTGGACCGGGTGGATGTGGTGCAGCCCGCGTTGTGGGCGGTGATGGTGTCGCTGGCCGCGCTGTGGCGGTCCTGCGGTGTGGAGCCGTCGGCGGTGGTCGGGCACAGCCAGGGGGAGATCGCGGCCGCCGTGGTGGCGGGGGCGTTGTCCCTGGAGGACGGGGCCAAGGTCGTCGCCCTGCGCAGCCGGGCCCTCGTGGCGCTGGCCGGGGCCGGCGGCATGGTGTCCCTCGCCGTCTCCGAGGACCGGGCCCGCGCCCTCCTGGCACCCCACGGCGACCAGGTCTGCGTGGCCGCCGTGAACGGCCCCGACGCGGTGGTGGTGGCCGGCCGGCCGGATGCGCTCACGGACCTCCTCGCGGCCTGCGAGAGGGACGGCGTACGGGCCCGGCGCATCCCCGTCGACTACGCGGCCCACTCGGACCAGGTGGCCCGGGTCCGCGACGACCTGCTCGCCGCGCTGGCCGACGTGACGCCCCGCACGGGCGGGACCCCGCTGTACTCCACGGTCACCGGTGAACCCCTCGACGGATCGCTGCTGACGGCGGACTACTGGTACCGGAACCTGCGTGAACCCGTCGAGTTCGCGCGTGCCACCGAACGGCTGCTGGACGCCGGCTTCGACCTCTTCGTCGAGACGAGCCCGCACCCCGTGCTCACCGCCGGAGTCGAGGGAACCGCCGAGCGGGCGGGCCGGACCGTCACCACCGTCGGGACGCTGCGGCGCGACGACGGCGACCCCGCGCGGTTCCTCGCCTCGCTCGCCGAGGCCTGGACCACCGGAGCCCCGGTGGACTGGCCGGACGTCGTGGCCGAGGCCGCGCCCGGCGCCCGACCCGTCCCCCTGCCCACCTACGCCTTCCAGCGCACCCGGTTCTGGCTGCCCACCCCTGGCCGCACCGCTCCGCCGGCCGGCGCGGCCGACGGCGGCGCCGCACAGGACCGCTTCTGGGCGGCCGTGGACAGCGGCGACCCGGCCGGGCTGGCCGCCGCCCTCGGCGCGGACGCCGACGCCACACCGGAGGGCTTCGCCCCGGCGCTGCGCGAGGTGCTGCCGGTGCTGTCCGGCTGGCGTCGCGCCCGGCTCGACCGGGACGCCGTACGGTCCTTCGGCTATCGCGTCCGCTGGCAGCCGGTGGCCGACCCGCCCGCCGCGCCGCTCGACGGCGACTGGCTTCTCGTCGTACCGAAGCAGCACACCGACGACCCACTCGTCGGCGCGTGCCAGGTCGCGCTGCGGCTCGGCGGCGCGCGGGCCCGTACCGTCACCGTCGACGCGGGCGACGCGGCCCGGACCGCGCAGGACGTCGCCGACGCCGTCGCGGACGCGGCCCGGCCGGTCTCCGGCGTGCTGTCCCTGCTGGCCCTGGACGAGCGCGCGACGGCGGAAGGGGCCCCGGTGCTCGCCGGAACCGCTGCCACCCTCGAACTGCTCAAGGCCCTGGACACCCTGGGGATCGACGCCCCGCTGTGGTGCGTGACCGGCGGCGCGGTCGCCGTCCACCCCGACGAGCGGCTCACCCGTCCGGGCGGGGCCCAGCTGTGGGGACTCGGCCGGGTCGTCGGCCTGGAACAGCCGGGGCGCTGGGGCGGCATCGCCGACCTGCCGCCGAGCCCCGGCCCCGACGAGGCGCGCCGCCTCGCCGCCTTCCTCGCGGGCGGCCACGAGGAGGACCACCTCGCCGTACGGCCCACCGGCGCTCACGCGCGGCGACTCGTCCACGCCCCGGCCCCCGACGCCTCGACGGGCCGCGACTGGACGCCGGCCGGAGGCACCGCCCTGATCACCGGCGACACCGGGGTGCTGGGCGCGGACATCGCCCGCTGGCTGGCCGGTCGTGGCGCCCGGCATGTCGTCCTGGCCGGGGACCGGAGCGCGGACCAGGTGGCCGTGGCCGCCCTGCGCGACGAACTCGCCGAACTGGGCGCCGAGTTGACCGTTCCCGACGATGGGGACCCCTTGGCCGGCCCGCCCGGCGGGGCACCCCTGACCGTCGCCGTCCACCTCGCCCGCGCCCATGACCCCGGCGCCTCGCTCGCCGAACTCACCCCCGAGGATCTGGAGGGCGCCCTGCGTTCCGCTCTCGGCCCGGTGGCCGACCTCGACGTGCTGCTCGACGGCCACCCGGCACCGGACTCCGTCGCCCTCGCCGTGCTGTTCCCGCTGAGCGGTGTCTGGGGGGCCGCCCGGCGGGGCGCCGCCACCAGCGCGTACGCCGCCCTCGAAGCGCTGGCCCGCGACCGCCGCGACCGGGGCAGCCGCTGCGTCACCCTCGCCCTCGGCGGCCAGGAACCCGCGCCCGCCGGATCCGACGCGGTGGAGCGCCCCCTGGATGCGGACACGGTCCTCGCCGCCCTGCAGCAGTCGCTGGACCACAACGAACCCGCCGCGATCCTCGCCGACGTCCGCTGGGATCGCGTCGTGGCCGCGGTGCCCGACCCCCGCGCGCTGCGGCTGCTCAGCGAACTGCCCGAGGCGGCCTCCGCCCCGGGCGACGCCACGCGGGACGACGAGGACGACGCGGCCGCCGAACTCGCCCGCCGGCTCGAACCGTTGGACGAACCCGCGCGACGCCGGCTGCTGCTCGACCTGGTGTGCGACCACGCGGCCGCGGTCCTCGGCCACACCGGCCGCCAGGCCGTCCCGGCCGACCAGGCGTTCTCCGCCGTCGGGTTCGACTCGATGCTCGCCGTGTCCTTCCGCAACCGGCTGCGCACGGCGACCGGCGTCCCCATCGCCGCGACGGTGGTGTTCGACCATCCCACCCCCACCGCCCTCGCCGACCACCTGTACGACGGGTTGTGCGCCCGTCCCGGACCGGCCGTTCCCGCGCTCGCCGAACTCCGGGCGCTGGAGGCGGCCCTGACCTCCGCCGACCCCCGCGCCCAGGGCGCCGACGAGCTCGGCGCGCGCCTGCAGGACCTCGTACGGACCTGGGCCCGGCGCACGGCGCCCGACACCGGCCCGGCGGACACCGACGCGATCGGTTCGGCCAGCGCCGACGAACTGTTCGACCTGCTCGACAACAACTTCGGAATGGCCTGAGGAGCACCGCGAAGATGCCGGACGAACAGAAGCTTCTTGAGTACCTCAGGCGGGCGACCGCTGACCTCGGGCAGGCGCGCCAGCGGCTGCGCGAGGAGGAGGACGCCAGGCACGAGCCCATCGCGATCGTCTCGATGAGCTGCCGCTACCCCGGTGGCGCCGACGACCCCGAGCAGCTGTGGGACCTGGTGTCCTCCGGCACCGACGCCATCTCCGAATGGCCGGCCGACCGGGGCTGGGACACGGCCGCCCTCTACGACCCGGACCCCGACCGGCCGGGCACCTCCTACACCCGGCACGGCGGATTCCTGCACCGGGCGGGGGAGTTCGACGCCGCGTTCTTCGGCATGTCACCGCGCGAGGCCCTCGCCACCGACCCGCAGCAGCGGCTTCTCCTGGAGACCTCCTGGGAGACACTGGAACGCGCGGGCATCGACCCGGCGGCCCTGAAGGGCACCCCGACCGGCGTCTTCGTCGGCGCCATGACCAACGGCTACGGTGACGGCTCCCGAGACCAGTCCGACGTCCAGGGCCTGCTCCACACCGGCACCGCCGGCAGTGTGATCTCCGGCCGGATCTCCTACACCCTGGGCCTGGAGGGCCCGGCGGTGACGGTCGACACCGCCTGCTCGTCCTCGCTGGTCGCCCTGCATCTCGCGATACGGGCGCTGCGCTCCGGCGAGTGCTCCCTCGCCCTCGCGTGCGGTGTCACCGTCATGCCGCACCCGGACCCCTTCGTCGCGTTCAGCCGCCAGCGCGCCCTGGCACCCGACGGCCGCTGCAAGGCCTTCGCGGCCGGCGCCGACGGCACCTCGTGGTCAGAGGGCGCGGGGGTGCTGCTGCTGGAGCGGTTGTCGGACGCGCGCCGCCACGGTCGTCGGGTGCTGGCGGTGGTGCGGGGCAGCGCGGTGAACCAGGACGGGGCGAGCAACGGTCTGACGGCACCGAACGGTCCGTCGCAGCAGCGGGTGATCCGGGCCGCGCTGGCGGACGCGCGGCTGCTGCCGGGTGATGTGGACGCGGTGGAGGCGCACGGCACGGGAACCCGGCTGGGTGACCCGATCGAGGCGCAGGCGCTGCTCGCGACGTACGGCCAGGACCGTGAAGAGCCGCTGTGGCTGGGGTCGTTGAAGTCGAACATCGGGCACTCCTCGGCGGCCGCCGGGGTGGGTGGCGTGATCAAGATGGTGCAGGCGATGCGGCACGGGGTGCTGCCCCGGACGCTGCACGTGGACGCGCCCTCCCCGCAGGTCGACTGGTCCTCCGGCGCGGTCCGGCTGCTGACCGAACAGCGTTCCTGGCCCACCGGCCCCGAGCACCCCCGCCGCGCCGCCGTGTCCGGATTCGGCGTGAGCGGCACCAACGCCCACGTGATCCTGGAAGAGGCACCCCCGGCGGAGGACTCCGCCCCCGCCACCCCCACCGAGCCCGACGAGACCGTCAGGACCACCGAACCCGACGACACCACCCGGGCCACCGAGTCCGGTGACCCGACGCCACTGCCGCTGGTGCCCTGGGTGCTCTCCGCCCGCAGCGAGGAGGCGCTGACCGAACGGGCACGGCAGCTGCTCCCCCTCGTCGACCTGCTCGACGCGGACCCCGGCCTCCGTCCCGGCGCCGTCGCACGGGCCCTCGCCACCGGCCGGTCGGCGTTCGAGCACCGCGCGGTGGTCGTCGCGGGCGACCCGGACGGCTTCCGTACGGGACTCACCGGCCTGGTGACCGGCGGCGAGGCCGCGGGGGTGGTCCGCGGTGTCGCGGGACCCGCGGGCCGCACCGTGTTCGTCTTCCCCGGCCAGGGCTCCCAGTGGACCGGCATGGCACTCGGCCTGCTCGACTCCTCGCCGGTCTTCGCCGCCCGCATGGCCGCCTGCGAACGCGCCCTCGCCCCGCACGTGGACTGGTCGCTCGCCGCCGTCCTGCGCGGCGACGCCGGCACCCCGCCGCTGGACCGTGTCGACGTGGTCCAGCCCGCGCTGTGGGCCGTGATGGTCTCCCTGGCTGCGCTGTGGCGCTCGGCCGGTGTGGAACCGGACGCCGTGCTCGGCCACTCCCAGGGCGAGATCGCCGCCGCCGTGGTCGCCGGAGCCCTGTCCCTTGAGGACGGAGCCAAGGTCGTCGCCCTGCGCAGCCAGGCACTGACCGCCCTCGCCGGACGGGGCGGCATGGCCTCCGTGCCGCTGCCGCCCGAGGACCTGACCGACCGCCTTGGGCAGTGGGACGGCAGGCTCTTCGTGGCCGCCGCCAACGGCCCGGCCGCCACGGTGCTGTCGGGCGACACCGAGGCGATCGACGGCGTGGTGGCCGAGTTCCAGGCCGAGGACGTACGGGCCCGTCGCATCCCCGTCGACTACGCCTCCCACTCCGCGCACGTCGAGGAGATCCGCGAACGGCTTCTGGAGTGCCTCGCGGACATCGAGCCGACAGCCGGCCAGGTGCCGTTCTTCTCCACCGTGGACCTGAACTGGCAGGACTCCGGCGCGCTGGACGCCGAGTACTGGTATCGCAACCTGCGGCAGACCGTGCGGTTCGAGGAGGCCACCCGCACCCTGCTCGCCCAGGGCTTCCGCTTCTTCGTCGAGTCCAGCGCCCACCCGGTGCTCACCGTCGGCATCAGCCAGACCGCCGAGGCCGAGGAGTCCGACGCCGTCGCCGTCGGCACCCTCCGCCGCGAGCAGGGCGGCCTGGACCGGTTCCTGCTCTCCCTGGCCGAGGCCCACACCGGCGGACTCGCGCCGGACTGGGACACCCTGCTCGCCGGGCACCCGGGCGACACCGTCGACCTGCCCACGTACCCCTTCCAACGGCGCAGGTACTGGCTGGAACGGCCTTCGGCCGACGCCGAGGACACCGCCGCCACCGACCCGGCGGACGCCGCCTTCTGGGAGAGCGTCGGCGGACAGGACCTCCCGGCGCTCACCACGACGCTCGGCGTCCGCCCCGAGGATCCACTGACCGTCGTCCTGCCCGCCCTGGCCGACTGGCGCAGGCGGCGCGACGAACGCGCGACTGTGGACTCCTGGCGCTACCGGGTCGACTGGCGGCCCCTCGCCGACGCCCCGGCCGGCCGCACCGCCGACGCCCCGACCGGCACCTGGCTGGTGGCGGTCACCGACGGCACGGAGGGCGACCCGGCGCGGGACGCCGTGGTCCGGGCGCTGCGCGAGGCCGGCGCTGTCCCCGTGCCCGTCGTCCTGACCGAGGCCCACGCCGACCGGGCCGCGCTGACCGCGCACCTGGCCGAGGCGAGCACCGGCCCCGTCCACGGCGTCCTCTCCCTGGTCGCCCTCGACGAGCGCCCCCACCCGAGCCACCCCCACCTTCCCCTCGGCCTCGCGCTCACCCTGACCCTCGTGCAGGCCCTGGGCGACGCCGGCGTCACCGCCCCGCTCTGGTGCGCCACCCGGGGGGCGGTCACGACGGGCCGCGACGACGCGGTGACCAGTCCCGGACAGCACATGGTCTGGGGCCTCGGCCGGTGCGCCGCGCTGGAGCACCCGCAGCGCTGGGGTGGTCTGGTCGACCTGCCCGACACGCTCGACGAGCGGGCCGCCGGCCGGCTGTGCGGCGTCCTGGCCGGCCGGGACGACGAGGACCAGGTCGCCGTACGCCACTCCGGCGCGTACGGCCGGCGGCTGGTCCGCGCCCGGCCCGCCGACCCCGCCCGCGCGGACGCCTGGCAGCCGCGCGGCACGGTCCTGGTCACCGGCGGCACCGGCGGCGTGGGCGCGCACCTCGCGCGCTGGCTGGCCGAGGGCGGTGCCGAGCACCTCGTGCTGGTCGGCCGCCGGGGCGCCGACACCCCCGGCGCGGCCGACCTCACCGCCGAGCTGACCGCGCTCGGCACCCGGGTCACCGTCGCCGCCTGCGACGTCGCCGACCGCGACCGGCTCGCCGAACTGGTGGCCGGGCTCGAACAGGACGGCACCCGGATCAGGGCCGTCATCCACGCCGCCGGCACGGGCCTGCTCGTGCCGCTGTCCGACACCGACCCCGACGAGTTCGCCGACATCCTCTACGCCAAGGTCGCCGGCGCGGAGAACCTCGACGCCGTCTTCGACCGGGACGACCTGGACTCCTTCGTCCTGTTCTCCTCCATCTCCGGCGTCTGGGGCAGCGGCGACCACGGCGCGTACGCCGCCGCCAACGCCCACCTCGACGCGCTCGCGGACCGGCGCCGGGCCCGGGGCCGCACCGCCACCTCCGTGGTGTGGGGCATCTGGGACCCCGAGGGCGGCGCGGGCATGGCCGCCAACCTCGTCGAGGAGCAACTGCGCAGCCGGGGCATCCCCTTCATGGCCCCCCAGGTCGCACTGACCGGGCTCCAGCAGGTCCTGACCGACGACGAGACCGTCGTCCTCGTCACCGCCGTCGACTGGGACCGCTTCGCGCCCGTGTTCACCTCGGCCCGGCCCAGCCCGCTCATCGGCGACCTGCCCGAGGTCCGCCGCGCGCTCGCCGAGGAGACCGCGCCCGGCCAGGACGGCGACGACACCGCCTCCTCGCTGCGCGACCGCATCGCGGACCTGCCCCCCGCCGACCGCGACCGCCTGCTCACCGACCTCGTACGCGGCCACGCGGCCGCCGTGCTCGGCCACGGCTCCGCCGATGCCATCGCTCCCGAACGCGCGTTCCGTGAACTGGGCTTCGACTCGCTGACCGCCGTGGAGATGCGCAACCGGCTCAACGCCGCCACCGGTCTGCGGCTCCCGCTCACGGTCCTCTTCGACTACGCCTCGGCCGACGCGCTCGCCCGGCATCTGCGCGAGGAACTCCTCGGCCCCGACACGGCCGCCCCGGCCGTGCCGGCCGTGCCCGCCCATGTGCTCGCCGACGCCGACGACCCGATCGCCATCGTCGGCATGAGCTGCCGCTACCCCGGTGACGTCCGCACCCCGGAGGACCTCTGGCGGCTCGTCGCCGAGGGCCGGGACGTCATCTCCGCACTGCCCGCCGACCGCGGCTGGGACCTGGACGGCCTCTACGACACCGACCCCGACCGGCCCGGTACGACCTACAGCTCCGAAGGCGGATTCCTCTACGACGCGGGGCAGTTCGACCCCGCCTTCTTCGGGATCTCGCCGCGCGAGGCGCTGGCCATGGACCCGCAGCAGCGGCTGCTCCTGGAGACCTCCTGGGAGGCCCTGGAGCGGGCCGGCATCGACCCCGCCTCCCTGCGCGGCGGACAGGTCGGCGTGTTCGCCGGCGCCGCCTACCAGGGCTACGGCGGCCTGAGCGACGTACCCGAGGAGGTGGAGGGGCACCTCATCGCCGGTATCTCCACCAGCATTCTGTCCGGCCGGATCGCCTACACCCTCGGCCTCGAAGGACCGGCGGTCACCGTCGACACGGCCTGCTCGTCCTCGCTGGTCGCCGTGCACCTGGCGGCCCAGGCCCTGCGCTCCGGCGAGTGCTCCCTGGCGCTCGCGGGCGGTGTGACCGTCATGGGCACCCCGCTGTCCTTCACCGGCTTCAGCCGACAGCGCGGTCTCGCCGCGGACGGCCGCTGCAAGTCCTTCGGCGCCGACGCCGACGGCTTCGGCATGGCCGAAGGCGTCGGACTGCTGCTCCTGGAGCGGCTGTCGGACGCCCGCCGCAACGGCCACCGTGTGCTCGCCCTCGTGCGGGGCTCGGCCGTCAACCAGGACGGGGCCAGCAACGGGCTGACCGCCCCCAGCGGCCTGGCGCAGCAGCGGGTCATCCGCAGCGCGCTGGCCGGCGCGGGCGTGGCCCCGGCCGAGGTCGACGTCGTGGAGGCGCACGGCACGGGCACCCGGCTCGGCGACCCGATCGAGGCGCAGGCGCTGCTCGCGACGTACGGCCAGGACCGCCCCGCGCACCGGCCGCTGCTGCTCGGCTCGCTGAAGTCCAACATCGGGCACAGCCAGGCCGCCGCGGGCGTCGCCGGGATCATCAAGATGGTCGAGGCGATGCGCCACGACGTACTGCCCCGCACCCTGCACGCCGAGGAGCCGACCCCCAACGTCGACTGGTCCGTGGGCGCCGTGGAACTCCTGACGGAGCCCCGGCCGTGGACCCGCAACGGCCACCCGCGCCGCGCCGGCGTCTCCTCCTTCGGGCTCAGCGGCACCAACGCCCACGTGATCATCGAGGAGCCGTACGGCGAGGAGCCGGGGGAGGCGCCCGAGGGCAACGCCCCCGGGGCCGTCGTGCCGTGGCTGCTCTCCGGCCGGACCCCGGAAGCGCTGCGCGAGCAGGCCGCGCGGCTGCACGCCCATCTGACGGACCGTCCGGAACTGCGGCCCCACGACGTCGGCCTCACCCTGGCCACCGCCAGGTCCGCCTTCGAACACCGTGCCGTCGTCGTCGGCACCGACCAGGCCACCCTGCTCACGGGCCTGGCCGCACTCGCCGCCGGACAGAACGACCCCGCGGTGGTCCACGGCACCGCGGCCACGCCGGGCCGTACCGTCTTCGTCTTTCCCGGTCAGGGTTCGCAGTGGGCGGGCATGGCGGTGGAGCTGCTGGACTCGGCCCCGGTCTTCGCGGAGCGGGTGGCGCAGTGCGAGCGGGCTCTGTCGCCGTACGTGGACTGGTCGTTGACCGATGTGCTGCGCGGGGAACCCGACAGCCCGCCGCTCGACCGGGTCGACGTGGTCCAGCCGGTGCTGTTCTCGGTGATGGTGTCGCTGGCCGCGCTCTGGCGGTCCTGCGGTGTCGAGCCGTCGGCGGTGATCGGGCACAGCCAGGGGGAGATCGCCGCCGGCGTGGTGGCGGGGGCGATCTCCCTGGAGGACGGCGCCAGGATCGTCGCCCTGCGCAGCCGGATCCTGACCACGCTGGTCGACCGGGGCGCGATGCTCTTCGTCGCGCTCCCGGACGACCAGGTGCGCGAGCGGATGGCGCCCTGGGACGACCGGCTGTCCGTCGCCGCCGTGAACGGGCCCGCCGCCGTGACCGTCTCCGGCGACCCGGAGGCCCTGGAGGAGTTCGGCGACCGGCTGTCCGAGGACGGCGTCATGCGCTGGATGATCCCGGGCGTCACCTTCGCCGGGCACTCGCCCCAGGTGGACGGGTTGCGCCGGGAACTGCTGGACGCCCTCGCCGGGGTGACACCGCGCCGGACCGACATCACCTTCTACTCCACCGTCACCGGCGGCGCCCTCGACACCACGGCCCTGGACACCGCGTACTGGTACCGCAACCTCCGCGAGCCCGTGGAGTTCCACCGCGCGGTCGCCGCGCTGATCGACGCCGGCCATGACACCTTCGTCGAAGTCAGCCCGCACCCGGTGCTGGCGGTGTGGGTGGAGAAGAGCCTGGAGGCGGCGGAGGTCGCCGGGCTCGTCACGGGCACGCTGCACACCGACGACGGCGGCCCCGGCCGGTTCCTGACCGCGCTCGCCGGGCCGCACGTCCACGGTGTCCCGGTGGACTGGCGGGCCGTGTTCGCGGGCACCGACGCCCGCCCCGTCGAACTGCCCACCTACGCCTTCCAGCGCCGGCGGTACTGGCTGGAGCCGACGACGGCACCCGCTGTGGGGGAGGGCGGTGCCCAGCCCGCCGACACGGCCTTCTGGGACGCCGTCGAACGGCACGACCTGCCCGCCGTCGCCGCCGCGCTGAACCTGCCGGACGAGGACGCGACCGCCCGTGCCTCCCTCGACGGGGTGCTCCCCGCGCTCGCCGACTGGCAGCGCGGCCGCCGCGGTCGCACCATCATCGACGGCTGGCGCTACCACGTCACCTTCAAGCCCCTGCACCTCACCCCCGGCACCCCCGCCCTCACCGGCACCTGGTGGGTCGTCGTACCGACCGGCGCCGCCGGCCACCCCGTCGCGGCGGGCGCGCTGCGCGCCCTCGAACGGCACGGCGCCACCGCCGTACCCGTCGAGATCGGCACCACCGGCACCGACCGGGCCGAACTCGCCGCCCGGCTGGGCGCCGCGACCGCCCCGGACGGCGGCGTGCTCTCGCTGCTCGCCCTCGCCGAGCAGCCGTACACCGACGGGACGTCTCTGCCGACCGGGCTCGCCCTCACCACCACCCTCCTCCAGGCGCTCGGCGACGCCGGGATCAACGCCCCCCTGTGGTCCGCGACCTCGGGCGCGGTGTCCGTCGGACGCTCCGACGCCCTCACCGCACCCGCCCAGGCGACTTTGTGGGGACTCGGCGCCGTGGCCGGCGTGGAGTACCCGGAACGCTGGGCCGGAATGCTCGATCTGCCCTCAGACCTGGACGAACGCGCCGGCACCAGGCTGGCCGCCGTACTGGCGGATCTCGACGGCGAGGACCAGATCGCGATCCGGCCCTCGGGCGTCTACGGCCGCAGGCTCGTCCGGGCCCGGCCGGCCGAGGAGACGACGGCGGACGCCTTCGAGCTCGACGGCACGGTGCTGATCACCGGCGGCACCGGCGCCCTCGGCGCCCACGTCGCCCGCCGGCTCGCCCGTTCCGGCGCCCGGCACCTGCTGCTCACCGGCCGCCGCGGCCCCGACACGCCCGGTGCGGCGGAACTGGTCGCCGAACTCGCCGGCCTCGGCGCCGAGACGACGGTCGCCGCCTGCGACGCCGCCGACCGGGACGCCCTCGCCGCCCTGCTCGCTGACATCCCCGACGACCGCCCCCTGCGCACCGTCGTGCACGCCGCCGGCCTCCTGGACGACGGCGTCCTCGACACCCTCACCCCCGAGCGGGCCGCCGGGGTCCTGCGCCCCAAGATGGACGCCGCCCTCAACCTGGACGCCCTCACCCGCGACCTGGACCTGACCGCGTTCGTCCTGTTCTCCTCGCTCGCCGGCACCCTCGGCGGCACCGGACAGGGCAGCTACGCCGCGGCCAACGCGTTCCTGGACGCCCTCGCCGAGCAGCGGCGCTCGCTCGGTCTGCCGGCCACCTCCGTGGCCTGGGGCCTGTGGGCGGGGGACAGCGCCGCCGACTCGGCCCGCGAACGGCTGGTGCGCAACGGGCTTCCGCCGATGGACCCGGAGTTGGCGGTCACCGCCCTGGAACAGGCCATGGGCCGGTCCGAGCCCAGGCTGGTGCTCTGCGACTTCGCCTGGGACCGCTTCGTGCCGGCCTACACCGCCCTGCGGCCCAGCGCCGCCCTGCGCGACCTGCCCGACGCCCGCGACATCCTGGCCGCCGGCGGCGCCGACCGGCAGGAGACGGAGGCGGACTCCCTCGCCGCCCGCCTCGCGGCCCTGTCCGCACAGGAGCGGCAGGAGGAACTGACCCGCCTGGTCGCCACCGAGGTCGCCGCCGTCCTCGGCTACCCCGACCCCGCCGGCATCGACCCCGACCGGGTCTTCAAGGACCTCGGCTTCGACTCGCTCACCGCGGTCGACCTGCGCAACCGGCTCTCCGAGGCCACCGGACTGCGCCTGTCGGTCACCCTGGTCTTCGACCACCCCACCGTCACCGCCCTGGTGGACCACGTACGGTCCGAACTCGGCGGTACGGCACCCGTACCGGCCACCGCATCCGCGCCGGCCGCGGTGGCCGACGACGACGCCATCGCCGTCGTCGCGATGAGCTGCCGCTACCCCGGCGGCGTCACGACCCCGGAGGACCTGTGGCGGCTGGTGACGTCGGGCTCCGACGCCATCACCGAGTTCCCCACCGGCCGGGGCTGGGACCTCGACGAGCTGTACGACCCCGACCCGGGGAAGGTCGGCCGGACGTACGCCCGCCATGGCGGCTTCCTGCACGACGCGGACCACTTCGACCCGGCGTTCTTCGGGATCTCACCGCGTGAGGCGCTGGCGATCGACCCGCAGCAGCGGCTGCTCCTGGAGATCTCCTGGGAGGCGTTCGAACGGGCCGGTATCGACCCGGCGTCACTGAAGGGCAGCCGGGCCGGGGTCTTCGTGGGCTCCAGCTACCGCGACTACGGCTCCCGCGTCCAGCAGCCCACCGAGGAGATCGAGGGCTACCTCGGCATCGGCAGCGCGGGCAGCGTCGCCTCCGGCCGGATCGCCTACACCCTCGGCCTCGAAGGACCGGCGGTCACCGTCGACACGGCCTGCTCGTCCTCGCTGGTCGCCGTGCACCTCGCGGCCCAGGCGCTGCGCGGCGGCGAGTGCTCGCTCGCCCTCGCGGGCGGTGTCACGGTGATGTCCACCCCCGGCGCGTTCATCGAGTTCAGCAGGCAGCGCGGGCTCGCCGCCGACGGCCGCTGCAAGCCCTTCGCCGCCGCGGCCGACGGCACCGCCTGGGCCGAGGGCGCCGGCATGGTCGTCCTGGAACGGCTCTCCGACGCCCGGCGCAACGGCCACCCGGTGCTCGCCCTGGTGCGGGGCTCGGCGGTCAACCAGGACGGCGCCAGCAACGGTCTCACCGCCCCCAACGGCCCTTCCCAGCAGCGCGTCATCCGCCAGGCCCTCGCCTCCGCAGGGCTCGACAGCGCGGATGTCGACGCGGTGGAGGCGCACGGTACGGGCACCCGGCTCGGTGACCCGATCGAGGCGCAGGCGCTGCTCGCGACGTACGGCCAGGACCGCCCCGCGGACCGGCCGCTGCTGCTCGGCTCGCTGAAGTCCAACATCGGGCACGCCCAGGCCGCCGCCGGCATCGCGGGCCTGCAGAAGATGGTGCTGGCCATGCGGCACGGAGTCCTGCCGCGGACCCTCCACGTCGACGCACCGACCCCGTTCGTCGACTGGTCGGCGGGCGCCGTGTCGCTGCTCACCGAGGACACCCCCTGGCCCGACCACGGGCGACCGCGCCGGGCCGCGATCTCGTCCTTCGGCGTCAGCGGCACCAACGCGCACACGATCCTGGAACACGTCCCGGACGAGCACATGCAGGACGGCGTGACGGCTCCGGTGGGCGCCGACGAGCGGCCCGCCGGGGAGCAGGACGAGCCCGGCGACGGCGACGGCGCGGCCGCCGTGGTGCCGTGGCTGCTGTCGGCGCGCAGCCGGGTCGCCCTGCGGGCCCAGGCCGGGCGGCTGCTGGAGCACGTCGACGCCCGTCCCGCCCTGCGTCCGGCCGACGTCGCACTCACGCTGGCCACGGGCCGCAGCGCCTTCGAGTACCGGGGCGCCGTCGTGGGCGACAACCGCGAGGCGCTGCTCGACGGCCTCAAGGCGCTCGCCGCCGCCGGCGGCGCGCCCGGCGTCACGCAGGGCACGGCCGTGGTGGGCCGGACCGCGTTCCTCTTCGCCGGGCAGGGCAGCCAGCGCGCCGGGACGGGCGCCGAACTGTACGCCCGCCACCCGGTCTTCGCGGACGCCTTCGACGCGATCTGCGCCGAGTTCGCCCCGCTGCTCGACCGGCCGCTGCGCGAGGTGGCCTTCGCCCCCGCCGGGTCGCCCGAGGCGGCCCTGCTGGACCGCACGGAGTACACACAGCCGGCGCTCTTCGCGATCGAGGTCGCCCTCTTCCGTCTCGTAGAACACTGGGGCGTGGTGCCGGACCTGCTGTTCGGGCACTCGATCGGCGAACTGGCGGCCGCGCATGTGGCCGGGGTGCTGTCGGCGCCCGACGCCGCCGCACTGGTCGCCGCCCGGGGCCGGCTGATGCAGGCACTGCCCGAGGGCGGCGCCATGGTCGCGCTGACCGCCTCCGAGGAGGACGCCGCCGGACTGCTCGCCTCCCACGAGGGCCGGGTCGCGGTGGCCGCCGTCAACGGTCCGGCCTCCGTCGTCGTCTCCGGCGACGAGGACGCCGTCCTGGACATCGCCGAGCAGTGGCGCGCACGCGGCGGCAAGGCCCGGCGGCTCACCGTCAGCCACGCGTTCCACTCGCCGCACATGGACGGCATGCTCGACGAGTTCCGGCGGGTCGCCGAGCGCCTGGACCTCCGGGCGCCGCTCATCCCCCTGGTCTCCGACGTCACCGGTGAACTGGCCACCCCCGAGCAGCTGATGTCGCCCGAGTACTGGGTGCGGCACGTTCGTGAGACGGTGCGCTTCCACGACGGCATGCGGCGGCTCGCCGCCGAGGGCGCCGTCACCTACCTCGAACTCGGTCCCGACGGCTCGCTGACCGCCATGGGACGCGACTGCCTCGCCGAGAACCCGGCGGACCTCGCGGACCCGTCGGCCGCGGGCGCCCTGGTGCCGCTGCTGCGCAAGGACCGGCCGGAGTCCCGTGCCGTGACCGACGCACTCGCCCACCTCCACGTCCGGGGTACGGCGGTGGACTGGCCGACGGTGCTGGACGCCGGCGCCACCGGCACGACCGGGCGCGTCGACCTGCCCACCTACGCCTTCCAGCGCGAGCGCTACTGGCTGGAGGCCACCGCACCGGCCGGCGGCATGGCCGCCGCCGGGCTCCTCCCGGCCGATCACCCGCTGCTGGGCGCGGCCGTCCCGCTCGCCGACACCGACGGGGTCCTGTTCACCAGCCGGCTGTCGGTACGCACCCACCCGTGGCTGGCCGACCACGGCGTCTACGGCACCGCCCTCCTCCCGGCCACCGCCCTGCTCGAACTGGCGGTACGGGCGGGTGACCAGGTCGGCTGCGGCCAGGTCGAGGAACTCACCCTGGAGGCCCCGCTGGTGATCCCCGCGCGCGGCGCGGTGGTCCTCCAGCTCTCCGTCGGCGCGCCGGACGCCTCGGGCGCCCGGCCGGTCAGCGTCCACACCCGCGCCGAGGACGCCTCGTCCGCCGACCAGCCGTGGACCTGCCACGCCCGGGGGCTGCTGGTCCCCGCCACCGAGGAGGCACCGGGGGGCGACCCCGTGACATGGCCGCCGGCCGGCGCGGAGCCCGTGGAACTGGACGGGCTGTACGAGCGGTTCGCCGAAGGCGGCTTCGGATACGGACCCGCGTTCCAGGGGCTGCGCGAGGTGTGGCGGCTCGGGGACGAGGTGTACGCGGAGGCGAGCCTGCCGTCCGAACAGCAGGCCGAGGCCGCGCGGTTCGGGCTGCATCCCGCACTCCTCGACAGCGCCCTGCACGCGCTGATCTTCGGCGTCCTCGAAGGCACCGAGCAGGGGTGGCTGCCGTTCTCCTGGAACGGCATACGCCTGCACGCCTCCGGGGCCCGCGCCCTGCGCATCCGACTGACCCCCGCGGGCAACAGCGCGGTCTCCGTCCAGGCCACCGACACGGCCGGGCAACCGGTCGCCTCCATCCGGTCCCTCGTGCTCCGCCCGGTCTCCCCGGACCAGGTGCGCGCCGCCCGGACCGCGCACCACGACGACCTGTACCGCCTCGAATGGCCGACACTGCCCCAGTCGGCCGACGCCGGCTCCGACGCCTGGGCCGTCATCGGCGCCGAGGCACCCGACTGGGCGGCTCACCGCATCACCCGCTCCGCCACCGACCTCAAGGCGCTCTCCCGGGAGATCGCCGAGGGAGCCGCCCGGCCCACGGCCGTCCTCGCCCATGTCCCCGCCGCACCGGAGGGGCTGGGCAGGGCCGACGCCGTACGGCACGTCACCGGCCTGACCCTCACCCTCGTACAGGACTGGCTGGCCGACGACACCTTCGCCGACGCCAAGCTGGTGCTCGTCACCCGGGGCGGCGTCCCGACGAGCGCCGACGGCGACGCGCCGGACCTGACCCACGCCGCCGTACGGGGGCTGGCGCGGTCCGCGCAGACCGAGAACCCCGGCCGTTTCGTCCTCGTCGACCTCGACGGGACGGAGGCCTCCAGGGACGCTCTCGTCGCCGCCGTCGCATCCGGCGAACCCCAACTGGCGTTGCGCGAGGGCCGTGCGCACATCGCCCGGCTCGCCCGCGTACCCGCGGCCGAGCAGTCGGAGACACCCGACTGGGGACGCCCCGGCACGGTCCTGATCACCGGCGGCACCGGCGCCATCGGCTCCGTCCTCGCCCATCACCTGGTCGCCGAACACGGCGTGAAGCGCCTGCTGCTCACCAGCCGCCGGGGCCCCGCCGCCGAGGGCGCCGCCGAACTGGTCGTCGACCTCGCCGCACTCGGCGCCCACGCGGAGGTCGTGGCCTGCGACGCCGCCGACCGGGACGCACTGGCCCGGCTGCTCGGCTCGCTGCCGGAGGCCCACCCGCTGACCGCCGTCGTGCACGCGGCGGGGACCATCGCCGACGGGGTCGTGGACGCGATGACGCCGGCCCGGCTGGACACCGCCCTGCGGCCCAAGGTCGACGCGGCCTGGAACCTCCACGAGCTGACCGAGGGCATGGACCTGTCGGCGTTCGTGGTGTTCTCCTCCATCGCCGGGATCTTCGGTGGCATGGGCCAGGGCAACTACGCGGCGGCCAACGCCTTCCTGGACGCGCTGGCCCACCACCGCCGGGCGAACGGCCTGCCGGCCGCGTCGCTCGCCTGGGGCCTGTGGGCGAACAAGGGCGGCATGAGCGGAGGCCTCGACGAGGCCGACTTCCGGCGCATCGCCCGCGGCGGCATCGTCGCCTTCTCCCCGGCCGAGGGCGCGGCCCTGTTCGACTCGGCCAACGCCACCGGCGAACCCGTCGTCCTGCCGCTGCGGCTGGACACCGGGGCCCTGGCCGCCCAGACCGGCACCGGCGGCGTTCCGGCGCTGCTGCGCGGACTCATGCGCCCGCCCGCCCGCCGTAGCGCGGCGGTCGGCGAGGCGGCCCCGGACGCGGCCGACACCCTGCGCCGCACCCTGGCCGGCCAGCCCGAGCAGCGGCGCGAACGGACCTTGCTCGACCTGGTGCGCGGGCACGCCGCCACCGTGCTCGGCTACCCCGGCCCCGCCTCGGTGGACGCCGAACGCGGCCTGCTGGAACTGGGCTTCGATTCGCTGACCGCGGTCGAACTGCGCAACCGGCTCGGCGCCGCCACCGGCCTCAGGCTGCCCGCCACCCTGCTCTTCGACCACCCCACTTCAGCGGCCATCGCCCGCCAGCTGTCCGTCGAACTCGCTCCCGAGAGCGCCGGACCCGATCTCGCCGCCGACACCGCGGGCCTGGCCGAACTCGGCCTGCTGGAAGGCGCCCTGGACAACGGCACGGCCGGGCCGGAGCTGCTCGGCCGGCTCGAGGAACTGATCAGCAGGCTGCGCCCGGGAACCGGTGGCGCGGCGCAGGACCGCCTGGAGGAGCGGATGGACACGGCCAGCGACGACGAGCTCTTCGAGTTCATCGACAACGAACTCGGCATGTCGTGAACCCCCTGCCCCCATCCGCGCGACGGCGGCTCCCCACGCCCGGCCCCTCCCGCACGAAGGCCCCGAAGGTGACGGTGCACAGTGACTGACGGCACACTCAACGACGACAAGCTCCGCGACTACCTCAAGCGGGTCGCGGCCGACCTGCACCGCACCCGGCGCCGACTGCAGGAGGTGGAGGCCCGGCAGCAGGAACCCGTGGCCATCGTCGGCATGGGCTGCCGCTACCCGGGCGGCGTCGTCTCCCCCGAGGAGCTGTGGCAGCTCGTCGCCTCCGGCACCGACGCCGTCGCCGGCTTCCCCGCCGACCGAGGCTGGGACCTCGGCGCCCTGCACGACCCCGACCGGGAACGCCCCGGCACGACCTACGCCGCCGAAGGCGGATTCCTCACCGACGCCGCCGACTTCGACCCCGGCTTCTTCGGCATCTCGCCCCGCGAGGCGCTCGCCATGGACCCGCAGCAGCGGCTGCTGCTGGAGACCACCTGGGAGGCCTTCGAACGAGCGGGCCTCGACCCGGGCGCGCTGCGCGGCAGCGACACCGGGGTCTTCGTCGGCGTGATGTACCAGGACTACGGACTACGGCTGCGCCAGGTCCCGGACGACATCCAGGGGTACATCGGCAACGGCAACTCCGACAGCGTCGCCTCCGGCCGCCTCTCCTACACCTTCGGCCTGGAGGGCCCGGCGGTGACGGTGGACACGGCCTGCTCGTCCTCCCTCGTCGCCCTGCACCTGGCCGCACAGGCCCTGCGCCGCCAGGAGTGCGGGCTGGCGCTGGCCGGCGGCGCCATGATCATGTCGACACCGGTGCCGTTCGTCGAGATGAGCCGGCAGGGCGGGCTCGCCGCCGACGGCCGCTGCAAGTCCTTCGCCGCAGGGGCCGACGGCACCGGCTGGGGCGAGGGCGTCGGCATGCTCCTGCTGGAGCGGCTCTCCGACGCCCGCCGCAACGGTCACCCCGTGCTCGCCCTGGTACGCGGCACCGCCGTCAACCAGGACGGCGCGAGCAGCCGCCTGACCGCCCCCAACGGGCCCGCCCAGCAGCGGGTCATCCGACGGGCGCTCGCCGACGCCGGGCTCACCCCCGCCGACGTCGACGTGGTCGAGGCGCACGGCACCGGTACGCCGCTCGGCGACCCCATCGAGGCACAGGCCCTGCTGGCCACGTACGGGCAGGACCGGCCCGCCGACCGGCCCCTGCTGCTCGGCTCGCTGAAGTCCAACATGGGCCACACCCAGGCCGCGGCGGGCGTCGGCGGTGTCATCAAGATGGTGATGGCGATGAGCCGGGGCGTCGTGCCGCCCACCCTGCACGCCGAGCGGCCCACCCCCACCGTCGACTGGTCCTCGGGCGCGGTGGAACTGGTCACCGAGGCGGTGCCCTGGCCGGAGACCGGTGCACCGCGCCGGGCGTCCGTGTCGTCCTTCGGGATCAGCGGCACCAATGGACACGTCGTCCTCGAACAGGCCGAGCCCGAGTCCGAGCCCGAGTCGGCCACGGCCCCGGGAACCGAGCCCGACACCATCGACGAGCCCGATGCCACCGACGAGTCCGGCCGCCCGACCGCCTTCCCCTGGCCCGTCTCCGCCCGCAGCCGCGAGGCCCTGTGCGCCCAGGCCCGCCGCCTCGCCGCCCACCTCGACACGCACCCCGGACAACGGCCCCTCGACATCGGCCACGCCCTGGCCACCACCCGGGCCGCCCTCGAACACCGTGCCGTCGTGGTCGCCGCCGACGAGGAGGGGTTCCTGCGCGGCCTGCGGGCCCTGGCCGAGGACGCCCCCGAGCCGGGACTGGTCCGCGGGACCGGCGCCCCCGGAGCCGACACCGTGTTCGTCTTCCCCGGCCAGGGCTCGCAGTGGACCGGCATGGCAGCCGAACTCCTCGACACCGCCCCCGTCTTCGCGGAGCGGATCGCCGACTGCGCACGCGCCCTGGCCCCCCACACCGACTGGTCCCTGACCGACGTACTGCGCGACGCCCCCGGCACCCCGCCGCTGGACCGCGTCGACGTGGTCCAGCCCGCGCTGTGGGCCGTGATGGTGTCGCTTGCCGCGCTGTGGCGGTCGTACGGTGTCGAGCCGTCCGCGGTCGCCGGGCACAGCCAGGGCGAGATCGCCGCCGCCGTGGTCGCCGGGGCGCTGTCCCTGGAGGACGGCGCCAAGGTCGTCGCGCTGCGCAGCAGGGCCATCGTCGCGCTCGCCGGGGCCGGCGGCATGGCGTCCGTGCCGCTGCCGGTCGACGAGGTCCGCGCCCTGCTGGCCAACGGGGACGACCGGCTGTCCGTCGCGGCCGTCAACGGGCCCGCCTCCGTGGTCGTCTCCGGCGACCGGCCGGCGCTGGACGACCTGATCGACCGGCTCACCGCCCGCGACCTCAGAGTCCGGCGGATCCCCGTCGACTACGCCTCGCACAGCGCCCACGTCGAGCGCATCCACGACGAACTGCTCCGGCTGCTGGCCGACATCACCCCCCGCCCCTCCGACATCCCTTTCTACTCGACCGTCACCGGCGAGCCGCTCGACACCACCGGCCTCGACGCCGGCTACTGGTACCGCAACCTGCGCCGGACCGTCGAGTTCGAACAGACCACCCGCGCCCTGCTGGCCGCCCGCCACCACGTCCTCGTCGAGGTCAGCCCCCACCCGGTGCTCACCGTCCCGATGGAGGAGACCGCCAGGGCGGCCGGGGCCGACGAGGCGGTGGTCATCGGCACGCTGCGTCGGGACGACGGCGGCCGGGCCAGGTTCCTCGCCGCCGTCGGCGAGCTGTACGTCCACGGCGTACGCGTCGACTGGCGTGCCGCCTACGCCGGATGGCGCACCCGCCGGGCCGACCTGCCGACGTACGCGTTCCAGCGCCGCCGGTACTGGCTGGAGGACTCCGCCGCGCCCCAGGGCGACATGGCCTCGGCCGGGCTCGCCGCCGCCGACCACCCGCTGCTCGGTGCGGTCGTCGCCCTCGCCGACGGGGACGGACTGCTCCTCACCGGCCGTCTCTCCACCCGCACCCACCCCTGGCTCGCCGACCACGCCGTCCGTGCCGCCGCCCTGCTGCCCGGCACCGCCTTCCTGGAGCTGGCGGTCCGCGCGGGCGACCAGGTCGGCTGCGGCCAGGTCGAGGAACTCACTCTGGAGGCCCCGCTCGTCCTGCCCCCGGAGGGCGGCGTCGCTGTACAACTCGCCGTCGGCGCCCCCGACCGGGACGGGCGTCGCCCGCTGAGCCTGCACGCCCGCCCGGACGGCACCGACGACCTGCCGTGGACGTGCCACGCCCGGGGGCTGCTGGGTCCCGCCACCGAGGAGGCGGCCCCGGGCGATCCCGCGGTGTGGCCGCCGGCCGGCGCGGTCCCCGTGGAACTGGACGGGCTGTACGAGCGCTTCGCGGAGGGCGGCTTCGCGTACGGGCCGGCGTTCCAGGGGCTGCGTGCGGCGTGGCGGCTGGGGGAGGAGGTGTTCGCGGAGGCGAGCCTGCCGTCGGAGCTGCAGGCCGAGGCCGCACGGTTCGGGCTGCATCCCGCGCTCCTCGACGGCGCCCTGCACGCGACCGGCCTCGGCGAGGCCGCCGAGGGCCGGATGCCGTTCGTCTGGACCGGGGCCGTCCTCCACGCGCAGGGCGCGACCGGTCTGCGGATGCGCATCACCCCGGCCGGTCCCGACACGGTGACACTGCGCGCCCTCGACCAGGCCGGACGGCCCGTCCTGACCGTGGCGGGCCTGGCCCTGCGGCCGGTCGGCACCGGGAGTTTCACGGCTCCAACCGCCGGACGCCACCACGACTCCCTGTTCCGCCTCGGCTGGACGCCGGTCCGCCCGGTGCCCGGCCCCACGGCGGCCTCCTGGGCGGTCCTGGGCCCCACCGAGGACACCCGGGGAGTCGCCCACCACGCGGACCTCGCCGCGCTCCGCGACGCCGACGGGCCCCTGCCGGAGTTCGTCCTCGCCGACCTCGGCGCGGCCCCGGACGACCAGGCCGACGGGCTCGCCGACACCACCCGCACCGCGGTGCACGACGCCCTCGCCCTCGTCCAGGACTGGCTCGCCGACGACCGGTTCACCGGGGCACGGCTCGTCCTGGTCACGCGCGGCGCGATCGCCGCCCGGCCCGGCGAGGACGTGCCGAACCTGCCGCACAGCGCGGTGTGGGGGCTGGTGCGCTCCGCGCAGACCGAGCACCCGGACCGCCTGCACCTCGTCGACCTCGACCCGGACGCCGACCTGCCGGCCGCCCTCGCCGCCGTGCTCACCGCCACCGGCGAGACGCAGTTCGCGGTGCGCGGCTCCGAGGTCCTCGTCCCCAGGCTGGCCAGGATCCCCGTACGGGACGACGACGCGGCCCCGCCCCTGGACCCCGACGGCACCGTCCTGATCACCGGCGGCACCGGTCTGCTCGGCGCCCGCGTCGCCCGTCACCTCGTCACCGGACACGGCGTACGGCACCTGCTGCTGACCAGCCGCAGTGGCCCGGACGCCCCCGGTGCGGCCGAACTGCGCGACGAACTGGCCGCACTCGGTGCGGAGGTGAGCGTCGTCGCCTGCGACGCGGCCGACGCGAAGCGGCTCGCCGAGGTCCTGGCCGGCGTACGGCATCCGTTGACGGCCGTCATACACGCCGCCGGAGTGCTCGACGACGGAGTCGTCTCCTCGCTCACCCCCGAGCGGGTCGACGCCGTCCTGCGGCCCAAGACCGACGCGGCACTCAACCTGCACCGGCTCACCGCCGGCCTGGACCTCGCGGCGTTCGTGCTCTTCTCCTCCGCCGCCGGTACCTTCGGCGGCCCCGGACAGGGCAACTACGCCGCCGCCAACGCCTTCCTGGACGCCCTGGCCCACCACCGCAGGGCCCAGGGCCTGGCCGGGCGGTCCGTCGCCTGGACGCTGTGGGAGCGGCGCAGCGCCATGACCGGGCACCTCGGCGACGACGAGGTCCGCCGTATCGCCCGCTCGGGCCTGCCGCCGCTGACCGACGCGCAGGGCCTCGCTCTTCTCGACTCCGCGCTCACCGTCGACGAACCGCTGCTGGTGGCCCTCAGGCTGGACACGGCCGCGCTGCGCGCCCGCGCCGAGAGCGAACCCGTACCCCGTCTGCTGCACGGCGTGGTCCGGCTGCCCGCCCGCCGCCAGGCCGCCCCGGCCTCCGCGACCGACGGTGAGGGTGACCGGGGCCCCCTGGCCGAGCGGCTCGCCGCCCTGGACGCCCCCGGCCGCCGCCGCGAACTCCTCGACCTGGTCCGGGGTCAGGTCGCCGCCGTGCTCGGCCACCCGTCGCCCGAGGCCGTCGAGGCGGGCCGCGCCTTCCGGGACCTCGGCTTCGACTCGCTGGCCGCCGTCGACCTCCGCAACCGCCTCGGCAACGCCACCGGACTGCGGCTGCCCGCCACCCTCGTCTTCGACCACCCGACCCCCGAGGTTCTCGCGGCCCACCTCGGCGGCGAACTGCTGGGCGCGGACACCGGCCGCGTGCCGACCTCCGTCACGGCCGCCGGCGGCGGCGGAGCGGCGACCGACGAGGACCCGATCGCCGTCGTCGCCATGGGCTGCCGCTACCCCGGCGGCGTCCGCTCGCCCGAGGACCTGTGGAACCTGGTCTCCACCGGCACCGACGGCATCGCCGCCTTCCCGGCCGACCGCGGCTGGGACCTGGACGCCCTCTACGACCCCGACAGCGAACGCCACGGCACCTCGTACGCGCGCGAAGGCGGCTTCCTGTACGACGCGGCGGAGTTCGACGCGGGCTTCTTCGGCATCTCGCCCCGCGAGGCCCTCGCGATGGACCCGCAGCAGAGGCTCCTGCTGGAGACCTCCTGGGAGACGCTGGAGCGCGCGGGCATCGACCCGGCGACGCTGCGCTCCACCGCGACCGGCGTCTTCGTCGGCGTCATGCACCAGGACTACGCGGCCCGGCTCCTGCCCCACATCCCCGAGGAGGTCGAGGGCTTCCTCGGCGCCGGCAACTCGGGCAGTGTCGTCTCCGGCCGCGTCGCCTACGTCCTGGGCCTGGAGGGCCCGGCGGTGACCGTCGACACGGCGTGCTCGTCCTCGCTGGTCGCCCTGCATCTTGCGGTGCGCGCGCTGCGCTCCGGCGAGTGCGGACTCGCCCTGGCCGGTGGCGTCACCGTCATGTCCAGCCCCGAACTGTTCGTCGAGTTCAGCCGCCAGCGTGGCCTTGCCTCCGACGGCCGCTCCAAGCCCTTCGCCGCGGCCGCCGACGGCGTCGGCTTCGGCGAGGGCGTGGGCATGGTGCTGCTGGAGCGGTTGTCCGACGCCCGCCGCAACGGCCACCGGGTGCTGGCCCTCGTGCGGGGCAGCGCGGTCAACCAGGACGGCGCCAGCAACGGGCTCACCGCGCCCAACGGTCCCTCGCAGCAGCGCGTGATCCGCGCGGCGCTCGCCGACGCCCGGCTCTCACCCGGTGACGTGGACGCCGTCGAGGCGCACGGCACCGGAACCCGGCTCGGGGACCCGATCGAGGCGCAGGCGGTGCTGGCCACCTACGGCCAGGACCGGGAACAGCCGCTGTGGCTGGGGTCGTTGAAGTCGAACATCGGACACACCTCGGCGGCCGCCGGCGTGGGCGGTGTCATCAAGATGGTGGAGGCGATGCGGCACGGGGTGCTGCCCCGGACGCTGCACGTGGACGCCCCGACCCCGCAGGTCGACTGGTCCGCCGGGGCGGTGGAACTGCTCACCGAGGAGCGCTCCTGGCCCGCCGGCCCCGACCGGCCCCGCCGCGCCGGAGTCTCCTCCTTCGGCATGAGCGGCACCAACGCCCACCTGGTGCTGGAGCACGTCGACGAGGACGTCACGGAGCCCGCGCCCCCCGAGGAACCCGCCGTCCCCTGGGTCCTCTCCGGCCACACCCCCGAAGCCCTGCGCGCCCAGGCCGAACGGCTCGCCGGCCACGCCGACGCCCACCCCGGGCACGCCGCCGCCATCGGCCTGGCCCTCGCCACCACCCGCACCCGGCACGACCACCGGGCCGTCCTCGTCGGCGACCGCGAGCAACTGACCGCCGGACTGCGGGCCCTGGCAGCCGACGCACCCCTCGCCACCGTGGCCCGGGGCACCGCCACCGCCGTCGGGCGCACCGTGTTCGTCTTCCCCGGCCAGGGCGCCCAGTGGACCGGCATGGCACTGGACCTGCTCGACTCCTCGCCGGTGTTCGCCGCCCGCATGGCCGCCTGCGAACGCGCCCTCGCCCCGCACGTCGACTGGTCCCTGACCGGGGTCCTGGCCTCCGCCACGGACCTGGAGCGGGTGGACGTGGTCCAGCCCGCGCTGTGGGCCGTCATGGTGTCGCTGGCCGAGACCTGGCGGTCCTTCGGCGTCGAGCCGGACGCCGTACTCGGCCACAGCCAGGGCGAGATCGCGGCGGCTGTCGTCGCCGGGGCGCTCACCCTGGAGGACGGCGCCAAGGTCGTCGCCCTGCGCAGCAGGCTGCTGCGCGCCGTCGCCGGGCACGGCGGCATGGCCTCGGTGGCGCTGCCCGCCGACCGCACCCGCGAGCTGCTGGCCGGCTGGGGCGAGAGGATCTCGGTCGCCGCCGTGAACGGCCCGCGCTCCACCGTGGTCGCGGGCGAGAGCGTGGCCCTCGCCGAACTCCTCGCCTCCTGCGAGAAGGACGGCGTACGCGCCCGCCGCATCGAGGTCGACTACGCGTCCCACTCCGCCGAGATGGACCCCCTGCGCGCCGAACTGCTCGACGTCCTCGCCGACATCACCCCCGCCACGGCGGGCACCCGGATGTTCTCCACCCTGGAGGCCGACTGGATCGAGGGGCCCGAACTCACCGCCGACTACTGGTTCCGCAACCTGCGGGGCACGGTCGAGTTCGAGCCCGCCGTCCGGGCCCTGACCGGCGCCGGATTCACCACCTTCGTCGAGTCGAGCCCGCACCCCGTGCTCGCCCCGGCCGTCCAGGAGGTCCTGGAGGACGGCGCCGTCACGGGCGTGGTCGTCGGCTCGCTGCGCCGCGACGACGGAGGCCGGGACCGGCTGCTGCTGTCGCTGGGCGAGGCCCATGTCCAGGGCGTGCCCGTCGACTGGCCGGCGGCCCTCGGCCGCACGAGCCGGCCGGCGGACCTGCCGACCTATGCCTTCCAGCGCACCCGCTACTGGCTCGACGCCCCCGTCCGCACCGGGGACGTGTCCGCCGCCGGGCTGGGCGCCACGGATCACCCGCTGCTGGGCGCCAGCGTCGATCTGGCCGACTCCGGGGAGCGGCTCCTCACCGGGCGGCTGTCGACCCGGACGCACCCGTGGCTGGCCGACCATGTCGTCTCCGGGACGAACCTGCTCCCCGGCACCGCCTTCCTGGAACTCGCCCTGAGCGCCGCCGACGAGGCCGACAGCGCCCTCGTCGACGAACTGACCCTCCAGGCCCCGCTGATCCTCCCCGAGCGGGACGCCGTCCACGTCCAACTGCGCCTCGGCCCGCCCGACGACGGCGGCAGGCGAACCCTCGGCCTGTACTCCCGGGCCGAGACCGACCCCGGCGCGGACTGGACCCCGCACGCCACCGGCACCCTCGCCCCCGGCGACGGCGCCGACGGCCCGTCCGCGCCCGCCACCTGGCCGCCGGCCGGCACCGAGCCGGTCGACCTGGACGGCGTGTACGACCGTTTCGCCGAGGCCGGCTACCGCTACGGCCCCGCCTTCCAGGGGCTGCGCGCCGCCTGGCGCGACGGCACCGACGTCTACGCCGAGGTCGCGCTCGAACGGCAGTCGGACAGCGACGGTTACCTCGTCCACCCGGCCCTGCTGGACGGCGCCCTCCAGGCGTCCGCCCTCCTCGACGACCGGCCCGGCCCCGCCCGGCTGCCCTTCTCCTGGAACGGCGTCACCGCCCACGCCACCGGGGCCGCGGCACTGCGCGTCCGGATCGGCCCGGCCGGGCCCGACGCCGTGAGCCTGGACGCCTGGGACCCGACCGGGCAGCCGGTGCTGTCCGCCGAGTCGTTGGTGCTGCGCCCGCTCTCCCCGGACCTGCTGGCGGCGGCCGCGGCGGGCCGGGACGGCCTGTACCGCCTCGACTGGACACCGGCCCCCGGCATCGGAGCCACCGCCCCGCTCACCGGCTGGGTGGACCTCGACGACACCGGCTCCGGCGCGCAGCCCACGGCGGTCGTCTGGAGCTGCCCCACCGCCACCGGCCCCGACGAGGCCGCCCGCGTCCGGGACACCGCGGCCGCCACCCTCGCGGTCGTCCAGCGGTGGCCGTCCGACCCCCGCTCCGGCGAGGCCCCCCTGGTGGTCGTCACCCGGAACGCGGTCGCGACCGGGAGCGGCGGACACCCCGCCGACCCGGCACAGGCCGCCGCCTGGGGACTGGTCCGGGCAGCCCAGACCGAACACCCGGACCGCTTCGTCCTGCTGGACCTGGACGACACCGCCGAGTCGGCGGAGGCCCTGTCCCACCTGCTCGGTCTGGCCCTCGCCACGCGGGAACCGCAGCTCGCCGCCCGCGCGGGAAACCCGCTCGTACCCCGGCTGGCGCGGGCAGGGCGGCCCGGCACGCTGACACCGCCGGCCGGCGAAGCGCTCTGGCGGCTGGACACCACCGGTGAGGGCAGCCTCGACGCCCTCGCGCTCGTACCGTCCCCGGAGGCGGGTGCCCCGCTGGCCCCCGGCGAGGTCCGGGTGGCCGTCCGGGCCGCCGGCCTGAACTTCCGGGACATCGCGGTCTGCCTCGGCCTCGCCCCCGACCAGCGGATCCTCGGCAGCGAAGGGGCGGGCACCGTCCTGGAGACCGGCTCCGGCGTGACCGACCTCGCCCCCGGCGACCGTGTGTTCGGTGTCTTCGGCGGCGCCTTCGGCCCCGTCGCGGTCGCCGACCGGCGCACCCTCGCCCCGATACCGCCCGGCTGGTCCTACGCCCAGGCCGCCACCGTGCCCATCGCCTTCCTCACCGCCCACTACGGACTGTTCGACCTCGGCGGCCTGAAAGCGGGGGAGACCGTCGTGGTGCACTCCGCGGCCGGCGGTGTCGGCATGGCCGCCGTCCAGCTCGCCCGGCACGCCGGGGCCGAGGTGTACGGCACCGCGAGCCCCGGCAAGTGGGACGTCCTGCGCGGCCTCGGCCTCGACGACACCCACATCGCCTCCTCCCGCACCCTCGACTTCGCCGACCTCTTCCTCGACGCGACCGGCGGACGTGGCGCAGACGTCGTACTGGACTGCCTGGCACGGGAGTTCGTGGACGCCTCCCTGCGGCTGCTGCCGCGCGGCGGGCGCTTCCTGGAGATGGGCAAGACCGACATCCGCGACGCCGACACCGTGGCCGCCGCCCACCCCGGGGTCCGCTACCGGGCGTACGACCTGGCGGAGGCGGGCCCGGAACGGATCGCGCAGACGCTCGACCTGATCCTCGGCCTGTTCCGGCAGGGCACGCTCTCCCCGCTGCCGCTCACCTGCTGGGACGTACGGCGGGCTCCCGAGGCGTTCCGGTACGTCGGCCAGGCCCGGCACACCGGCAAGAACGTGCTGCTGCCGCCCGCCGCCCCGAACCCCGACGGCACCGCTCTGATCACCGGCGGCACCGGCACCCTCGGCCGTCTGGTGGCCCGTCACCTCGTCGCCGAACACGGGATACGGCACCTGCTGCTGACCAGCCGCAGCGGCCCCGACGCCCCCGGCGCGGCCGAGCTGTGCGAGGAACTGGCCGCGCTCGGCGCGGAGGTGAGTGTCGTCGCCTGCGACGCCGCCGACCGCGACCGGCTCGCCGAGGTCCTGGCCGGCATACCGGCGGAGCACCCGCTGACGTTCGTGGTGCACGCCGCCGGTGTGCTCGACGACGCCGTGGTCTCCTCCCTCACCGCCGACCAGTTGGAGCGCGTACTGCGTCCGAAGACGGACGCGGCGGTGAACCTGCACGAGCTGACCCGGGACCACGACCTCGCCGCCTTCGTCCTGTTCTCCTCCGCCGCGGCCCTGCTCGGCGGTGGCGGGCAGGCCAACTACGCGGCCGCCAACGCCGCCCTGGACGCGCTCGCCGCACGCCGCCGCGCCGAGGGCCTGCCGGGCCTCTCCATCGGCTGGGGCATGTGGGAGGAACGCAGCGGTATGACCGGCCATCTCGGGGACGTGGACCTACGGCGGATGAACCGCAGCGGCGTCACCCCCCTGACCTCCGAGGAAGGGCTGGCCCTCTTCGACGCGGCCCTGCGCGGCGAGGACGCCTATCTGCTGGCCGCGCGACTGGACACCGCCGCGCTGCGCGCCGGCAGCGGGCAGGACGTACCGGCGCTGCTCAGCGGACTGGTCCGGGCGCCGCGTCGGCGGGCCGCCGCGGCGAACGGCGACGGCGGCGGCCGGGCCGCAGGCCTCGCCGAACGGCTCGCCGGGCTGTCCGAGGCGGACGCCCACGCCGCGCTGCTGGACCTGGTGCGCGGCCACGCGGCGGCCGTCCTCGGCCATCCCTCGCCCGAACTGGTCCAGCCCACCCGGGCGTTCAAGGAACTCGGCTTCGACTCCCTCACCGGCGTCGAGCTGCGCAACCGGCTGTCGGCCGCGACCGGAGTCCGGCTGCCGGCGGGCATGGTCTTCGACCACCCCACCCCCGACGTACTGGCCCGCCACCTTGCGGTCACCACCGGCCGGCCCGGCCCGGCCAAGGCGTCCGCGCCGCTCGCGGAGCTGGACCGGTTCGCGGAGCTGGTCGCCGGCCTCGCGCCGGACGCCCCCGACCGCGACCGGCTCTCGCAGCGGCTGCGCGAGGTGCTGGCCCGCCTCGAAGCCACCGAACCCGCCGGCCAGGTCACCGCGGACCACATCGAGTCCGCCTCGCACGACGAGATCTTCGACCTCATCGACAACCAGCTGGGCATCTCGTGACGCCCCGGATCCACGTACAGCCGTTTCCAGGAGAAGGCGAGAACGCACAGTGAGCGACCGGACCGAGCAGAAGCTCCGCGACTACCTCAACCGCGTCACCATCGACCTCCAGCAGACCCGGCGACGGCTGCGGGACGTCGAGGAGCGCAGCCGTGAGCCCATCGCCGTCGTCGCGATGAGCTGCCACTTCCCCGGCGGGGTGCACAGTCCGGAGGACCTGTGGGAGCTGGTGGCGGACGGCCGCGACACCTACACCGGGATCCCCGCCGACCGGGGCTGGGACACCGCCGGGCTGGCCGGCTCCGGCGTCCCCGTCACCGGGGCCTTCCTGGACGAGGCAGGCGGCTTCGACCCGGCCTTCTTCGGCATCTCGCCCCGCGAGGCGCTCGCCATGGACCCCCAGCAGCGGCTGATGCTCCAGACCTGCTGGGAAGCCGTCGAACGAGGTGGCATCGACCCCGTGTCGCTGCGCGGCAGCCGTACCGGCGTGTTCGCCGCCTCCATCGACCAGGGCTACATGTCGCTGGCCGACGGGGCGCCCGAGGGCGTCCAGGGCTTCCTGATGACCGGCAACGCGATCAGCGTCATGTCCGGGCGCGTCTCCTACGTCATGGGCCTGGAGGGGCCGTCGGTCACCGTCGACACCGCCTGCTCCGCCTCGCTGGTGGCGCTGCACCTCGCGGCGCAGTCCCTGCGCAACGACGAGTGCTCGCTCGCGCTCGTCGGCGGCGTCAACGTGATGGCCCTGCCGGGCGCCTTCGTGGAGATCTCCCGCCAGGGCGGCCTCGCCGCCGACGGCCGCAGCAAGCCCTTCGCGGCGGCGGCCGACGGCACCGGCTGGGGCGAGGGCGTCGGCGTGCTGCTCGTGGAGCGCCTCTCCGACGCCCGCGCCAACGGCCACCCGGTCCTCGCGGTGCTGCGGGGCAGCGCCATCAACCAGGACGGCGCCAGCAACGGACTGACCGCCCCCAACGGTCCCTCGCAGCAGCGTGTGATCCGCGCCGCGCTCGCCGACGCCCAGCTGACAGCGGCCGACGTCGACGCCGTCGAGGCGCACGGCACCGGCACCCGGCTCGGCGACCCCATCGAGGCCGACGCCCTGCTCGCCGCCTACGGCCAGGACCGCGCCGAGGACCAGCCGCTGTGGCTCGGCTCCATCAAGTCCAACATCGGCCACACCCAGGCCGCGGCGGGCCTGGCCGGTGTCATCAAGGTCGTCATGGCGATCCGGCACGGCGTCCTGCCGCAGACCCTGCACGTGGACGCGCCCACCCCGCACGTCGACTGGAGCTCCGGCGGCGTGCGGCTGCTCACCGAGCGGCGCGACTGGCCCGTGGCCGACCGTCCGCGCCGCGCGGGCGTCTCCTCGTTCGGCATGAGCGGCACGAACGCGCACGTCATCATCGAGCAGGCACCTGAGCCCGAGCAGCGGCCCGCCGACGAGCAGGCGCCCGAGGACGGCCGGCAGGGCGCGGCCGAGCCGATACCAGGTGACGAGACACGTACCGCGCCTGACGCCGGGTCCGGTTCCGTGTCTGGCGCTGCACCCCTGCCGGCCGCCGTGCCCTGGCCGCTGTCCGGCCGCAGCCCCGAGGCGCTGCGCGACCAGGCCGCCCGGCTCGCCTCCTGGCTCGCCGACCGGCCCGGACTCCGCCCGGCCGATGTCGGTCACTCGCTCGCGACCACCCGCTCCGCCTTCGAGCACCGGGCCGTCGTCGTGGCCGACCGGCCCGAGGGCTTCCTGCGCGGGCTCGCCGCCGTCGCCGCGGGCACCAGCGCCGCCGAGACGGTCACCGGCCGCACCGGCGCGGGCGACGGCAGGACCGTCTTCGTCTTCCCCGGCCAGGGCTCGCAGTGGGCGGGCATGGCACGGCGCCTGCTGGACGAGTCACCGGTGTTCGCCGCCCGCATGGCCGAGTGCGAACAGGCCCTCGCCCCGCACCTGGACTGGTCGCTGTCGGCGGTCGTGCGCGGCGAGCCCGACGCGGCGCCGCTGGACCGCATCGACGTCGTCCAGCCGGTGCTGTTCGCCGTGATGGTCTCCCTCGCCGCCGTGTGGCGGTCGTACGGGGTCGAACCCGACGCCGTCGTGGGCCACTCCCAGGGCGAGATCGCCGCCGCGTACGTCGCCGGCGCCCTGTCGCTCGACGACGCCGCCCGCATCGTCGCCGTACGCAGCCGCGCCCAGCTGGAACTGTCCGGCACCGGTGGCATGGCCTCCGTGGCGCTGCCCGCCGACATCCTGCGGGACCGCCTGCGCGCCTGGGAGGGCCGTCTGTCGGTCGCCGCCGTCAACGGCCCGGCCTCCGCGGTCGTCTCCGGGGATCCCGAGGCTCTGGAGGAGTTCCTCCGCCAGTGCGAGGAACGCGAGGTGCGGACCCGGCGGGTCGCCGCCGACGTGGCGGGCCACTCCGCGCACATGGACCGGCTGCGCGACGGCATGCTCGACGCGCTGGCCGGCGTCCGGCCCACCGCCGCCACGATCCCGTTCTGCTCGACGGTGACCGGCGGATCCCTCGACACGACCGGCCTGGACGCCGGCTACTGGTTCCGGAACATGCGGCAGACCGTCGAGTTCGACGCCGCCGTGCGCGACCTCGTCCGGCGCGGCCACAGCGTCTTCGTCGAGATCAGCCCGCACCCCGTGCTCACCGTGCCGACGCAGGACACCCTCGACGACCTCGCCGACCCCGACGCGGCGGTCCCGGCCCCGCCGACCCTGGTCACCGGCACCCTGCGCCGCGACGAGGGCGGCCTGCACCGGGTGCTCACCGCCCTCGCCCAGGTGCACGTGCACGGCGTGCCGGTGGACTGGGCGGCCGTGTTCGCCGGACACCGGCCCGAGCGGGTCGAACTGCCCACGTACGCCTTCCAGAACCGGCGCTTCTGGCTGGAGCCGCAGACCCGGCCCGGCACCGCGCAGGAGACCGCCGACCCCGCGGACGCCGCCTTCTGGGCCGCCGTGGAACGCGAGGACGTCGCCGCGGTCGCCGCCACGCTCGGCGTCGAGGCCGCCAGTTGGAGCGATGTCCTGCCCGCCCTCTCCGCCTGGCGCCGTGACCGCCGTGACCGGGCCGTCCTCGACGGCTGGCGCTACCACATCTCCTGGCAGCGGCTCACGGCCAAGGCCGCCGCACCGCTGCAGGGCCGCTGGCCGATCCTCGTCCCGGACGGCCACACCGCCGACGCGGCGGTGCCCCGCGCCGTCGAGGCCCTGCGCGAGCGCGGCGCCGACCCCGAACTCGTCGTCCTCGACCACACCCACACCGACCGGTCCCGCCTCACCGACCACCTGCGCGAGCTGCTGGCCACCGGTCCCGGCACGGCGACCGCCCCCGCCGGAGTGCTGTCCCTGCTGGCCCTCGACGAGCGGCCGCACGAGGGCCTGCCCGCCCTGCCCGTCGGCCTGGCGCTCACCACCGCGCTCATCCAGGCGCTGGACGACCTCGAAGTCCGGACCACGGTGTGGTGCGTCACCTCCGGTGCCGTCCCGGTGCACCCGTCCGAGCCGGTGCCCCACCCGGTCCAGGCCCTCGTCTGGGGCTTCGGGCGCACGGCGGCACTGGAACACCCGAGCCTGTGGGGCGGTCTGATCGACCTGCCCGAGCAGTGCGACGAACGCGCCGGACACCTGCTCGCCGACCTCCTGGCCGGAGCCGGCGACGAGGACCAGATCGCCGTACGGTCCTCCGGGGCGCACGCCCGCCGACTCGTCCGTGCCACCGCCTCCACCCCCGCGCCGTCGGCTCCCTGGCGGCCCTCCGGCACGGTCCTCGTCACCGGCGGCACGGGCGGGCTCGGCGCGCACGCCGCCCGCTGGCTCGCCCGGGGCGGCGCCGACCACCTGGTCCTCGTCAGCCGCCGGGGCGCCGACGCCCCCGGCGCCGACGAACTGGCGGCCGAACTCACCGCCCTGGGCACCGGTGTGACCCTGGCCGCCTGCGACATCACCGACCGCGAGGCGCTCGCCGCGCTCGTCGACCGGGTCGCCGCCGAGGGCCACCCCGTCCGAGCCGTCCTGCACACCGCCGCGGCCGCCCAGCTGTTCCCCGTACGCGACGAGAACCCCGCGAGCATGGCCGCCACCCTGGCCGCCAAGGTCCAGGGCGCCGCCAACCTCGACGCCGTCTTCGCCGACACCGACCTCGACGCGTTCGTCCTGTACTCCTCCGTCTCGGGTGTGTGGGGCAGTGCGGACCACGCCTCCTACGCGGCGGGCAACGCCTACCTCGACGCCCTCGCCGCCCACCGACGCGGCCGGGGCCTCGCCGCCACCTCCGTCGTCTGGGGCATCTGGAGCGCCGAGGGCGGCGGCCTCGCCACCAGCGACCTCGAACGCGCCCTCCTCGAACGCGGCATCCCCTTCATGGACCCGCGGCTGGCCGTCGGCGGGCTCCAGCGCGTCCTGGACGACGACGAGACCGTCGTCGTGGTCGCCGACGTCGACTGGGCCCGCTTCGTGCCCGTCTTCACCTCCGTACGGCCCAGCCCCCTCATCGCCGACCTCCCCGACGTCCGCGCCCTGGCCACCGCCGAGGACCGGACCGAACCCGACCCGGACGACGCCGACGGCGCCTCCGCGCTGCGCCGCACCCTCGCGGGACTGGCCGAGCCGGAGGTCCGCCGGACCCTGCTGGAACTCGTCCGCACCAACGCCGCCGCGGTCCTCGGCCACGAGTCCGCCGACGCCGTCCTGCCCGACCGGGCCTTCCGTGAACTGGGCTTCGACTCACTGATCGCCGTCGAACTGCGCAACCGGCTCAACCAGGTCACCGGCCTGCGGCTGCGCGCCACCGTCGTCTTCGACTACTCCTGCGCCGCGCTCCTCGCCGAGCACCTGCGCACCGAACTCCTCGGCGACACCGCCCCGGCCGCGGCCACGACGGCCGTCGTCCCCGTCGCGGACCCCGACGAGCCCATCGCCATCGTCGCGATGAGCTGCCGCTTCCCCGGGGGCATCGACACCCCGGAGCGGCTGTGGCAACTGCTCGTCGACGGCGGCGAGGTGCTCTCCGGCATGCCCGCCGACCGCGGCTGGCCCCTGGACCGCCTCTACCACCCCGACCCCGACCACCCGGGCACCTCCTACGTCCGCGAGGGCAGCTTCCTGCACGACGCGGGCGACTTCGACCCGGCCTTCTTCGGCATCTCGCCGCGCGAGGCCGTCGCCATGGACCCGCAGCAGCGGCTGCTCCTGGAGACCTCCTGGGAGGCGTTCGAACGGGCGGGCATCGACCCGGCGTCCCTGCGCACCACCCCGACCGGTGTCTTCGCCGGCGTCAACTACCAGGACTACACCTCGCTCGCGGGCTCCTCGCCGGAGGGCGGCGAAGGACATCTGGTCGCGGGCGGAGCCGCCAGCGTGGTCTCCGGGCGCGTCGCCTACACCCTCGGTCTGGAGGGCCCGGCGGTCACCGTCGACACCGCCTGCTCCTCCTCGCTGGTCGCGACGCACCTCGCGGCGCAGGCCCTGCGCGGCGGCGACTGCTCGCTCGCCCTCGCCGGCGGTGTCGCCGTGATGGCCACCCCGGGCGTCTTCGTCGGCTTCTCCCGGCAGCGCGGCCTCGCCGCCGACGGCCGCTGCAAGGCGTTCGGCGCCTCCGCCGACGGCATGGGCCTCGCCGAAGGCGTCGGCGTGGTGCTCCTGGAGCGGCTCTCGGACGCCCGCCGCAACGGCCACCCGGTGCTCGCCGTGCTGCGGGGCAGCGCCGTCAACCAGGACGGCGCCAGCAACGGCCTGTCCGCCCCCAACGGCCTCGCCCAACAGCGGGTCATCCGCCAGGCCCTCACCAACGCCGGGCTGACCGCGGCCGACGTCGACGTCGTCGAGGCGCACGGCACGGGCACCACCCTCGGTGACCCCATCGAGGCGGACGCCCTGCTCGCCACCTACGGGCAGGACCGCCCGCACGGCCGCCCGCTCCGGCTCGGCGCACTCAAGTCCAACATCGGCCACACCCAGGCCGCCTCCGGAGTCGCCGGAATGATCAAGACCGTGCTCTCCCTGCGGCACGGCGTCCTCCCGCGCACCCTGCACGCCGACGAGCCCTCCCCGCACGTCGACTGGGCCTCCGGCGAGGTGGAACTGCTCACCGAGGCACGCGACTGGCCCGACACCGGCGCACCCCGCCGCGCGGGCATCTCCTCCTTCGGCTTCAGCGGCACCAACGTCCACGCCATCCTCGAACAGGCACCACCCGCCTCCGAGGAGACCGAGGCCGGGACCGAGCCCGAAGCCGGGCCGCGGGACGTGCCCTGGGTGCTGTCCGCCAAGTCGTCGCAGGCCCTGGCCCACCAGGCCCGGCGTCTGCGCGACCGCCTCGCCCAGGCGGATGCCCCCGGCCCGCTCGACACCGGCTACTCCCTGGCGGCAGGCCGTACCCCCTTCGAACACCGTGCGGTGCTCCTCGGGACGGAGGGCGGCGCCCCGTCGGCCGCCCTGGACGGCCTGGCCGTCGGTGAGGACGTCCCCGGACTGATCCGAGGCACCGCCGACACCGACGGCCGCCGCGTGTTCGTCTTCCCCGGCCAGGGCGCCCAGTGGGCCGGCATGGCGGTGGAACTCCTGGACACCTCACCGGTGTTCGCCGCCTCCGTCGCCGCCTGCGAGCAGGCACTGGAGCCGTACGTCGACTGGTCGCTCGACGCCGTACTGCGCAGCGCCCCGGACACGCCCCCCTTCGAACGGGTCGACGTCGTCCAGCCCGCCCTGTGGGCCGTGATGGTGTCACTGGCCGCCCTGTGGCGCTCCTGGGGTGTCGAGCCCGACGCCGTCCTCGGCCACAGCCAGGGCGAGATCGCCGCCGCCGTGGTCGCCGGAGCCCTCTCCCTGGACGACGGCGCCAAGGTCGTCGCCCTGCGCAGCCGGGCCATCCTCGCCCTCGCCGGGCACGGCGGCATGGTCTCCGTGGCCGTCCCGCGCGAGCGCGCGGCCGAGCTCGTCGCCCGGTGGTCCGGGCGGCTCTCCCTCGCCGCCGTCAACGGACCGTCCGCCGTCGTCGTCTCCGGCGACGCGGAGGCGCTGCGCGAGTTGATCGCCCACTGCGAGGAGGCAGGCGTACGGGCCCGCACCATCGCCGTCGACTACGCCTCCCACTCCGCGCACGTCGAACGCATCCGCGACGAGCTGTCCGAGGTGCTGGCCGGTATCGAGCCCGTCGCCGGACAGGTGCCGCTGTTCTCCACCCTCACCGGGGACTGGCTCGACACGACCACGATGGACGCCGGGTACTGGTACCGGAACCTGCGCGAGACCGTCGAGTTCGACGGTGCCGTGCGCGCCCTCGCCGACCAGCGCCACCAGGTCTTCGTCGAGGTCTCGCCGCACCCGGTGCTCACCATGTCTGTCGAGGACACCCTGGAGGCCGTCGAGGCCCCGCAGACCGTCGTGACCGGCACCCTGCGCCGTGACGAGGGCGGCCTCGCCCGCGCGCTCACCTCGGCCGCCGAACTGTGGGTGCGTGGCGTCCCCGTCCAGTGGCCGGTCCTCTTCGAGGGCACCGGCGCCCGCCGCGCCGACCTGCCCACCTACCCGTTCGAGCACAAGCGCTACTGGCTCCAGGGCGCCGAACCCACCGCCCGGGCGGGCACCGGGGACGAGGCGGACTCCGAGTTCTGGCGGATCGTCGAGCGCGGCGATGCCGAGGAGGCCGCCGGAAACCTCGCCGTCGACGCCGAGACGCTCGGCACGGTCCTGCCCGCCCTGAATGCCTGGCGCCGCAGGCAGCGAGACGGCGCCGCCGTCGACAACTGGCGCTACCGCGTCGACTGGCAGCCGGTCACCGACCCACCCGCGGCCGCCCTCTCCGGCACCTGGCTCGTCGTCCTGCCCGAAGGCCACCAGGACGACCAGCTCGTACGGGACGCCCTCCTGACCGTCACCGAAGCCGACGCCGAGGCCGTCACCGTGCTCCTCGCGGATTCCGACGTCGACCGGGTCGGCCTCGCGGACCGGCTCGCCGTCGCCCTGGACGGCCGCACCCCGCAGGGCGTCCTGTCGCTGCTGGCGATCGCCGGACGACCGCACCCCGACCACCCCGCCGTCTCCGCCGGTTCGGCCCTCACCCTCGTCCTGGTCCAAGCGCTCGGCGACCTCGGCGTCGAGGCCCCGCTGTGGTGCGCCACCCACGGCGCCGTCTCCACCGGCGACACCGACACCCTCACCGCCCCCGACCAGGCCCTGATCTGGGGCACCGGCATGGTCGCGGCGCTGGAGCACCCCACCCGCTGGGGCGGCCTCGTCGACCTGCCGACGGACCTGGGCTCCCGCTCCCGCGACCGCCTCCGCGCGGTCCTCGCAGGCGCCACCGGCGAGGACCAGCTCGCCGTCCGCTCCACCGGACTGCTCGCCCGCCGTCTGGTCCGCGCCCCGCGCCTGCCCGGCAACCGGCCCGTCTGGAAGCCCCGGGGCACCGTCCTCGTCACCGGCGGCACGGGCGCCCTCGGCCCCCACGTCGCGCGCTGGCTCGCCCGCGGCGGCGCCGAGCACCTCGTCCTCCCCGGGCGGCGCGGCGCCGACGTCCCCGGAGCCGACGAACTGCGGGCCGAACTCGCCGAACTGGGCACCGAGTTGTCCCTGCCCGCGTGCGACTTCGCCGACCGCGACCAGATCGCCGGACTCCTCGCCGGACTGGAGGAGCAAGGCACACCGGTCACCGCCGTGTTCCACGCCGCCGCCTACATCCAGCTGGCCTCCCTGGACGACACCCCGCTCGACGCCTTCGCCGAGGTCGTCGCCGCCAAGGCGGACGGCGCCCGGCACCTGGACGAACTCCTCGACCACGAACTCGACGCGTTCGTCATGTTCTCCTCCATCGCCGGCGTCTGGGGCAGCAGCAACCACGCCGCCTACACCGCGGGCAACGCCTACCTCGACGCCCTCGCCGAACACCGCAGGGCCCGGGGCCTGAGCGCCACCACCGTCGACTGGGGTGTCTGGTCGGCCGCCAACCCGTGGACCGTCCGCGACACCGTCGACGACTCCGACTTCTACCGGGTGCAGAAGCAGGGCCTGCCCCTCATCGAGCCCGACCTCGCGCTCACCGGCCTCCAGCAGGCACTCGACGACGACGAGACGGTCATCGCCCTCGCCAACGTCGACTGGGAGCAGTTCGCGGACGTCTTCGGTTCCGTACGCCCCAGCCGCCTGCTCACCGGCGTACCCGAGGCCAGGCGGCAGCTGGAGGAGGCCGCCGCGCCCGGCACGGACGCCACCCCGGCCGCCAACGTGCTGCGCGAGCGCCTGACCGGGCTCGCCGAGGCCGAGCAGCGCCGCGTCGCCCTGGACCTCGTCCGCACCCACGCCGCGGCCGTCCTCGGCCATGACTCGCCGGAGGAGCTGCGGCCGGGCAGGGCGTTCCAGGAACTCGGCTTCGACTCGCTGACCGCCGTCGAACTGCGCAACCGGCTCCGCACCGCCACCGGCCTCCCCCTGCCCGCCACCCTCGTCTTCGACTACCCGTCCGCGACCGTGCTCGCCGACCACATCCGCGCCGAGGTACTCGGCGAGCACCGGACGCCCGCCACACGCGAGCCCGCGCCCGCCGGCACCGGGGGGGCCGACGAGCCGATCGCGATCGTCGCGATGAGCTGCCGCTTCCCCGGCGGGGTGCAGACCCCCGAACAGCTGTGGCGGTTGCTGGAGGAGGGCGGCGACGTCGTCTCGGAGTTCCCGACCGACCGCGGCTGGCCGCTGGAGTCCATGTTCGACCCCGACCCGGACCAGCCCGGCACCAGCTATGTGCGGCACGGCGGATTCCTCTACGACGCCGGTGAGTTCGACGCCGACTTCTTCGGCATCTCCCCGCGCGAGGCGGTCGCCATGGACCCGCAGCAGCGACTGCTCCTGGAGACCTCCTGGGAGGCCTTCGAACGCGCCGGTCTCGACCCGGACCGCCTGCGCGGCACCGACACCGGCGTCTTCACCGGCGTCAACTACCAGGACTACGGCGCCTCCGTGGCCCAGACCCAGGAGAACGAGGGCCACCTCCTCACCGGCAGCGCGGCCAGCGTGATCTCCGGCCGGATCTCCTACACCCTCGGCCTGGAGGGCCCCGCCGTCACCGTCGACACCGCCTGCTCCGCCTCCCTCGTCGCGGTGCACCTGGCCGCACAGGCGCTGCGCGCCGGGGACTGCTCGCTCGCCCTGGCCGGGGGCGTCGCGGTGATGTCCAGCCCGGGCGCCATCATCAGCTTCGCCCGCCAGCGCGGGCTCGCCGCCGACGGCCGCTGCAAGGCGTTCTCCGACGCCGCCGACGGCATGGGCATGGCCGAGGGCGTCGGCGTGATCCTCCTCGAACGGCTCTCCGAGGCACGACGGAACGGGCACCCCGTGCTGGCCGTGCTGCGCGGCAGCGCCGTCAACCAGGACGGCGCCAGCAACGGCCTGACCGCCCCCAACGGCCCCTCCCAGCAGCGGGTCATCCGGGCCGCCCTCGCCAACGCCCGGCTCTCGGCGGCCGACATCGACGTCGTCGAGACCCACGGCACCGGCACCACGCTCGGCGACCCCATCGAGGCCCAGGCCCTGCTCGCCACGTACGGCCAGGAACGCTCCGACGGGCGCCCCCTGCTGATCGGCTCCCTGAAGTCCAACATCGGCCACACCCAGGCGGCCGCGGGCGTCGCCGGTGTGATCAAGACCGTCCTGGCGCTCCGGCACGGGCAGGTGCCGCGCACCCTGCACGTCGACCGGCCCTCGACCCAGGTCGACTGGACGGCCGGTGCCGTGGACGTGGTCAGCGACACGACCCCGTGGCCGGCGACGGGCCGCCCGCGCCGTGCCGGGATCTCCGCGTTCGGCATGAGCGGCACCAACGTGCACGCGATCGTGGAGGAAGCTCCCGAGGAGGCTCCTGAGCAGAGCCCGCAGGAGACACCCGACGAGGTGACGGCCGGGACCGTCGCCTGGCCGCTCTCCGCCAAGTCCCCGGACGCCCTGCGCGGCCAGGCCGAGCGGCTGGCCGCCCACCTGGCCGACACGCCGGGCCTTCCGCCCGCCGGCATCGGCCGGGCCCTGACCACCCGCACGGCGTTCGAACACCGCGCCGTACTGGTCGGCGACGGCACACGGCTCCCCGCCGCGCTGACCGCGCTCGCCGACGGAGGCACCGCCCCCGACCTCGTACGCGGCGTCGCCGACGCCGTGGGCCGTACGGTCTTCGTCTTCCCCGGCCAGGGTTCCCAATGGGCCGGTATGGCACGGGAGTTGCTGGACGAGTCGCCCGTGTTCGCGGCCCGCATGGAGGAGTGCGAACAGGCTCTGGCACCCTTCGTCGACTGGTCGCTGCTCGACGCCGTGCGCTCGGGCAGTGCCTGGGACCAGGTGGACGTCGTCCAGCCCGCGCTGTTCGCGGTGATGGTGTCGCTGGCCGAGGTCTGGCGGTCGCTCGGTGTCGTACCGGACGCCGTCGTCGGCCACTCCCAGGGCGAGATCGCCGCCGCCGTCGTGGCGGGCGCGCTGTCCCTGGAGGACGGGGCCCAGGTGGTCGCCCTGCGCAGCAAGACCCTCGACGCGCTGGCCGGTCGCGGCGGCATGGCCTCCCTGTCCCTCCCCGCCGACCAGGCCGAGGCCGCCCTCGCCCCCTGGGCCGGCGCCCTGTCGGTCGCCGCGCTGAACGGCCCCGCCACCACCGTGGTCGCGGGCGACTCCGAGGCCCTGGCGGCCCTGCTCGCCCAGTGCGAGGCCCAGGGCGTACGGGCCCGGCGCATCGACGTCGACTACGCCTCGCACTCCGAGCACGTCGAGGAGATCCACGGCATCCTCATGGACGCCCTGGCGGGCATCAAGCCGCTGCCGAGCGAGGTCCCGCTGTACTCCACGGTGGACGGCCGCTGGCTCGACACCACCGGCATGCACGCCGGTTACTGGTACCGCAACCTGCGGCAGACCGTCGGCTTCGACCCCGCCGTCCGCATCCTGGCCGCCGAGGGGTTCACCTCCTTCGTCGAGGTCAGCCCGCACCCCGTGCTCACCATGGCCATCGAGGAGACCACCGAGACCGTCGGACGCGAGGCCGTCGTCCTCGGCACCCTCCGCCGCGACGAGGGCGGCCTGCGACGCGTCCTGCTGTCGGCGGCCGAACTGTGGGTGCGCGGAGGCACGGTCGACTGGACCGCCGCGTTCCCCGGCGAGAGCGCGGCCGAGCTGCCGACGTACGCCTTCCAGCGCCGCCGCTACTGGATCCAGCCGCCCGCGGCGACGCCCCGCGGGCCCGGTGCCACCGGTCACCCGCTGCTCGGCACGGCCGTCGAGGTCGCCGACACCGGGGACCTCGTGCTCACCGGCAGCCTGTCGACCCGCACCCACCCCTGGCTCGCGGACCACGCGGTCTCCGGTGTGGTCCTGCTGCCCGGCACCGGCTTCGTGGAACTGGCCGTACGCGCCGGCGACGAGGCGGACTGCCCCAGGGTCGAGGAACTGACCCTCCAGGCACCGCTGGTGTTCGACCGGGACGCCGCCGTCCAGATCCAGGTGCGGGTCGGCGCGCCCGACGACTCCGGGCGGCGCACCCTCGGCGTGTTCTCCCGGGGCGAGGACGGCGTCGGCACTCCGTGGACCGGGCACGCCACCGGTGTCCTCGCCCCCGCCGGGTCCACCGACGAGGCGACCCACCCGTACGGCGCGGCCTGGCCGCCCGCCGGGGCGGAACCCGTGCCCGTCGACGGCCTCTACGAGCGGTTCGCGGACGCCGGCTACGGCTACGGCCCCGCCTTCCACGGCCTGCACGCCGCCTGGCGCCTCGGCCAGGACGTCTACGTGGAGGTCCGGCTGCCGGAGGACCAGCACACCGGGGCCGCCGGCTTCGGTCTGCACCCCGCGCTGCTGGACGCGGCCCTGCACGGTCTGTGGCTGGCCGCACCGGACGGCGCCGACCAGAACGACGCGCCCGGCACCGCCAGGCTGCCCTTCTCCTGGGAGGGCGTCCGCCTGCACGCCTCCGGGGCGACCGAACTGCGCGTGCGGCTGAGCTACGACGACACCGGTTCGGTGGCGCTGGCCGCCGCCGACCCGGCCGGCCGGCCGGTCGCCGACGTGGCGGCGCTGGCCATCCGGCCCATCGCCGTCGACGCCCTGCGCGGCGCCGCGGCGCAGGGACGCGACTCGCTGTTCACCCTGGCCTGGACCGCCCTGCCCGCCACCACCGAGCCGCCCGTCGGCCGGTGGGCCGCGCTCGGCACCGGGCAACTGCTGCCCGAGACCCACGAGAACCTCGACGCGCTCACCGCCGCCGTGGACGGGGGCGCCGCCGTGCCCGACGTGGTCGTCACGCTCTGCCCGCCCGGCGGGAACAGCGCGGACGCGGCCCGTACCGCGCTCGCCGGCACCCTGCGTCTGCTGCAGACCTGGCTGGCCGACGACCGCTGGGACGACACCCGTCTGGTCCTCGTCACCCGGGGCGGTGTCGCCACCGCACGCGGCGAGGACATCGGCGACCTGGCGGCCGCCGCCGTGTGGGGGCTCGTGCGCTCGGCGCAGTCCGAACACCCGGACCGTTTCGTCCTCGTCGACGCCGAGGACCCGGCCGAGGCGCTCAAGGCCCTGCCCGCCGCGCTGTCCGCGACGGAACCCCAGCTCGCGGTACGCGACGGACGGACCCTCGCACCCCGCCTGACCAGGACCCCGCCGACGGATGCCGAGGCCGTGGCAGGCAAGCCGTGGGACCCGGAGGGCACGGTGCTCGTCACGGGCGCGTTCGGCGTCCTCGGCGGCCTGGTGGCCCGTCACCTGGTCACCGAGCACGGGGTACGCCACCTGCTGCTGACCGGGCGGCGCGGCGCCGACACCCCCGAGGCGACCGCCCTGGTCGACGAGCTCAGCGCCCTGGGCGCCCAGGTGGAGACCGCCGCCTGCGACACGGCCGACCGGGACGCCCTGGCCGGGCTCCTCGCGGGTGTCCCCGACACCCACCCGCTCACCGCCGTGGTCCACTCGGCCGGCGTCCTCGACGACGGGGTCATCGGCTCGCTGACCCCCGAGCGCCTCGACCACGTCCTGCGCCCCAAGGCGGACGCCGCGCTCAACCTGCACGAACTGACCCGCGACCTGCCGCTGGCCGCGTTCGTGCTCTTCTCGTCCGCCTCCGGCACCGTCGGCAGCTCCGGGCAGGGCAACTACGCGGCGGCCAACGCCTTCCTGGACGCGCTCGCCCAGCACCGGCGCGCCCAGGGCCTGCCGGCGCAGTCGATCGCCTGGGGCATGTGGGCCGAGCGCTCCACCCTGACCGGCACCCTCGACGAGGTCGACCTGCGGCGCATCGCCCGGGGCGGCGTGGGGGCACTCACCTCCGACGAGGGACTCGCCCTGTTCGACGCCGCGCTCGAACGGGACGAGGCGGTCCTGGTCCCGGTCCGGCTCGACCTGGCCAGGCTGCGCGCCAGGGCAGGCACCGGTGCCGTACCCGCCCTCTTCCGCTCACTCGTGCGCGGCGCCGCCCGCCGGACGGCCGCCACCGGCGGCGCCGACGCGGCGGACACCCTGCGCGGGCGGCTCGCGGGCCTGGCCGCCGACGACGCCCGCGCCGTCCTCGCCGACCTGGTGTGCGCGCACGCCGCCGACGTGCTGGGGCACGCCGGAGCCTCGGCCGTCGACCCCGAACGCGCCTTCCGGCAGCTCGGCTTCGACTCGCTGACCGCGGTGGAACTGCGCAACCGCCTCAACGCGGCGACCGGACTGCGGCTCCCCGCCACCCTGGTGTTCGACTATCCGAGCCCGGCGGCCGTCGCCGGGTACTGCGCCGACCGTCTGGCCCCGGCCGGCCCCCCGCGGGCCGCGGCGGCGCCGACCCCGGCCGACGACGAGATCACCCGCGCGCTGTCCACCATCCCGCTGGACAGGCTGCGCGACTCCGGCCTGCTGGAGGCGCTGCTGCGCCTGGCCGGACCGGAGAACCGGGACGGCGGCACACCGGCGTCGCCCGAACGGACGTCCGGCATCGAGGAGATGGACGTGGACGGCCTCGTACGGCTGGCACTGGGGACCGAGAGTGCCTGACCGCGTACCGGCCCGGAACGGGATGTGAGGAGAAGGATGTCCACGGACAAGGTGGTCGAGGCGCTGCGCGCCTCCCTGCTGGAGAACGAGCGGCTGCGCGGCGAGAACACACGGCTGCGCGACGAGTCCCGGGAACCGGTCGCGATCGTCGCCATGAGCTGCCGCTTCCCGGGCGAGGTCCGCACCCCGGAGGACCTGTGGCGGCTGCTCGCCGAAGAACGCGACGCGGTCAGCGAGTTCCCCGCCGATCGTGGCTGGGACGCCGCCACACTGTACGACCCCGACCCCGACACCCCGGGGACGTCCAACACCCGGGAGGGCGGCTTCCTGCACGACGCCTGCGGCTTCGACGCCGGCTTCTTCGGGATCTCGCCCCGTGAGGCCCTGGCCATGGACCCCCAGCAGCGGCTCCTGCTGGAGACCTGCTGGGAGGCCGTCGAGCGCGGCGGCATCGACCCGCTGTCCCTGCGCGGTAGCCGCACCGGCGTCTACGCGGGCGTCATGTACAACGAGTACGGCGCCCGGCTGGCCCGGATACCGGAGGACGTCGAGGCGTTCATCGGCACCGGCACCGTGCCCAGCGTGGTCACCGGACGGATCGCCTACATCCTCGGTCTGGAGGGCCCGGCGGTCACCATCGACACCGCGTGCTCGTCGTCGCTGGTCGCCCTCCACCTCGCCTGCCAGGCGCTGCGGGCGGGGGAGATCTCCCTCGCCCTGGCGGGCGGTGTCACGGTGATGTCCACCCCGAGCCTGTACGTCGGGTTCAGCCGCCAGCGCGGCCTCGCGCCCGACGGCCGCAGCAAGTCGTTCGCCGCGGCCGCCGACGGCGCCGGCTTCGGCGAGGGCGTCGGCGTGCTGCTCCTCGAACGGCTCTCCGACGCCCGGCGCAACGGCCACCCCGTGCTCGCCCTGGTCCGGGGCTCGGCGGTCAACCAGGACGGCGCCAGCAACGGCATGACCGCGCCCAACGGCCCTTCCCAGCAACGGGTGATCCAACAGGCCCTGGCGGCGGCCGGCCTCTCGCCGGCCGAGGTCGACGCGGTGGAGGCCCACGGCACGGGCACCCGCCTCGGCGACCCCATCGAGGCACAGGCGCTGCTGGCCACCTACGGCCAGGACCGCCCGGCGGACCGGCCGCTGCTGCTCGGCTCGCTCAAGTCCAACCTCACCCACACCCAGGCCGCCGCCGGGGTCGGCGGCGTCATGAAGATGGTGCTCGCGATGCGCCACGGCCTGTTGCCCCGCACCCTGCACATCGACCGTCCCACCCCGCAGGTCGACTGGACCGAGGGCAACATCGCCCTGCTCACCACGGCCACCCCCTGGCCGGACAACGGGCACCCCCGCCGCGCCGGCGTCTCCTCGTTCGGCGCCAGTGGCACCAACGCCCACACCGTTCTGGAGGCGGCGCCCGCCGACATACCGGCCGAGGACGAGGTACGCGACGAGGCACCCGGCCCCGTGGCCTGGGCGCTGTCCGCGAAGGGCGAGGCGGCACTGCGCGGACAGGCCGCCGCCCTGCACGCCCATCTGACCGGCACCCCGGGGGCACACCCCCTGGACGTGGGCTTCTCGCTGGCCACCGCCCGGTCCCGGTTCGCCGACCGCGCCGTCGTCGTCGGCGACGACCGTCCCGCCCTGCTGTCCGGCCTGGCCGCGCTGGCCGCCGGACGGCCCGACCCGGCGGTCGTCTCCGCCCGCGCCCAGCCAGGCCGCAAGGCCGTCTTCGTCTTCCCCGGCCTCGGCTCGCAGTGGCCCGGCATGGCCGCCGAACTGCTCGACGAGTCACCCGCGTTCGCGGCCCGGATGGCGGACTGCGCACAGGCGCTCGCCCCGCACATCGACTGGTCGGTCACCGACGTCCTGCGCGGCGCGCCGGGCGCGCCGTCGCTGGACCGGGTGGACGTCCTCCAGCCCGCGCTGTTCTCCGTGATGGTGTCCCTGGCCGCGCTGTGGCGGTCCTACGGCGTCGAGCCCGCCGCCGTCGTCGGCCACAGCCAGGGCGAGGTCGCCGCCGCCTGTGTCGCGGGTGCTCTCACCCTGGAGGACGGGGCCCGCGTGGTGGCGCTGCGCAGCCGGGCGCTGGCCGGACTCGCCGGTGGCGGCGGCATGGCCACCGTCGTGCTCTCCGCGGCCGAACTCGGCCCGTACCTGGAACGCCGCTCGGGCAAGGTCACGGTCGCCGCCGTCAACGGCCCGCGCGTGCTCGTCGTCGCCGGACCCGGCGACGAGGTCGGCGCCCTCGTCGACGAACTCTCCGCCGAGGGCGTCATGGCCTGGCGCATCCCGGTGGACTACGCCTCCCACTCGGACGACGTGAGCACCGTACGGGACCGGCTGCGCGAGGACCTGTCCTCGCTCGTTCCCAAGGCCCCGGCCGTGCCCCTGGTGTCCACGGTGGACGCCGACTGGATCGGTGCCGGCGACCTCACCCACGAGTACTGGTACCGCAACCTCCGCCAGACCGTCCGCTTCCACGACGCGATACGCCTGCTCCTCGACGCCGGGCACCGCACCTTCGTCGAGGTGAGCCCCCACCCGCTGCTCACCTACGGCATCGGCGACACCGCGGCCGACGCCGGCGCGGACGACGCCGTGGTGCTGGGCACCCTGCGGCGCGACGAGGGCGGTCTGCAGCGGATGCTGCTGGCGCTCGGAGAGGCGCACGCGAACGGCGTGGCCGTCGACTGGCGGCGCGCGTTCGACGGCACCGGGGCCCGCCTCACCGACCTGCCCACGTACGCCTTCCAGCGCACCCACTACTGGCTCGACGTCCCCGCACACGTGGGGGACCCCGAGTCGGCCGGCCAGACGGAGACGCGGCACCCGCTGCTGACCGCCGCCGTGGATCTGCCGGACGGCGACGGAGTGCTCTTCACGGGACGACTCTCGCCGCGCACCCATCCGTGGCTGGCGGACCACGCGGTCTCCGGCACGGTGCTGCTGCCAGGCGTCGCCTTCGTGGAGATGGCCGCCCACGCCGCCGTCCACGTCGGCTGCACCACCGTCGAGGAACTCACCCTGGCCGCACCCCTGGTGCTCGCCCCCGACGAGACCCGGCGGCTCCGCCTGACCGTGGACGCGTCCGACCCCGAGGGCCGCCGGGCCGTGGCGCTGTACTCCCGCCCCGACGACCCCGAGTCCACCGAACCGTGGGTACGCCACGCGGGGGGCACCCTGGCCGGGACGTCCGCCTCCGCGCCGGGTGACCCCGGCCGGTGGCCGCCCGGCGACGGCGCCGAACGCCTCGACCTCGACCACCTGTACGCGGACTTCGAGGCGGCCGGGGTCCACTACGGCCCGCTCTTCCAGGGCCTGCGCGCCGCCTGGCGGGTCGGCGACGAGATCCACGCCGAGGTGGCTCTGCCCGAGTCGGTGCCGGGGACCCGCGAGAGCGGCTTCGCCGTCCACCCGGCCCTGCTCGACGCCGCGCTCCAGACGGTGGCCCTGCGCCCCGACGGCACCCGCGACACGGACGCGCGTACGGGAGGCGTGCCGCTGCCCTTCTCCTGGCACGACGTGACGGTCGCCCCCGCGGCCGACCCGGTCCTGCGGGTGGTTCTGAGCCCTGCCCCACAGGGTGGTGACGCCGTGTCGGTACGGATCACCGACCGCACCGGGCGCCCGGTCGTCACCGTCGGCGCGCTGACCCTGCGGGCGGCGGCGGGTGCTCCGGCCGCCGCCGAGCGGTCCCTGTTCCGCCTCGACTGGACCCGGCTGCCCGGCACCCAACCGTCCACCAGCGCCTGGGCCACGCTCGGCACCTCCGGCGCCGGCCTCCTGCCGGCCGGCTTCTGCGCCGACCCGTGCCCTGCCCTCGCCGACGTGCCCACCACGTCCGACGCCGTGCTGGCCCTGTGCCCGCCCGCCGAGGGCGCGGGCCCCGAAGCGGCCCGCGTCACAGTGGGCGCCGTACTGGACCTGCTCCAACGCTGGCTCGCGGAGCCGAAGTTCTCCGAAACCCCCCTGGTGCTGCTCACCCGTGGCGCGGTCGACCTCGACGGCGCCCCTGCGGACCTCGGGGGCGCCGCCGCCTGGGGGCTGCTGCGCACCGCCCAGCTGGAGCACCCCGGCCGCTTCGTCCTGCTGGACACCGACGGCGGCGACGGCCTCGAAGCGGCCCTCGCCACCGCCCTGGCCGAGGGCGAGCCCCAACTGGCCCTGCGCGACGGCACCTTGTACGCACCCCGCCTGGTCCGCCCGTCCGTCGCCGACCAGCCCGCCGACTTCGACCCGGAGGGCACCGTCCTCGTCACCGGCGGCACAGGCACCCTGGGCGGACTGGTGGCCCGTCACCTGGTCACCACTCATGGCGTACGGCATCTGCTGCTGCTCGGCCGCCGGGGCGCCGCCGCCGAAGGCACGGCCTCTCTCATCGAGGAGCTGAGCGCGGCAGGAGCCGAGGTCACGGTCGCGGCTTGCGACGTGGCCGACCGGGAGGCGCTTGCGGGCTGCCTCGCGGCGATCCCCCCGGAGCACCCGCTGCGCGCCGTGGTGCACACGGCCGGCGTGCTGGACGACGGGCTGTTGACCGCCCTCACCCCCGGGCGGCTGTCGGCCGTCCTGCGCCCCAAGGCGGACGGCGCCTGGAACCTGCACGAGCTGACCAGGGACCAGGACCTGACGGCCTTCGTCCTGTTCTCCTCCTCCGCCGGTGTCTTCGGCAGTCCGGGCCAGTCCGCCTACGCTGCCGCCAACGCCTTCACCGACGCCCTGGCCGTCGCTCGCCACCGGGCAGGGCTGCCCGGCACCTCCCTGGCCTGGGGCCTGTGGGAGCAGCGCACCGCTCTCACCGACGGCCTCGGCGACACGGACCTGCGGCGGATGGCACGGAGCGGGGTGCGCGCCCTGCCCACCGAGGAGGGCCTGGCACTGTTCGACGCCGCACTGGCGGGCGACGACCCCGCCCTCGTCCCGGTGGGCCTCGATCTGCGGGCCCGGCCCGGCGGTCCGGTGCCCCACCTGCTGCGGTCGCTGATCCGGACCCCCGCCGTACGCCGGCGCGGCCCGCAGACCGACGTGTCGCTGCGGCCCCGGCTGGCCGCTGTGCCGGAGGCCGAACAGGGCGAGATCCTGCTGCGGCTGGTGCGGACCCAAGCGGCCGAGGTGCTCGGCCACGCCGACCCGGACGCGCTGTCCGAGGGCGACGCCTTCCTGGAGAGCGGGTTCGACTCGCTGACCGCCGTCGAGTTGCGCAACCGTCTCGCCGCCGCGCTCGACCTGCGGCTGCGCCCCACCGCCGTACTCGACTCCGGGACCCTCGCCCGGCTGGCCGAGCACCTGCGGGCGGAACTGACCCGGAGCACCGCTCCCGGAGCCGGGCGACAGGCCGGTGAGCCGTCGCACGACCCGGTCAGCGCCCTGTTCCGGCAGGCGTGCGAGGTGGGCCGGATCCACGAGGGCATCCAGATCCTCCAACAGGCCGCGAAGCTCCGCCCCGACTTCGGGTCCGGCCCCGAGCTGCTGAACTCGCCCGGACGGCGTCCGGAGCTGCTGCGGCTGCACATCCGCGACGACGCGCCCGAACTGGTCTGCTTCGCCTCGGTGGTGGCGCTCGGCGGAGCCCACCAGTACAGCCGCTTCGCGTCCGCCTTCGAGGGTCGCTACGGCGTCAGCGCGCTGGACGCGCCCGGCTTCGCCCCCGACGAGCCACTGCCCGCCGACATGTCCTCCCTGCTGGACTTCCAGACCGAGGTCCTCCTGCGGCGCCTCGGCGACCGGCCGAAGGTGCTGCTCGGCTCCTCGTCGGGCGGCACCCTCGCCCACGCCGCCGCCGCCCGCCTGGAAGCGCTCGGGGCCGGCCCGGCCGCCGTGGTGCTGCTGGACACCTATCTGTCCGGGGACGAGGCGATGACCCAGTTCGACGACGTACTGGTCAGCGGCATGTTCGAGCGCGAGGATCGGGCCGCCCCGATGGACGGCACCCGGCTGACCGCCATGGGCCGCTACTTCCAGCTCCTGGACGACTGGGTGCCGCCCCCCGTCGAGGCGCCCGTGCTGCTGGTGCGCGCATCCAGCCCCCTGGCGGAGCCGGCACCGGACAGCGACGTCGACTGGCGGGCCTCATGGCCGTCCGCGCATTCCGTCCTGGACGTTCCGGGAAATCACTGGTCGATGATGGAACAGCATCTCAAAACGACGGTCGAAGCCGTCAGTGGATGGCTCGGCAGAACTGTGAAAAATGAAGGGAAGTGAAATGTCGGAAAACAATGCTGGTGGTACCGAAAAGGCGCCTCGCCTCACTGTCCTGGGCGCAGGCGTCATGGGTGTCGGCATCACCACGCTGGCGGTCGGACACGGTGTGCCGGTGACGCTCGTCGACGTCGACCAGGCCAAACGTGCGGAGGCGGAGGCCCGCATCGCCCACGAACTGCGGCTCGCGCGGTTGATGGGCGCACTGCCGGACGACCTTCCACTCGGGGAACTCGTCATCAGTGATTCCGTGTCCGACGCGGCCGGATCGACCGCTGTCATCGAGGCCGTCACGGAAATAGCGGAAATCAAGGAGAAAGTGATCGCGGAGGTTTCCGCGGTCGTTTCCCCTGGTACTGTCCTGGTGTCCAACACATCGTCCATTCCCATTGACGAACTGGCCTCGGCCGCCGCGCGTCCGGCGGAACTCGTCGGCACGCATTTCATGAACCCGTCCTATCTGATCCGCACGGTCGAGGTCATCCGCGGCGCCCGCACCGGCGAGGCCGCCATGGACTCCGTACGGGCCCTGCTCACCACCTTGCGCCGTCAGCCCGTCGTGGTCCGGGACGCCCCCGGCTTCGTGACCAGCCGGGTCCTGCACCCGATGATCAACGACGCGGCCCGGGTGGTGCAGGAGGGGACCGCGACCGCCGAGGACGTCGACGCCCTGATGCAGGGCTGCCTGGGGCACGCCACAGGTCCGCTGCGCACCGCGGACCTCATCGGCATCGACAACCTCGTCGACTCGCTGAACGTGCTGTACGAGCGCACCGGTGACAGCGGCTGCCGTCCGTGCGACCTGCTGCTGGAGAAGGTGCGGGCGGGCGACATCGGCCGGAAGTCCGGCCGTGGTTTCTACGAATACGAAGGATGAAAGCCATGACCATGCCATCCGAGGGCACCGTGGAGAAGGAACTCCTCGACTTCCTGCATGTACGCACCAAGACCGTCTGGGAGGAGGACACCGACCTCTTCGCGGCCGGCGGGCTCTCGTCCCTGTTCGCCATGGAACTGGTCGTCCACCTGGAGAAGTCCTACGGGATCGCGATCCGGGGCGCCGATCTGCGGCTGGACAACTTCCGTACCGTCATGGGAATGGCGGCACTGGTCCGCCGTCTGCGCGCGGCAGCCGGGGACGGCGGTGAGTGAGGCCCTCGCCGAGGCGACGGCCTCGGTCACCGGCCTCGTCGGTGACCGGGCCGGTGACTGGGACCGCTCGGGCCTGCTCCCCGCCGAGCTGCTGAGAAAGCTCGGCGCCGCCGGGCAGTTGTGCACCGGTGTGCCCACCGAGTACGGCGGCCTCGGCTGGGACAGCCGCACCGGCGGCGAGTTCACCGCCCACGTCGGCAGCCTGTGCAGCTCCCTGCGCAGCGTCATGACCTCCCAGGGCATGGCCGCCTGGACCGTCGAACGGCTCGGCGACGAGGCGCAGCGCCGCACGCTGCTGCCCCGCCTCACCTCGGGCGAACTGGCCGCCGTCGGCTTCAGCGAGAGCCAGGCCGGCAGCGATCTGTCGGGCATCGACACCCGGATCACCGTCGACGGCGACACCGTCGTGGTCGACGGCCACAAGGTGTGGATGACGGCTGCCCACTACGCCGACCTGCTCATCGTCTTCGGACGGATGGGCGACGGCGCCGCCGCCGTGGTCGTGCCCGCCCGGGCGCCGGGCGTCGACGTACGGCGGGTGGCCGACCCCCTGGGCTGCCGCGCCGCCGGACACGCCGAGGTCCGCCTCGACTCCGTACGCCTCCCCGCCGACAGCGTGCTGGGCGGCGAGGGCCTGTCCCTGCCGCTGCTCGTGACCACCGCCCTGGCCTACGGGCGGATGTCGGTCGCCTGGGGATGCGTCGGCATCCTGCGCGCCTGCCTGACCGCGACGACCCGGCACGCCGCGTCCCGCGAACAGTTCGGGCAGCCGCTGGCCCGTCACCAGCTCGTCGCCAAGCACCTCGCCGACCTCTTCGTCGCGGAACAGGTCGCCTCCCGCGCCTGCGAACACGCCAGCCACCGCTGGGACAACGGGTCCCCCGACATGGTCGTCGCCACCATCCTCGCCAAGCACGTCAGCGCCGGCCATGCCGCCCGCGGGGCCGCGTCCGCCGTACAGGTCATGGCGTCGGCGGGAGCCCAGGACGGTCATCCGGTGGCCCGCGCCTACCGGGACGCCAAACTCATGGAGATCATCGAGGGCAGCAACGAGATGTGCGAACTCCTGCTCGCCCAGCACGCGTTGACAAGTGTGGAGCCGACATGAGCGACAAGACCGGCGCCGACGCGCCGGCCCTCGTGAAGTGCCTGGTCTGGGACCTGGACAACACCCTCTGGCAGGGCACGCTGCTGGAGGACGCGGAGGTACGGCTGCCCGACGCGATACGGGCGGCGATCGTCGAACTCGACTCGCGTGGCGTCCTGCAGTCCGTCTGCAGCCGCAACGACCACGACCTGGCTTGGGCACGTCTCGAAGAGCTGGGCGTCGCCGAGTACTTCGTGCTGCCCGAGATCGGCTGGGGACCCAAGTCCGAAGCGGTCCGGCGGATCGCCGAGGGACTGAACTTCGCCCACCGGACCATCGCCTTCATCGACGACCAGCCCGCCGAACGGGCCGAGGTCGCCTACCACCTCCCGGACGTCCGCTGCTATCCCGCCGAGGAGGCGGTCACCCTCACCGGCCTGCCCGAGTTCAGCCCCGCCGTGAGCACGGTGGACTCCCGGCGCCGGCGCGAGATGTACCAGGCCGGCTTCCGCAGGGAGACCGAACGGTCCGCCTACGAGGGCCCCGACGAGGAGTTCCTCCGCTCCCTCGACCTGGTCATGCGCATCGGGCGGGCCACCGAGGAGGAGATCACCCGGGTCGAGGAACTCACCCTGCGCACCAGCCAGATGAACGCCACCGGAGTGCACTACTCGGACCGGACGCTGCGCGAGCTGTCGGCGGACCCCGGCCACGAGGTCCTGGTCACCACCCTCACCGACCGGTTCGGACCACACGGGGCCGTCGGCGTCACGCTGGTCGAGAAGCACCCGGCCGTGTGGCACCTGAAGCTGCTCGCCACCTCCTGCCGCGTGGTGTCCTTCGGCGCCGGATCGGTCATCCTGAACTGGCTCGTGGACCAGGCCGCCGCGGCCGGCGTCCATCTCGTGGCCGACTTCCGGCGGACGGACCGCAACCGCATGATGGAGGTCGCCTACCGGTTCGCGGGCTTCGACGAGGAACCCTGCGCCTGCCGCGACGCCGTGCGGACCGCGCCGGCACGGGCGGCGGAGGGACCGGCACAGGCGGCGGAGGAAGCGGAACAGCAGGAGTCGACGGAGGTCGAACGGCTGCATCTCGTCGCCGCACCCCGGCCCCCCTCCACGACCGTCCGGCTCATCGCCCCCGACCTCACGGCGGGGCCCCTCGCGGACACCTCGGTCGTGGCCCCGGCGTGAGGGTCCCCCTGCCGAGGACAGCTCACGACGGGCTCCCGGACCACCTCGTCCGGGAGCCCGCCGAGGACTCGTACGACGTGGCAGTGGCCGGTCCGCCGAGAGGAGAACGGCAGCGTGCTCGTGGTTGCCGGGTTCCGCTGTCCGGCGATATTCGGACGCTATTCGTCCCGCCTAGGCTCGGCCCGGCCGGGACTGCTCGATGGCGGGCGGGCTGTCAGCTCATCGACGGGCGAGGACCACTGGCAACAGCGGTACCTGACGCTGACCCCGGCCTGACGCCCGTCCGGCGGAGTGACGGACTCGAGGAGAACGATGCGGATCGTCCTGCTGACCATTGGTTCGCGCGGTGACGTGCAGCCGTTCGTGGTGCTCGGCGTTGAGCTGAAGGCTCGTGGGCACGAGGTGGTGCTGGCAGCCGGGGCGGAGTTCAGGAGCATGGCCGACCGGGCCGGTCTCGGCTTCCGGGCTCTCGAAGCGCTGCCCGCCGGGTACGCCGACTCGGTGCTGCGCGATCCGAAGGTGCGGGCCGCCTTGCGGCGTGGGCCGTCGATGTACCGGATGGCCATGGCGGCGCCACGGCTGACCGGTGCCCAGCAGCAGGCCCTGATCGACGAGATGGTGGCCGCCGGCGAGGGCGCGGACATGGTCGTCAACACCACGCTGACCCGGATCGGCGCGCTGGGCCGGCCGGACGTGCCGTGGTGTTCGGTCGCGTCCTGGCCGGTGACCGAGACCGCCGCGTGGCCCGCGCTGGGCGCGCCGGAGCTGTCGCTGGGCGGCGGTTACAACCGGTTCACCCACCGGGCCATGGGCGCGCTGGAGTGGCTGGTGTACCGGCCCAGCGTGAACCGCGGCCGGACCGCCGCCGGGCTGCCGCGACTCGGGCTCCGCTCACCCTTCCGTGACGACGGGGTCACCCGGCCGCTGCTGTACCAGTTCAGCCCGCACGTGGTCGCGCCGCCCGCAGACTGGCCGGAGCACTGTCACATCACCGGGTACTGGTCGGACAACGCGCGTTGGGACAATCCGGCGGAGGTGACCGAGTTCGTCGAACGCGGCGATCCGCCGCTGGTGGCCACCTTCGGCAGCTCCTGGGCGGTGGACGGTCCCGGCCTGCTCGCGGCGAGCGTGGCGGCAGCGGCGGCGACCGGACACCGGCTGCTGGTCGTCGGCGGCCCGGACGGCCCGCTGCCCGCCGGCGTCGAGGCGATCCGGACCGAAAGCGCCGACTTCGTCTGGCTGCTGCCCCGCGCCGCCGCCGTACTGCACCACGGCGGCCAGGGCACCACCGCGGCCGTGGTGTCCGCCGGTGTGCCACAGGTCGTCGTACCTTGCTATGCGGACCAGCCGGTGTGGGCGAGCCGGATGGCCACGCTGGGCGTCGCACCGCCGCCGGTACCGTTCTCCCGGTTGACCGGCGACCGGCTGGCCGCCGCCGTACGAACCGCCGTCGACGATCCGGCGATCGCCACTCGGGCGGCGGCGCTGGCGGCGGCGGTGCGCGCTGATCGAGGCGTGGCCGCCGCCGCAGACGTCATCGAGAAGCACGCCGTCACCTGGCGCTGACGGCTTCCGGTGGCAGCCCCTCCCCAGCCGGAACTGGAGGAACCTTGACCGCTCGCCTGGCTTCGGCAGGAAGATCCGACCCTCGCGAGTCGCACTTTCTGCTTCACGGGCGGTGGTCGACCCGCTTTCACGGCGATGGCCGGAGTGCCGGCCATCGGTCTTGCACGAGCTCCACAGTCTTCATCCCCGCCGGCCCGGTGGTGGGCCGGTCCGCAGCTCGGTTTCACCCCGGAGCGGCTGACCGAACGCACACGACGCTCGTTCGCCCTTCGGGTGAACCGCGTTTCTGGTCCTGCTCCGCAGAAGTTCGTTCTCTTCCCGGCCCGAAGGCCGGGGTATACACGAAGGAGTCCGAATGACCGCATCCCCGGTCACCCCCGGCGGTCTACTTCGGACCCACGACCCGTCGGCGGCGCTGCGTGTCGTCCGATCAGCACGGTCCACCCAGGGCACCGTGACGGCCACACCGGACTTCCGGTCCTGGTTCGCCGAACGGCTGGCCGTGGCCAGGACCACCACGGTCGCCGGTATCGACTTCGCCGACCTGGTCGGCTGGCGTTTCGCTGACGACACCGGCAACCTGGTGCACGACAGCGGAAAGTTCTTCGCCATCGAGGGCCTGTCGGTGGCCGCCGCTCACGGCCCGGTGGCGAGCTGGTCGCAGCCGATCATCAATCAGCCGGAGACCGGCGTGCTGGGCATCCTGGTCAAGGAGTTCGACGGGGTGCTGCACTGCCTGATGCAGGCCAAGATGGAGCCGGGCAACTGCAACGTGCTGCAACTGTCCCCGACCGTGCAGGCCACGCAGAGCAACTACACCGCGGTGCACCGCGGCCGCCCGGTGCCCTATGTGGACATGTTCCTGTCCGCGCCACCGCAGTCGGTGCTCGCCGACGTGCTGCAGTCCGAGCAAGGCTCGTGGTTCTACCGCAAACGCAACCGCAACATCGTCGTGGAGGCCACCGCGGACGTCGAGGTGCTGCCCGGCTTCTGCTGGCTGTCACTGGGCCAGGTGCACGCGCTGCTCGCCGAGGACCACCTGGTCAACATGAACACGCGCACTGTGCTGTCCTGCCTGTCCTTCTCCGGACCGAACCTCGTGGGCGAGCTGGGCTGTGGCGCGTCCGGGTTCCGGGCGGCCCTCGTGCGGTCGATCGGAACGGAGTGGGGCGCACTGCACACCGACGGCGAGATCCTGAGCTGGATCACCGACCTGCGGTCCCGCCGCGAGGTCGAGGCCACCCCGATCCCGCTGTGCGACGTGCGCGGCTGGCGCCGGCAGTCCGACCGGATCACTCACGACACGGGCGTCTTCTTCGACGTCCGCGCGGTCGCGGTGGACGGCGGGGGCCGCGAGATCGACAGCTGGACGCAGCCGATGATCGCCCCGCACGGGCTCGGCGTCGTGGCGTTCCTGGTCGCCCGGTTCTCCGGAGTGTTGCACATACTGGTCGGCGTCCAGGTGGAGCCGGGGCTCGTGGACTTCGTCGAGCTGGCGCCGACGGTGCAGTGCACGCCGGACAGCTACGAGCACCTGCCGGCCGAGGCCAGGCCGCCGTTCCTGGACGACGTGCTGGCCGCGCCGGCCGACCGGATCCGGTTCGACAGCGAGCTCTCCGAGGAGGGCGGCCGGTTCTTCCACGCCCGTACCCGGCACGTGATCGTCGAGGTCGACCCGGTGGTGGCGCACGGCGCAGGACCGGCCCGGCACCGGTGGATGACCATGGCCCAGATCGTCGGGTTGCTACGGCACAGCCACTACGTGAACGTGCAGGCCCGCAGTCTGGTGGCGTGCCTGCACAGCCTCGTGGCTCGCCTCGATGACGACGGTCCGCTCGCGCAGGGTGGGGGCGCCTGATGGTCCGGCCTCTCGCGGAACCCGCCCCCGGAGCGGACTTCGACCCGGCGGCGACGGTGCGGATCGGTGTGCTGGGGGCGGCATCCGTCGCGTGGCGGCGCATGCTACCCGCTCTGACCGGTACGGCCGGGGTGTCGGTCGCGGCCATCGCGAGCCGGGATCGGTCCAGGGCCGCGGCGTTCACCGAGCGGTTCGGCGGCGAGCCGATCGAAGGGTACGCGGCGCTGTTGGAGCGCGCCGACATCGACGCCGTCTACGTCCCGCTGCCGAACTCCCTCCATCACGAGTGGGCTGCGGCCGCGCTCGCGGCCGGAAAGCATGTCCTGGCGGAGAAACCGCTGACGACGTGCGCCGCCGACACCGCTGATCTGGTGCGCCTGGCCGAAGTGAACAACCTCGTGCTGCGGGAGAACTTCACGTTCCTGCACCACCCGGTGCACGCCGTCGTGCGGAACCTGGTGACCGCCGGTCGAATCGGCGAGCCTCGGCACTTCACCAGCTCGTTCTGCTTCCCGCCGCTTCCCGTCGCCGACGTGCGTTACCGGCCCGAACTGGGCGGCGGGGCGTTGCTGGACGCCGGTGTCTACCCGATCCGGGCGGCACAACTGTTGTTCGGCAACGAGATCGAGGTCGCCGGCGCGGTGCTGCAGGTGGATCCGGTCACCGGAGTCGACGTGTCCGGCAGTGCGCTGCTCACGACCGGCGACGTGGTCGTGACGGCCGAGTTCGGCTTCCGGCACGGCTACGGTTCCCGCTACCGGCTGTGGGGCTCGTCCGCCCAGCTGCTGCTGGAGCGCGCGTTCACCCCACCCGCGACCCATCAGCCGGTGCTGCGCATCGACGAACAGGACCATGCCGAGGAGATCGTGACGCGGGCCGCCGACCAGTTCGCCCGAGCGGCTGCCGCATTCACCGCCGAGGTCCGGGCCCGCCGAGTCGGCGTGCCGAACTCGACAGCGGCGTCCAACGCCGACACCCTGTGCACCGCCGAACTTCTTGACGCCATCAGGGCATCCGCTCGCGTCGTCACCGTGTCCGGAGGACACTGATGCTCGTCATCGGCCGGGGCTTCATCGCAAGCCACCTCAGCACGATCGCCGACCGGCACCCGCACGCTGTGGTGGTGGCTGCCGGTGTGTCCAGCACACGGGTGACCGATCCGGCGGAGTTCGCCAGGGAGCGGGCGCTCATGGCCGATGTGACGCAGCGCTGCCTGCGAGAGAACCTGACCGCGGTGGTGCTGTCGACCGCGTCGCACGCGATGTACGGCTCGACCGACCACATCGTGGAGGAACGGGAACCCGTCTCGCCGAGTTCGCCCTACGGGCGGCACAAACTCGGGCTGGAGCGTCAGGTGGCGGACTCGGGCGCGAACTGGCTCGTGCTGCGGCTGACGCACGTCGTCGGCGCACGACAGCGGCCGCACCAACTGCTGCCCGCGTTCGTCGAGCAGGTGCGTTCGGGAACCGTCCGACTGTACCGGGACACCTACCGAGATCTGGTCGACGTGCGCGACGTCGTGTCCATCGTGGACGGTCTGCTGGCGGCCGGCGTGCACGGCGAGGTGGTGCACGTCGCCTCCGGCACACCGGTTCCGGTGACCGCGATCGCCGCCGGGGTGCGGGCTCGGATGTGCCTGCCGGCCCGGCTCGAGGTCGTCGACGCCCCGCCGGTGCGCACGACGGTCTCCACCGCCCGGTTGCGGGCCCTGCTGCCGACCGCCGTCCTGCCGGGCGGCGCCGGCCACCTCGATCGGCTCCTCGACCGGTACGTGGCCGACTACGCCGGCTGAGCTCGCGCCGGGTATGGCGCGCCGAACTGCTTGTCGAACTCGGCGAGGCCGAGTTCCGCAGCCTCGAGAGCGGGGGCCGTGCGGATCGCCTTCATGGCCACCCTGTCGGCCACCGACGCCACCGCGAGCCCTGAGCCTGCGGTATCGGCTTCCGCCGCCGCGCACCGGCTTGTCGTCCTGACCAGGTGCTTCCGGTCCAGCCGTCGGCGATATTCATCCGCTATCCGTCCCGCCTAGGCTGCTGCAGAACTCCCAGGGCCCGCATCCACTCAGTGTCGTGGTCCGGCAGGGGCCGCAGCCTGACGGCAGGCGGATTGTCAAGTCAACGACGAGTTGGGGTGGTCACCATGTTGGTGCTCGGGTTGAGTGGAAACTTCTCCGCGCGGGACTCGGATCTGGTCCCCCTCATGCCGGACCAGTTGTTCCACGACTCGGCTGCGTGTCTGGTGCGGGACGGCGAGGTGATCGCCGCCGTCGAGGAGGAACGGTTCAACCGGATCAAGAAGACCACCAAGTTCCCGGTCAACGCGATCCGCGCGTGCCTGGATGTGGCGGGGGTGACGGTCGACCAGCTCGACGGCGTGGCGTACTACTTCCCTGAGGACTTCGTCGACACCACGCTCAACTTCTTCTACACCGTCCACCCGAAGGTGCCCACGGTGTACTGCCGCCAGCTGATCAAGCAGTGGTTCGCCGAGGAGTTCGACTGGGATCTCGGCGACGACAAGCTCGTCTTCACCCCGCACCACGACGCGCACGCGATAGCGGCGGTGGCCCGGTCCGGCATGCCGGAGTCGCTGGTGCTGGTCCTGGACGGCCGCGGCGAGGAGAACTCCGGCACCGTCTACCGGGCGGGCGGGGGACAGCTGGAGAAGCTGGCCGACTACCCGGTCTTCAAGTCACTGGGCATGCTCTACCTCAACGCCACCCAGCTTCTCGGCTACGGCTTCGGCGACGAGTACAAGGTGATGGGCCTGGCACCCTACGGCGACCCGGCGACCTTCCGCGATGCCGTCAGCTCGCTGTACCTGTTGGGCGACAAGGGCGACTACAACCTGCTGCCGAACATGACGGTGCCCGACCTGGTCGGCCCGTCGATGCTCGCGAGGGGCATCACGCCGCGCCGCAAGGGCGAGCCGTTCACCCAGCAGCACAAGGACCTCGCCGCCGCGACCCAGGAGGCGCTGGAGAAGATCGTGCTGCACGTGCTGACGCACTGGGCCGAGTCGACCGGCCTGTCCCGGCTGTGCTTCGGCGGCGGCGTGGCCCACAATTCCACCCTGAACGGCAACATCCTGCGCTCCGGACTGTTCCGCGAGGTGTTCGTGCACCCGGCGTCGCACGACGCCGGCGCGAGCGAGGGTGCCGCTTTCCTCGCGGCCGACCAGCTGGGCGGTGCGGCCCGGCCGGTCCGTCGGTCCCGCACCGCGAGCTCGGGCCCCGCGCTGGGTACCGAGGCGGAGGTCCGCGACCGCCTGAGCGCGTGGGGTTCGGCGCTCGACTTCGAGCGGCACGAGGACATCGTGCCGGTCGCGGCCGGACTGCTGGCCGACGGCGCGGTCCTGGGCTGGGCGCAAGGACGTTCGGAGTTCGGCCCGCGGGCGCTGGGCAACCGGAGCATCATCGCGGACGCCCGGCCGGCGGAGAACCAGACCAGGATCAACGCGATGGTGAAGCAGCGGGAGAGCTACCGGCCGTTCGCGCCCGTGGTCACCGCCGAGGCCGCCGCCGACTACTTCGACCTGCCCGCCACCGAGGCGAACTACGACTTCATGTCCTACGTGGTTCCCGTCCGCGAGGAGCGCCGGCCGGAACTGGGCGCGGTCACCCACATCGACGGCACCGCGCGAGTGCAGGTCGTCGACCCGGTCGCGAACGAACGGTTCCACCGGCTCGTCGCGGCCTTCGGCGAGCGCACCGGGACACCGGTGCTGCTCAACACGTCCTTCAACAACAACGCAGAGCCGATCGTGCAGACCATCGACGACGTGGTGACGTGCTTCCTCACCACCGATCTGGATTACCTGGTGGTCGAGGACTTCCTGGTGCGCCGGCGTTCGGCGGACCCATCGGCCGACCTGGACGCACTCGTTCCCCGGTTGCGGCCGGTGACCAGGCTGGCGCGCCGGCTCGGCACCGGGGCCGCCGCAGCAGGTCCCGCCTGGCACGAGATCTCCCTGGACTACGCCGGAGCTCCGGTGACCAGGGTGTCGGAGGAACTGTTCACACTGCTCAGCGTCGTGGACGGCGTGCGCTCCGTCGGCGAGCTGGCGAAGGAGGCCGGCGTCGTCCCCGACGAGGTGCGTGCCGAGCTGTACGAAGTCTGGCAGCAGCGGTACCTGACGCTGACCCCGGCCTGACGCCCGTCCGGCGGAGTGACGGCCTCGAGGAGCGCTGCCCGCAGGGTTCGCCGAGTCGGTGCTGCGCGATCCGATGGTGCGGGCCGCCCTGCGGCGTGGGCCGTCGATCCGAGCAGACGCACGCACCGGGAATCGGTGCGGCTCCCGTGCCGTCATGGACGCCCTCGGTCAGCAGGGCATGGGTGACGATGTTCGGGCAGGCACGGTCTCGCTCGGTTCTCATGGGTCTTCGACAACCACATGATCACCGGCGCCGTGCCATCTGCCTGCCCGGGGAACATCCGTGCCAAGAACGGGACATGACGTCACGTCATGTACGAGACCGGCGAACCGGACCGATCCCGACCATGCAATGACCCTGCTCGAAGTCCCCCGCGCTGGTCGTCGGCCCCGCCCCCCAGGACGCGCATGAGAACGGCTCAGGACGGGCCCCCGACGATGCCCGAACACCGATCACGAGGGAGCGTGGAGCGCATGAAGGGGATCATTCTGGCGGGCGGCAACGGCACCCGCCTGCAGCCCCTCACGTTCGCGGGTTCCAAACAACTCGCGCCGGTCTACGACAAGCCGATGATCTACTACCCGCTCTCCATGCTCATGCTGGCGGGCATCCGGGACATCCTCATCATCACGCGTCCTGCCGACCTCCCCGCCTTCCAGGCGCTTCTGGGCGACGGCCGGCAGCTGGGGCTGTCCCTCGACTACGCCACGCAGGACGAGCCGCGCGGCATCGCCGACGCCTTCCTCGTGGGGGAGAACCACATCCGCGGCGAGCAGTGCGCGCTGGTCCTCGGCGACAATCTCTTCCACGGCGCCAACCTGCCCATCATGCTGCGGCGTACCGCGCTGAAGATGGGTGGCTGTGTGCTGTTCGGCCACGAGGTGGCCGACCCGGAGCGGTTCGGAGTCGCCGAGATCGACGCGCAGGGTGAACTCGTCTCCATCGAGGAGAAGCCCCGCAATCCGCGCTCGAAGCTCGCCATCCCGGGGCTGTACTTCTTCGACGCCCAGGTCACGGACATCGCCAGAGAGCTGGAGCCGTCCTCCCGGGGCGAGCTGGAGATCACCGACCTGCTGCGCGTCTACCTGGAGATGGGCACCGCCGAACTGGTGTGGCTCAGCAGGGGCGTCACGTGGCTGGACACCGGCACCCATGAATCCCTGCTCGAAGCGGGCACTTTCGTGAGGGACACGCAGCGCAGGCAGGGCACCCGCCTCGCCTGCATCGAGGAGATCGCCATGCACATGGGATACATCGACCCGGACGACTGCCAGGCGCTGGGTGCGAGCATGGGCAATTCGCCCTACGGCGAGTACGTCATGGAGCGGGCGCGCCTGTGCAAGGCGGGCATGCTGCTTCCCCTTCCTTCGGAGGGGCTGTGAATCTGCTGGTCACCGGCGCCGCCGGCTTCATCGGCTCCGCTTATGTACGGATGCTGCTCGCGGGCGACACCGCACAGCGCGGCGGGGTGTCCCAGGTCACGGTGCTGGACAGCCTGACCTACGCCGGGAGCCTGGACAATCTCGATCTCGGCGATCCCCGGCTGACGTTCGTCCGGGGCGACATCTGCGACGCCCCCCTCGTCGACAAGCTGATGCAACAGGCCGACCAGGTGGTGCACTTCGCCGCCGAGTCCCATGTGGACCGCTCGATCGCCTCCGCCGACGCTTTCGTGCGCACCAACGTCACGGGCACCCAGACCCTGCTGGACGCCGCGCTGCGACACGGCGTCGACCGCTTCGTGCACGTGTCCACGGACGAGGTCTACGGTTCGGTGGAGAGCGGCTCCCGCACCGAGCGGGACCCCCTCGACCCCAACTCCCCCTACGCCGCCTCCAAGGCGGCCTCGGACCTTCTGGCCCTGTCGTACCACCGCACCCACGGCCTCGACGTGCGGGTCACCCGGTGCAGCAACAACTACGGGCCGCGGCAGTTCCCCGAGAAGATCATCCCGCTGTTCCTCACGACGCTGCTCGACGGTGGTGACGTCCCGCTGTACGGCGACGGGCTCAACCGGCGCGACTGGCTGCACGTCGAGGACCACTGCGCGGCCATCGAGCTGGTCCGCGCCGGCGGTGTCGCGGGCCGTGTCTACAACATCAGCGGCGGTATCGAGCTGAGCAACCGGGAACTGACCGCGCGGCTGCTCGCGGCAGTCGGCGCGAACTGGGCGCGCGTACGGCAGGTACCGGACCGCAAGGGCCACGACAGGCGCTATGCGATCGACTGCACCAGGTTGCGGACCGAGTTGGGCTACCGCCCGCGGCACGACTTCGAGTCCGGGCTGGCCGAGACCTTCGCCTGGTATCGCGACAACCGGGACTGGTGGGAGCCCCTCAAGCGCCGGCAGCCCGCCTGAGAGCGCGTGGCCGGCGTGCACCGGCGCCGGCCACGGGGCCACTGGGCGCTCTGCCCGATGAGTGCGACTCGCTGCCCGCGGCCCCCCGTGCCGACGCCGGTGCGACGGCTGCCCCGCCAGGATCTCCTCGGCCGCGCTGTCGGGCGTGACGAGCACCCACTCGTCGAGATCGACCCCCGCGTGCGATGCGGCACTGTGCCACCGCCGCATACGGCCGATCGGCACGGCGAGCCGCTGGGTCGGCTCGGTGCCCTGCCCGCCATCGGCACCCTTATGGCGTTACTGGCCTGGGACCAGGGCTCGGAGATGGCAGCCCACAAGGCGTTCACCATCGCCACCGGCATCCCGGTCCACCTCTGCGACCCGGCCAGTCCCTGGCAGCGGGGATCGAACGAGGATACGAACGGCCTGCTGTTGCTACGACCCCTCGAATTCCCCCCGACCGGAGCCGGCGCCGTCAGGCGTCCTTGCGCCGGGCGAGCGTGATGCCGTCGGCCATGGTGAGCATGCTCAGGTCCACCCGGTCGTCCGCGCACAGGCGGGCATTGAGTTCACGGATGCCCGCGGTGTCGGCGTCCGTGAACTGCGGATCGGTGACCCGGCCGAAGAAGAGCGTGTTGTCCACGACGACGAGGCCGCCGGGTGCGAGCAGTTCCAGGGACAGCTCGTAGTAGCGCGGGTAGTTCGCCTTGTCCGCGTCGATGAACACCAGGTCGAAGACGCCCTGGCCCTCGTCGGCGAGCAGCTTCTCCAGGGTCTTTGCCGCGTCGCCCACCCGGAGGTCGATCAGGCCGTCCACCCCGGCCCGCTTCCAGAACTCCGCGCCGATCGACGGCCAGCGATCGGTGATGTCGCACGTCACCAGTCGTCCGTGGGTCGGCAGGGCGCGGGCCATGCACAGGGTGCTGTAGCCGGTGAAGGTGCCGATCTCCAGGACGGCGGCCGCCCGGGTGAGCCGGACCAGCAGCGCGAGCAACTGCCCTTCCTCCGCGGGTACCTGAAGGGCCACGCCGCCGGGCAGCCCGGCCGTCGCTTCGCGCAGTTCCAGCAGGATGTCGTCCTCGCGCAGCGAGGTCTGCCTGACGTACTCGAGAAGCTGTGGCGTCATGCCGAGCTGCTCAGCCATGGGGGATCTCCGTCCCGGTGGGAGTCGGTGTGAGCGGCACGCCGGGCGGCGGGGGAGCGCCGGACGGCGAGCCGTGCGTGCTCGGGTACGGACCCGCCTCGGCGTCGTTCCGCGCGGTCAGAGCCCGGCGGGCCCGGGGGTGGGGGAAACCTGGCGGCCGTGGCCGCCCACGCCCTCGTCGTCCGCGCCGTGCCACAGCCTGGCGTCGTAGGGAATGTCGGACACGGCAATGGTGGCTCGATCTCCGGCCGGCGGGCGGGCCGACACAGCGTCGGCCGATTCACCGACGAGCGTGCGGACATGGAGGCGCAGCCGTTCCACATCGTCGGCCAGTCTGGTGAGCGCGGGAGGCTCGCCGAATCCGGAGGACCGCAGTGAGTCGACGCAGTGCGCCAGCCGGTCGACGGTACCGAGCAGTTCTCTGATGGCGGCTGGGGGCATCGAGCTTCCTCCGAGTCTGCCTAATGAGTGCCCGCGCCGAAGACCGGGAGCGAGCTCAGGCGATCGCGGACCGTGCTGTGCACCGCGTCCGGATGATCATTGAGAAAGAAGTGACCGCCCTTGAACACCTGCGTGGTGAACGGCCCCTCCGTGTACTCGCGCCACGCCTCGACCTCCGCCACGGCCGCACGCGGGTCGGCGTCCCCCGTCAGCGCCACCACCGGGCAGCGCAGTGGCGGCCCGGGCACATGTACATAGGTCTCCGCCGCGCGATAGTCGCCGCGTATGGCGGGCATGACCATCTGGAGGATCTCCGGGTCGGCCAGTGCCACGGCGCCGGATCCGCCCAGCAGCTCCAACTCCCGCAGAATTCCCTGGTCGTCGCGCTGGTGGATGTACTCACTGCGCTCGAAGCGCGGCGCCCGGCGCCCGGAGAGGAACACGGTGACCGGGCCGTTCGCCCCGCCCTCCCGCTCCAGTCGGCGCGCCACCTCGTAGGCGAGGGTGGCGCCCATGCTGTGCCCGAACAGCGCCAGCGGCCGGTCGTCGGCCGATGCGGTCAGGACCGACACCAGCCGGTCGACCAGCTCCGGAACGTTGTCGACGCACTTCTCGGCCCGCCGGTCCTGACGGCCCGGGTACTGCACGGCCAGCACCTCCGCCGTGGGCGGCAGCGCGTTCGCCATGGCGTGGTAGGCACTCGCCGATCCGCCGGCGTGCGGGAAACAGACGAGTCGTGCCTGGGCCCGGGGGGCGGCCACGAAGCACCGGAGCCACAGGTCCGGTTCCTCGGCGCTTCGATCCATCGTCCGTCCTTCGCCCTGGTAGGTCATGTGCCTGCCGGCAACGTAACGGAGGTTAGGCAGCCCGAATCGGTGGCGGCCACCCCTAGCCACCCCCTACAACCCCCAGAGATCCTTCCAGCCACCCCAGATCCGCTGCCTCGGCGCGGGGAGCAGCCGGTAGAAAGTGCTGCATGAGATCTTCCGGACGGGTATCAGGCAGGCTCATGGCAACAAGTGATCTTCATGTGGCCTATCCGGAGAACCGGCACATCGTGGCCGGCATGCGTCCCCAGTCCGACGACGACTGGCTCATCGTGGCTGGCGACGTCGGTGAGATTACCGAGGACTTCACGTGGGCGCTGACCCTGTTGCGAGAACGATTCGACACTGTGATCTGGGCACCGGGGAACCACGAACTCTGGACCCCTCCCAGCGACCCCGTTCAGTTACGCGGGGAGGAACGATACCGCCATCTCGTGGACATCTGCCGCGGGCTCGGCGTCCTCACCCCGCAGGACCCGTACCCCGTGTGGGACGGACCGGGCGGCCCCGTCACCGTCGCACCCCTCTTCGTCCTCTACGACTACAGTTTCCGCACTCCCACCGCCGCGACCAAGGAGCAGGCGCTCGCCCAGGCCTACGAGGCCGGTGTGGTGTGCACCGACGAGATGCTCCTGCACCCCGACCCGTACCCGAGCCGCGAGGCGTGGTGCCACGCCCGGCTGGTGGAGACCGAGCGCCGGCTCGCCGAGCGCGATCCCGAGCTGCCGACCGTACTGGTCAACCACTTTCCCCTGGTACGGGATCCGACAAGGGTCCTGTACCACCCGGAGTTCGCCCAGTGGTGCGGAACCGAACAGACCGCCAAGTGGCATGTGCGGTTCGACGCCAAGGTCGTGGTCTACGGACATCTGCACATCCCCCGCACCACCTGGCACGACGGAGTCCGCTTCGAGGAGGTCTCGGTCGGCTACCCCCGCGAGCACCGGCAGCGCGGCATGCCCCGAGGCGTCCTGCGCCAGATCCTTCCGGCGGTGACCGCCCCGTGATCGACCAGTTGCTGCCCCCCACGGTCGCCTCCGCCTGGGCCCGGGAGGATCTCCCCGACACCCGACTGTTCCCCGAGGAGGAAGCGGCACTCGGCGACGCCGTCGACAAACGCCGCCGCGAGTACACCACCGTGCGGGCCTGCGCCCGCAGGGCCTTCACCCAACTCGGCATGGAACCGGCCCCCGTCGTCCCCGGGCGCCGCGGGGCGCCGCGGTGGCCGGACGGGCTGGTCGGAAGCATGACGCACTGCGCCGGCTACCGTGCCGCCGCCCTCGCCCGGGCGTCCGACGCCCTCGCCCTGGGGATCGACGCCGAGCCCCACCAGCCCCTGCCGGAGGGGGTCCTCGACGTCGTGGCCCGGCCCGAGGAACGCTCCTGGATCGCAGGGCAGGGCGGTGGTACCGGAGTGCGGTGGGACCGGCTGCTGTTCGGCGCCAAGGAAGCCGTCTTCAAGGTCTGGTACCCACTCACGGGCCGCGAACTGGACTTCGACGAGGCCGTCGTCGATTTCCGTCCCCGGGAAGTCGCCCCGGGCCACGCGTCGGGTGTCTTCGACGCCCGGCTGCTGGTGCCCGGTCCACGCATGCTCACGGAACTCTCCGGCCGCTGGCTGGTGCGGGACGGCCTGTCCGTCACCGCGATCGTCCTGCCCGCTCGGCCACCCGTACACGGGTGACCGCTGCGGAAAGGGTTCCACCCACTGTCGCGTCGCGTGGTGCGCCTCCAGCGTGCCACGGGGGACCTCGCGATCGACGGAATCGCATCATGTTTTCGTAGGGGTGAGGCAGTTATGGAGTTCTTGTTGCTAGGTCCCCTGGTCATCCGGTCGGGCGGGAACGAGTTGAGAGTGCCCGCCGCGAGGCAGCGGGTGATTCTCGCCGCCCTCGTGCTCAACGCGAACCGAGTGGTCCCGGTGGACAACATCGCGAGCTTTGTCTGGGACGGCACCCCGCCGCCCAGCGCCGTCGCCACGATCCGCACCTATGTCATGCGGTTACGTCAGGTCCTGGGCATGGACGGGAGGGCAAGGATCACCACCCGAGCGCCCGGCTACCTGATCGAACTGGAGGAGGACGAGACCGACCTCGGACGGTTCACCGCCCACCGGAAGACCGCCGACGCCCTCGTCCAGGCGGGCCGCACCGCGCAAGCCGCCGAAGAACTCCGCAGAGCGCTCGCCCTGTGGCGGCACGACCCGTTGATGGACGTACCCTCGCGCACCCTCCAGGACATGGAGGTCTCTCATCTGCAGCGGCTCCATCTGCAGACCCGCATCTGGTGCGTGGACCTCGAACTCGATCTGCAGCGCCATGCCGAGATCCTGCCCGAGCTGTGGCAGCTGGTGCGGGAGAATCCGCTCCACGAGGGGCTCATCGGCCGTCTCATGCTGGCGCTGTTCCGCTCGGGCCAGCAGCCGGAGGCCCTCGACCTGTTCCAGCGGACCCGCGCCGCGCTCATCGACCAGCTCGGCACCGAGCCCGGCTCCGAACTACGGGCCGTCCAGCGGCGTATCCTGCGCGCCGAGGACGAGCCGCCGCGGCACCGGGCCGCGTTCGAGGAGCGCCCCGAGGTACACGGCGGCCCCGGCCGGCCCTGGCCCGGCTGGCCGCCCCCCGCCCAACTGCCCCAGGGCGTCACGGACTTCACCGCCCGATGCCGGGAGACCGCCGCGCTGGGACGGCTGCTGCGCGGCAAGGCGCCCGCCGCGGGGCCGGCCGCCACCGTCGTGATCAACGGTGCCGCCGGCATCGGCAAGACCGCTCTGGCACTGCACGCGGCCCACTCCGTCCGCGGTGACTTCGCCGACGGACAGGTCTACGCGGACCTGGAGGGCAGCACGGGGAACCCCGCACAACCCGCCGAGGTCCTGGCCCGGTTGCTCGTCGGTCTCGGGGTGCCCGATGTCGCGGTGCCGAGGACGATGGTCAACCGCACCTCCCTCTTCCGGTCCCTGGTCGCCGACCGCCGCATGCTCATCGTGCTCGACGACGCCATGAGCACCGCCCAGGTCCGCCCCCTCATCCCCGGCAGCGGCGGAAGCCGGGTGATCGTCACCAGCCGCCACCGGCTCGCCGACCTCGAAGGGGTCCACGACGTCACCCTGGACGCGCTCGACGAGGAAGCCTCGCTGCAACTGCTGGAACGATTCGTCGGCCGTTCCCGCATGGACGCCGAACCTGCCGCCGCACACCGGCTCGTCGAAGCGTGCGCCGGTGTGCCGCTGGCCCTGCGCATCGTCGGCACCCGGCTGCGCTCACGACCCCGCCGCAGCCTCGGAGCCCTGGCCCACCGCCTGCTCGAACAGCGGCGCCTGCTCGACGAACTGCACATCGGCGACCTGTCGGTCCGCACCGGACTCGACGCGGGATACGCCGCCCTGCGCGGCCGGTCCGTGCACGGCATCGATCTCGCGGCGGCGTTCCGCAGACTGGGCGCGGGCAACATGCCGTACGTCCGCGGCGAGACCGCGGCGGTGCTGCTGGGCTGCTCCCAGGAGAACGCCGAGGACGTGCTCGACGTGCTGGTCGACGCACACCTGCTGCGGGAGCACGACCACTCCCGCTACCACCTCGACGCCCTGGTGCGCGCGTACGCCCGTGAACGCGCCGACGCCGAGGAGTGTCCGGAGTACCAGGTGGAGACACTGCGCTGCCTGCTCCGGTGGTACCTGCACACCCTCTTCCGGAGCGTTCGCCCAGGCCGGACGGGGGAGCCGCAAGGGACGTACCTACTGCGCCCGCCGACCGTGAACTGGACGGACGACGACCGCGCCGGACTCGTCGAGGCCCTCGCCGAGGCGGAGCGGACCGGCGTCGACCTGGTCGGCCGCCGACTGGTGGGTGAACTACGGGTACGGCTGCCGCCGGTCGTGGCACCCCGGGCCGCGTCCGGGTGAACCCCGGGCGGCCGCAGACCGCCGCCCGGCCCGTCCCCACCCAGACGTCGCCGCCGTCCCCCTCCCCAGCCGTCCCCCTCCCCAGCCGTACGCCGTCCCCTCTCCCCAGCCCCCCGCCGTCCCCCTCCCCCCAACCTCCCGCAGCCGGCCTCTCCGTGCTGCCGCCCCCCCCTCGGCCCGTCCGCGCCCGTCCGTGGACCGCCCAGTGACCACGATTCAGGAGCCCCCCATGGACCCCTTGACCGAAGCGGTGCTCGCCGGCGCGCCCCCCGACCGGCTGGCGAAGGAACCCCTGCCCACCGAGTACACCGCCGCCCATCTGCGCGCCGAGGACGTGAACGTGTTCGGCGACGCCGCCGACCGGGACGTACGCCGCACCCTCCGGGTCGGTCCCGTACCCATGCCCGAACTGGCCGTGGACGAAGTGCTGATCGCCGTGATGGCCAGCTCCATCAACTACAACACCGTCTGGTCGGCGACCTTCGAACCCGTACCGACCTTCACCTTCCTGCGCAGACTGGGCCGCCAGGGCGGATCCGCCGCCAGGCACGACCTGCCCCGGCACGTCGTCGGATCCGACGCCGCCGGAGTCATCGTCCGCACGGGTGCCGGGGTACGGCGCTGGCAGGTGGGCGAGCACGTCGTCGTCAGCTGCGTCCAGGTGGACGACCAGGAACCCGCCACCCACGCCGACGGCATGCTCGGTGCCGAGCAGCGCATCTGGGGTTTCGAGACGAACTTCGGCGGACTGGCCCACTACGCGGTGGTCCGGGCCAGCCAACTGCTCCCCAAGCCGGCCCACCTCACCTGGGAGGAAGCCGCCTCGACGATGCTGTGCGCCGCCACCTCCTACCGGATGCTGGTCAGCGACCGGGGCGCCCGGATCAAACAGGGCGACATCGTGCTGATCTGGGGCGCCACCGGCGGACTCGGCGCCTACGCCGTCCAGCTGGTGAAGAACGCCGGCGGCATCGCCGTGGGTGTCGTCAGCACGCAGGAGAAGAGCCGACGGGCGCGGGCGCTCGGCTGCGACGTCGTCATCAACCGCGCCGACATCGGCCTGGACGGCGATCTCGCAGACGACCCGGACGCGAGCATAGAGGCCGGCAAACGCCTCGGCAGGATCATCCGCGCCGAGACCGGCGAGGACCCGCACGTCGTGTTCGACTACATAGGCAGGGCCACGTTCGCCATCTCGGTCTTCGTCGTCCGCCGCGGCGGCACCGTGGTCACCTGCGGATCCAGCACCGGCTATCAACACCGTTTCGACAACCGGTACTTGTGGATGCACCTCAAACGGATCGTGGGCAGCCACGCCGCGAACCTCCAGGAACAGGCCGAGTGCAACCGGCTGTTCCGGCTCGGCCACCTCGTTCCGGTGCTCTCCGCCGTCCACCCGCTCGCCGAGGTGGCGGAGGCCGCCCGGCTCGTACAGACCAACCGGCACACCGGCAAGGTCGGCGTCCTGTGTCTTGCGCCCCGGCCCGGTCTCGGGGTGACCGACCAGGTCCTGCGGGACCGCGTGGGCGAGGATCGGCTGAACCTGCTGCGCGACGCCGCTCCGGCGACCCCCGCGCCCGAGCCGGTGGTCGCCGGACGAGGGGGGACCGGGCGATGAACGCCATCCAGAAGGTCGGAGTCGTGGGCTGCGGTGTCATGGGCTCGGGCATCGCGCACGTCTGCGCCCTCGCCGGAGTCGACGTCGTGGTCGCGGCATCCTCGCCCGACTCGCTCGTCAGGGGCAGGGCGCGGCTCACCGGCTCGCTCGACCGGGCGCTGGGCAAGGGCCGGATCACCGACCGGGACCACGAGAACGCCCTGGCCCGAGTGTCGTACACCAGTGACCTGGCCGAACTGGCCGACCGGCAGCTGGTCATCGAGTCGATCAGCGAGGACGAGCAGGCCAAGCGCGACCTGTTCGCCAGGCTGGACCAGGTGCTCCAGGACCCCGAGACCGTCCTCGCCTCCAACACCTCCTCCCTCTCGGTCCTCAGACTGGCCCGGGCCACCGCCGACGGCGGCCGGGTGCTGGGCGTCCACTTCTTCAACCCGGTGCCCGCCCTGCCGCTGGTCGAGCTGGTCCCCACCCTCCTCACCCGGGAGAAGACCGCGGTACGGGCCGAGGAATTCGTGACGGACACGCTCGGCAAGCGCGTCATCCGGTCCCCGGACCGCGCCGGCTTCACGGTCAACGCCCTGCTCATTCCGTACCTCCTGGCCGCGGTACGCATGGTGGAGGCGGGCCACGCGTCGGCGGAGACGGTGGACGACGCCATGACGCTGGGCTGCTCCCACCCGATGGGCCCGCTGCGGCTCGCCGACCTGATCGGGCTCGACGTGGTCACCTCCATCGCGGAGGCCCTCCACGACGAGTTCCGCGAGCCCCAGTACGCCCCGCCACCGCTCCTGCGGCGCCTGGTAGAGGCCGGCATGCTGGGCCGCAAGACGGGCAGGGGGCTCTACGACTACGCCCCTTGACCGCCCGCCCGGAGCATCTGGCTCGCGGCGAGCTCGCGATAGAGGGCACTGCCGGCCGACAATTCCTCGTGGCGTCCGGCGGCTGTGCGGCCGTCCTGGAGCACCACGATGTGGTCGGCGTGCTGCACGGTGGACAGACGGTGGGCGACGACCAGCAGGGCGCACTCCTGGGCGATGTCCTTCATGACGGTGGTGAGCGCCGATTCGTTGATCGCGTCGAGGTGGGAGGTGGGCTCGTCCAGGAGGAGCAGCGCGGGGGCGGCCAGCAACGCGCGGGCGAGGGCGACACGTTGACGTTCTCCGCCGGAGAGGGTGCCGCCGCGTTCACCGATGACGGCGGCAAGGCCCCCGGGCAGCCGCTCGACGACCTCTTCCAGCCGGGCCAGTTCGACGATGCCCTGGCGACAGGCGCCACGGGTGAGTTCGGTCGCGGGGCGCCCGTCGAAGAGCAAGGTGCCCGCATCCGGCTCGCAGAACCTCGCGGCCAGGGCGAACACCGTGCTCTTGCCGGCGCCGGACCTGCCCACCAGGGCCACGTGCCGGCGCTGTGGGACGGCGAACGCGACACCGCGCAGGACCGGCCGCTCCGGGGCGCAGCCGAAGTGGACGTCGCGCAGGGCGAGGACGGGCTGTTCGCGGGTGCCGGACGGCCCGGTCGGCCGCGGTGCGGGCGCCGGGCCCTTCGGGTTCTGGGGCGCCGTGGGCTCCACAGGGAGGCGGAGTACCTCGTCGATGCGCTGGTAGGCGCCCATCCCGCGTTGGACGAGGCCCATGGCGCGGAAGACGGAGGGCAGCGGCAGGACGAGGTAGGAGGCGTACAGCAGGAACGCGACGAGGTCACCGAGGGAGCCCGCATGACCGCCCACGCGCAGGCCGCCGACGACCAGGACGATGAGGAAGGATCCCTGGACGGCGGGTTCGACGGCGGATCATCATGGAGGCGAGCTTCGCGGTGCGCACTCCCGCGCCGTAGGCCGCGTCCACACGGGCGCCGATGCCGGCCGCTTCGCGCTCCTCCGCGCGGTGCACACGCACCATCGGCAGGGCGCCCAGGACGCGTTCCATGTCGGCGGCGACGGCGCCGACCGAGCCCTGCATGTGTTCGGACGCGTTCCTGATGCCGGTGAGCAGCGAGGCGACCGCCACGGCCGCCGCTGCCACGGTGACGGCGACCAGGAGCAGCAGCAGAGGGTCCAGCCACACCATGAGGGCGATCGCCCCGGCGGCGACCAGGCTTCCCGTCATGAGATCGACCAGGGCCTGCGAGACGACCTCCCGCAGCAAGGTGGTGTCGGCCGTCACCCGGGAGGTGAGGTCGCCGCCCCGGTGGCGGTGGTATGGGAACTTTGAATGCCCTGCGTCATCGGCGCAGTATTGCTGTGCGGCCCGGGTGTACACATGCTCGAATGAACGTTTTGGCATGCCGTCTGGCACTTGCTCACCGCACCTGCCAGGGCGTGTCCGGCGGCGGCCCCGGGTGGGGCGCCGCCGGGGCGCGCTCACGCGCTCGACAGGCTCCTCCTCACCTCCCCGCGGCCTCCCGGAAGGCATCGAGGGCTCGCCTCCTCCCGGCGTGGTTGATCTCGAACAGCCCCCTTCTCCCCTCTCTGGACATTCTTCCGAATCGACCCTCTAGGATGTCGGCCGCACATCACGTCACCTGCGGTGACGTCCGGTCCGTCCGGCGGTGGCCGGGGCGGTGGCCACGGGGGAGATCTTCGGTGTTCGGAATCATCAGGCCATGCCGTCATCGCCTGGGCGAGGGCATGCGCACCGAGTGGATGGCGCATCTGTGCGGGCTGTGCCTGGCGCTGCGCGGAGAGTACGGGCAGTTCGCGCGGGTGGCCACCAACTACGACGGTCTGATCGTCTCGGTGCTGACCGAGGCGCAGTCGGAGCGCACCGGCGACCGGCGGCGGGGCGCCGGTCCGTGCCCGCTGCGCGGGATGCGGTCGGCGGACGTGGCGCAGGGCGAGGGCGCGCGGCTGGCGGCCACGGTGTCGTTGGTGCTGGCGGCGGCGAAGATACGTGACCATGTGGCCGACGGCGACGGTCTGTTGGGGCGCCGCCCGGTGACGCTGGCGGCACGCCGCATCGCCCACGGCTGGGACCGCGCGGGCGCCGCGGGCGGCCAACGGCTCGGCTTCGACACCGCGGTCCTGCTCGGCGCGGTCGAACGCCAGTCGGAGATCGAGCGGTCGACCGGTCCCGGCGGCTCGCTGCTGGCGGTCACGGAGCCCACGGAGACGGCGACCGCCGCCGCCTTCGCGCACACCGCGGTGCTCGCCGACCGCCTGGGCAACGCCGAACCGCTGGCGGAGGCCGGCCGTCTCTTCGGTCGCCTGGCGCACCTGCTGGACGCGGTGGAGGACCTCGACGCCGACGAGGCCTCCGGCGCGTGGAACCCGATCGCCGTGACCGGTGCGGACCGCGCCGAGGTACGCCGGCTCTGCGACGACGCCGTCCACGGGATCCGACTTGCCCTGTCCGACGCCGAGTTCGTCGACGGGCGGTTGGCCCGGGCGCTTCTGGGCGACGAGTTGCAGCGTGCCGTCGACCGTGTCTTCGACCCCCGGCACCGCCACCACCGGCGCCGCCACCAGGCGCGGGGCCCGCGCATGCTGCCCTGGCTGGGAAGCCGAAGGACGACGGAGCCGCCCTCGGAGACCGCAACCGGAACCACCTGCGGCGTCGGTGCGCTCGCGGGCGCGGCCCCGGAGGGCGCTGCGATGGTGTCGGACCGGCCACGGGAAGGGGAGTGCCGGCGCTGTGGCCGCTGGCGCCGGCTGTGCGGCCGGTGCGGGCTGTGCCTCAGCTGCTGCACCTGCAACGACGACGACGGCGGCCCCGACGAGGGAGAGCCCTGGCAGTTCGGCGAGGGCAATCGCGGCGGCGGCTCGGGACAGAACGGCTCCGGGGGTGACGGCTGGTTCGGAGGCTCGGGTGGCGGCCACTCGGGCGGATCCTCCGGTGGTTCGGGCGGCTCCGGCGGCTCCGGCGGGCCGAGTGGCTCCGGCGGTTCCGGTGGTGGTTCGGGTGACGGCTGCGGCGGCGGTGGTGGCGGCTGCTGCAACCCGTGCAAGTGCTGCTGCGACTGCTGCGACTGAGCGGCCGACGAACGGGACCGGCCCCGGAGCAGCGGTTGGCCCGTCGCCTACGGAGACAGACTGTCGTGTCGACCGTGCCGACCCCGCCTCTCGTGCACATGGCGGCCCAGCAGCGCGCCGCCGAACACCACGAAGCCGACGCCGATGAGCCAGGACTGGATGATCAGAACGGTGCCGACCGCCCCGTAGGTGATCGCGTTGCTCACGATCAGCGGTGAGAACACCTGGTCCGAGAACCAGCGCAGGCCGCCCAGGCCCGCCACCGTGGCCAACGCGCCCGGGAACAGGGCGCCCCACGGCACCCGCTCACCCAGCAGGAAGTGCTGGCCCCACCAGAAGAACAGCACCCCGAACAGCAAGGCGAGGACGACGCGTACGGCCGACTGTGCGAGCCCGTCCCGCAGTACCGCCCCGCTCCGCGTCTCGGCCAACAGATATCCCAGGAGCGCGGCCAGCCACACGACGCGGCGCCACGCATGGTGCCAGGGACCGGCGGGCACCTCCCAGATCCTCTCGTAGCCGTTCTGCACACTCGCGGCGAAGCTGACGCCGAACAGCGCGACGAGCAGCCCACTGAGGAGGCTGGTCGCGCTCAGCACCTTGCGCGGTGCGGCGAACAGGTCGAGCACCACGTCGGCCGGACGCCCGGACAGGCTCATCGCGTCGATCACCCACAGGGCGAAGCTCCGCTCCTGGAAGGGCAGCGCCGCAGCCACGACGATCAACAGGGGAACCAGCGTCACCAGGCCGAACGCGGAGAAGCCCATGGCCCGGTGCAGCAGTTCCAGTTCGCTGCCGTGCCGCCAGAGCCGTCCGGCGGCCGAGTCGTGCCACCGGGACCGCAGTCGGTGGTGGTGGGGCGGCCGCGGCTCCCGCGCGGAGCCGGAGGGGTCCGTCACGTGCGCCTCACTTCCCGGCGCGCCCGGACGGGCGGGACGGGGCCATGGCCCAGCGGATGGTCCGCGTCACGGCCTGGCCGGTGGGGCGTACGGCGAGGTTCTCGACGACCGGCACGCGGGGCAGCCACAGCATGCCGCGGGCCCAGTGCGGGAGCAGTGCGACGGCGTTCACGGCCAGGGCGCCGTAGAAGGGCCGTACCACGAGGGGCAGGGGAGGCTGGAACAGCAGGAAGCGGGCGGCGGCCCAGGCCTCGGGCGTGGCCCGCAGCTCGGGCCGGTAGGCGCACAGGCGCTCGGACAGCTCGTGGCGGTCACGCGGCGGGTCGGTCACCCCGAGCGCCTCGGCGACGCGCGCGGTGTCGGCGACATAGGCGTCGTAGCCGACGGCATCCAGGGGACGGGCTCCGTAGTGTTCGTGGGCGCGCAGGAAGCTCTCCGTCTCGGCGGCGTGCACCCAGCCGAGCAGATGCGGATCGGCCGCGTGATAGGGCACCCCCTCGGCGGTGGTCCCCCGGATCCGCTCGTGGATCCCGCGGACGCGATCGACCGCCCGCTGGGCGTCCGTGGCGGTGCCGTAGGTGGTCATGGCCAGGAACGTGCTGGTGCGCTGCAGCCGGCCCCACGGGTCGCCGCGGTAGCCGGAGTGCCCGGCCACCGCCGCCATGGCGAGCGGGTGGAGGGACTGCAGCAGCAGTGCGCTCAACCCGCCGATGAACATCGAGGCGTCACCGTGAACCGTGCCGATCGGGCGGTCGGGCCCGAACCAGCGCGGCCCGGGGGTGTCGTGTATGCGAGCCCGCACCGCCGGTCCGTCGGGTCCGGCGACACGGCGGAACAGGGCCTGGCTCAGTTGGTCACGGACTACGGTCAGCACGCTCGGCCTCCCCTCTCCTACTGCCCAGTGTCCGGCATACCATCCTCAAACCGGCATAAAGGTGCATTCTGTCAACGGGGGGCGTGTGTCGAGGGGGAGCGGCTGCCGACCCATGCGACGGGGAGGGCAGGGGGCTAACGTCGCGCGCATGGTCGAACACGACGCTCCTCATCTCGATGATCTCCGCCTCGATGATCTCCGTGCCACCCGCGAGGCCTACGACGCCGCCGCCGTCACCTACGCCCAGCTGTTCCACGACTCACTGCGCGATCTCCCTCTGGACCGCGCGATGTTGGGTGTCCTCGCCGAGGTGGTCCGCGCGGCCGGGGACGGCAGGGTCGCGGACCTGGGGTGCGGGCCCGGCCATGTCACCGCTCACCTGGCCGGGTCGGGGCTGGAGGCGTTCGGGGTCGACGCCTCTCCCGCGATGATCGAGTTGGCTCGGCAGGCCCATCCCGAGCTGCGGTTCGAGGTGGGTTCGATGACCGCGTTGGACATCCGCGACGGCGAGCTCGACGGCGTACTCGCACGATGGTCCGTCATCCACACTCCGCCCAGCCAACTTCCCGTCATCCTGGGCGAGTTCCATCGGGTGCTCGCGCCCGGCGGCCATCTGCTGATCGGCTTCTCGGCGACCGACGGCCCGGCCCACCCGACGCAGGTCTTCGACCACGCCGTCGCGCCGGCCTACCGGTGGTCGCCCGATCGTCTCGCCGCGCTGCTGCGCGAGTCCGGGCTGACCGAGACGGCCCGGCTGGTGCGCGAGCCGCAGCCCACCGACCGGCGGCAGTTCAAGGAAGTCCACCTGCTCGCCCGCAAGACCCCGGCACCGCCCGCCTGACGGAGGCGGCGGGCCTCCAGCGGGGCCCGTGTTCGGCCGGATGCGGTCTGTGCACGGTGGGGCGTACCCCAGTGGTCGGTGCGACCGTCGCGTCCTGGGGGGTCTCGTGAACGGTCTCCGTGCGGTCATGGTCTGTCTCGTGCTCACGTGCGTCGCGGCGACGTCACCGGCCGTCGCGGCATCACCCGCTGTCGCCTCACCCTCGGCCTCACCCGCCGTGGCTGCGAAGCCGGCCTGGTCGGAGCTGGCGGTGCCGGCGGCGGCCCCACCGGTGGCCGTGGCCGATCTCGCCGCCCGGGGGCCCCGCGAGGCCTGGGCGACCGGCTCCGAGCAGACCGTCGACGGCCCGCGGCCCACGTTGTACCGGTGGGACGGCACGGCATGGAGCCGTGACACCACCTTCCCCGGCGCCGACGCGACGGGCCGGCTCGGCAAGGTGCGGTTCGTCGACGACGAGGTGCGGATCCTCCACGTACGCGACGGGGCGGGGGAGATCCTGTGCCGGTCGGCGGCGGGCGCGTGGAGTGCCGTACCGCTGCCGCGGGAGCTGCGCGTCCATCAGGACTCCACCGCCGTACCCGGCGCGGCGTGGGTGGTCGGGGAGGACGACACCGGCCTGAAGGCGCTGCGGTACGACGGCTCCGGCTGGACCGCGCAGCCCACCCCGGACGGTGTGCTCCACCTGATGGGGATCACCGCGCGTGCCGCCGACGACGCCTGGGCCTGGGCGGACACCACCACCGGCACCACCGTCCTGCGCCGGGACGGTACGGCCTGGCGGGACGCGAACGTGCCCCTGCCGCCGGACGGCAACGTGCGCACGGTCCTGCTCGAACCGTCGGGGCGGGTCACGATCGGCGGCACCCGGTACGCCGACGGCGTGCCCGGCACCTACCTGATGACCTTCGACGGACACTCCTGGCGCACCAGCCACCCACCGCTGGGCGACACCCACACCGCGGGCAGGGTGCGCGGCCCGGACGGCGCACTGTGGCTGCCGGTGCGCAGCGACCGCGCGTTCCGGTCGACGTACGCGCGGGTGGACGGTCGCCGCACCACCTACTCCTACGGCCCCGAGCGCACGAACGCGATCGACGTCCGACCGCGGGCCCTGGCGAAGGCCGGGACCTCGCTGCTGGCCTTCGGGACCGTCGAGATCTACGGCTCGAAACCGAACCTGATGAGCGAGCGGCTGGGAGGCTGACCATGGCACGCCGACTTCTCGTCACGGCTCTCGCCGTCACCATGGCCTTCCTGACCCTCATGACCGGGGCCGCGGCGGACACCCTGTCCTGGAGACACGTCCCGGTCCCGGCACAGGTGCGCCCGCAGGCCGGACTGAACGAGGCCGTGGCGCTCGGACCGGACCATGCGTGGGCCGTGGGCGCCGACGCCGTCGGCCGGGAGGCGCCGGGCTTCCCGCTGGTACTGCGCTGGGACGGAACCGCGTGGCAGCGCCACACGCTGTCCGGCGTCGGGTGGCAGGGAGAACTGCTCTCCGTCGCCGCCGTCTCGTCGACCGAGGCCTGGGCGGTCGGCCGCGACGCGGCGGGCGGTGCCCGTCTACTCCGTCACGACGGCACCGTCTGGCGCGAGAGCCGCGCCCCGAGCGGTGTCGCCCTGACCAGGGCCGTCGCCGGCGGCGGCGAGACCTGGCTGATCGGTTCCCGGGACGGCGCACAGGTACTGCTGCGCCGGGACGGGCGCGGCTGGCAGGACATGCCGGTACCGCCGGGATCGGTGTACGGGCTGCACATCCTGGCGGTCGACGACGTCTGGGCCGCGGGCGCCTCCGGCTCGGGCGCGGCCGTGTCGCACTGGGACGGGCGGACGTGGCGGCAGACGATCGTGGACGGCTTCCCGCGCTCGGCCGTCGGCAGTGTGCTGGCGGTCTCGCCGACGGAGGTGTGGGCGGGCGGCACCGCCGGATTCATCGGTGGCCCGGCCGGCCGCCCGATACCGCCGCTGCTGGTCCGCTTCGACGGGCGGACGTGGAACCGGGTGACCGTCCCCACCGACTTCGGCGGGATCACCTCACTCACGCCCACCAGGTCCGGTGTGCTGGGCTGGGTCGCGGTGTCCCGTTCGCAGAAGTGGGGCCCGCCGCCGAGCAGCCCGCCGCTCGTCTCGGGCCCCGACTTCCTGCACCGGGACGGTCAGGCGTTCACCGGGTACGACGAGCCGACGGTGGCGGGGGAGGGCGAGTCCTCGGTGCTGCGGCTGGCGCCGGTGCAGGGCACCGGGTCGGTGTGGTCGGTCGGCCGGGCCGCCGGACCCGAGGGCACCTTCGCGCCCCGCGTCCTGCGCTTCGGCTGAACTCCCTCACGAGACCCGGTCACACCCGAGTTCTGCCTGCCAGAGGCTGCGGGGCGAAGGAGCGCAGCAGGTCCGCACCGGGCCGGACCATGCCGTAGCTGCTCTCGGGGACCTCGTTCCAGGCACCGGGCAGATCGCCCAGGGGTTCGGAGACGATGAGGCGGGTCTCGTCGGAGACCTCGCGCAGGAAGGCCAGGTCGGGGTGGAGCGAGCGCAGCGTCTCCACGCGGGTGCTGTAGAACAGCGAGCGGGACGTCTTCTGGCTGGAGTAACGGAAGGCCCACACCGACTCGCCGTCCGTGACGGCCACCGTCATCTGCAGCGGGTACTCCACCCCGTGCTCGTGACCGACCTGTTCCACCAGACCCGCCATCCGCGCGACGGCACCCGGAGGGTCCTCCTCCAGGCCGTAGGTCAGCGCCAGCCGGAACATCAGCTCGGAGTCGGTGGACCCCTCGATGCCGGCGAAGAGCTCCGGGTCCACGGCCAGGGAGAGATCCCGCCGGACCAGATGGAAGTCGGCGATCGCCCCGTTGTGCATCCACATCCAGCGGCCGTGCCGGAACGGATGGCTGTTGCTCTGCTGCACCGCCGTACCGGTCGAGGCCCGGATGTGGGCGAAGAACAGCGGGGATTCGACATGGTCGGCGATCTCCCGCAGGTTGCGGTTGCTCCACGCCGGACCGATGTCGCGGAAGATCGCCGGGGTCCGCAGACCCGGCGAGTACCAGCCGACGCCGAACCCGTCACCGTTGGTGGTCTCCACGCCCAGTCGTGAGTGCAGACTCTGGTCGATGAGGGAGTGCGCGGGCCTGTAAAGAATGGTGTCGAGGAGGATGGGCGTTCCCGAGTAGGCGAGCCACCGGCACATCGACCAACCACCTCCTGCCGAGCGGGTAACCAGCATTCCCATGGTGGTGCGGCCGTCCGTTGATCGCCACACGACGGGACACGTGACGAACGTACGACGGGACATGCGCCGGGGCGTACGGCGGGGCACGCGCGGAACGGGTGGGCGCGGTCGGTGCCCCCGCCGGCGCATGCGGCATCGCTGCGCGCACCCTCAGCTCCGATAACCCCGCAGCTTCCGGTACAGCGTGGCGCGGGCGATGCCCAGGGCCGCCGCCGTGCGGGCCTTGTTGCCACCGTTGCGGCGCAGGGCCTCCAGGATGGCGGAGCGCTCGGCGTGCTCCATGGGGCTGAGCCGCCTGGCTGCCGGGCCCTCACGCACGTGGTCCGGCAGTTCGGCCCGGCGGACGGGCCCCGACACACGCCGTTGCTCGGCCAACGCCCGGACGACGTGGACGAGCTCGGTGACGTTGCCGGGCCACGTGTGCCGTTCCAGGGCGCGCAGGGCGTCCAGTGTCCAGGTGAGCGGAGGCTGCCCGGGCGCCGGCTTCGGGGCCAGGGCCGTCAGCAACTCCCTGATGTCCTCAGGGCGTTCACGCAACGCGGGCAGACTGACCGAGCGGGCGGCCAAGGTGTCCAGGAGTCGCTGGAGGCAGGGACCCGGGGGCGCCCCGGGCGTGTAGGTGGCCAGCAGGGGGGCGCCCGGGTGTGCTTCGAGGAGTGAGTTGAGCGTCGCGGTGTCGGGCTGCGTGAGACGCTCCACATGGCGGATGAGGAGCGCGTGCCCCTCCTTCAACACCTCGACCGCGGAGCCGAGTTCGCCCTCCGCCGCGTCGACGACCAGCGACTCGGGGGCGAGTTCGTGGGCAAGTGCCGTCTTTCCGGTGCCTCGTTCGCCCACCAGCAGCAAATGCTCCGGCGACCGGGCCAGCTCCGTGGCCCGACCGACCGCGTGCCGCCACGGCACCGAGCTTCCCGCCAGCGCCACGGCACCCCGGTCGCCCTGCCCGGCCCGCCCGCCCCGCCCGACCGGCGTGACGGCCTCGGCACGGAGCGGCTCCAGGACGGCCACCGCGCCGATGACCGCCCCACGGTGCGAGACCGGGGTGACCGTCGCGGAACACCGGACGTCCTCCGGCAGCCGGACCCGCCACGCGTCCGAGGCCGCACCGGTCCCGAACAGGGCCTCGCCCCACGCCGGTGCACCCCCAAAGGCGGGTGCCGCCCTGTCCGCCCCCTCCCGCAGCAGCGCGACCACACCCCGCTCCAGCGCCTCCAGCCCCTCCGGTGACAACAGCCGACCCGCGGCCTCGCTCACCAGCCGGTTGCGGCCGTCGAGGGCGACCACCGCCCGCCCCCGCGCGGCCCGCAGATACGCGTCCAGCAGCACTCGCTCGGCCGGCCGCGACCGCGCAAGGAGCTCCGCCTCCACGGCACCGGCGGCCGCCTCGGCGAGGGAGGCCCACGGATGCGGGGAGCACGCGGCGCACAACTCGGAGGTGACCGTCACGGTGCCCACGGTGCGCCCGGTCTCCGGCCCGAGCACGGGCACGCTGACCGCGGACATGTCCTGCCACAGATCGAGGAAGTGTTCCGGGCCGTGCACCTCGGCGCGCCGGCGGGTGCGCAGCGCCAGTGCCGCGCTGTTGTGGCCGACCACCTGCTCGGAGAGGTCCTCGTGACACGGATCGCCGGGCGCGCGCCCGGTCGCCCACAGGACGCGCAACCGCTCGTCGGTCAGCAGGAGCGCCGTTCTCCCGGTGCCCACGGCCGGGGCGAGCCGTTCGAGCACGGGCCGGGCCGCCGCCAACAGGTCCGACTCGTCCGCGAGTGCGCCGCCGAGGCCACCGCCGTCAGGCACTGCGCCGCCGCACTCATCGTCAGACCTCACGGCGCCATGCCGTACGGCGTCATGCCGTACGCCGAAGAAGCGGGCGCGCTTCCAGGCGGCGACGATCTCCTCCGGCACCCCGTCCGGCAGCCGGCGGCCTTCGAGGAACGACTCACGGGCCCTGCGCAGCGACGCCATGGCAGGGTCGACGGGGAGATGCTCTGCGGTGGTCACGACCCACTCACCGTACCCGCCATGATTGAAGGAGCAACAACCACCCCGAACACCACCCCGAGCGCACCGCACGCACCGCACGCACCGCACGCACTGTCTCGTATTGAGACACCCACGCTCCCGCACCGCCCTCCATGATCTTGAACGGTCGGTGCCTGTCCTCATTCCCTGGAGCGTCTCCCGTGCACACCGTCGAGCCGGTCGCAGAGCCGGATGTCGTGACCGACGTCCTGATCGTGGGCAGTGGCCCGGCGGGCGCCTCCGCCGCGCTCGCCCTGAGCACGTACGGCGTCCCGAACATCGTGGTCACCCGCTACGCGAGTCTCGCCGACACGCCCCGGGCCCACATCACCAATCAGCGCACCATGGAGGTGCTGCGGGACCTCGGCGTCGAGGACGAGGTCGTCGCGAAGGCCACCCCGCAGGGGCTGATGGGCGACACGACCTTCTGCACCAGCCTCGCGGGGGAGGAGCTGGGCCGGATCCGCTCCTGGGGCAACGACCCGCTCGTCCAGGCCGCGCACGAACTGGCGAGCCCCACCCGGATGTGCGACATGCCGCAGCACCTGATGGAGCCCGTCCTCGTCGACGCGGCCGTCGCGCGCGGCACGAACCTGCGCTTCAGCACGGTCTACAAGTCCTTCGTCCAGGACGACGACGGCGTCACGGTCACCGTCGAGGACCGGCTGCGCGGCGACGAGTACACCATCCGCGCCAAGTACCTGATCGGCGCCGACGGCGGCCGCTCCCAGGTCGCCGAGGACGCCGGGCTGCCGATGGGCGGTCAGATGGGTGTGGCCGGCAGCATCAACATCGTCTTCGACATGGACCTGTCGAAGTACACCGCGCACCGCCCGTCCACCCTCTACTGGGTACTGGCCCCCGGCGCCACCGTCGGCGGCATCGGCGCGGGCCTGGTGCGGTGCGTGCGCCCCTGGAACGAGTGGCTGATCGTCTGGGGCTACGACGTCACCGCGGGCGCCCCCGACCTGACCACCGAGTACGCCGAGTCGATCGTCCGCAGGCTGGTCGGCGACGACGAGATCCCGGTGACCGTGAAGTCGTCGTCAGCCTGGACCGTCAACGAGATGTACGCCGAGACCTACTCCCATGGGAGGGTCTTCTGCGCCGGCGACGCCACCCACCGCCACCCGCCGTCCAACGGCCTCGGCTCCAACACCTCCATCCAGGACTCCTACAACCTGGCCTGGAAGCTCAAGCTCGTCCTCGACGGCACCGCGTCCCCCACGCTGCTCGACACCTACACCGCCGAACGCGCCCCGATCGGCCGGCAGATCGTCACCCGCGCCAACAAGTCCATCGGCGAGACCGCCCCCGTCTTCGAGGCCCTCGACGGGCTCTCCCCGCAGACCCCCGACCAGTTGTGGGCCAACATCGCCGCCCGCAAGGATGACACCGAGGCGGCCGAGAAGCAGCGGGCGCGGCTCCGGGAGGCGATCGCGTTCAAGGTGTACGAGTTCAACGCGCACGGCGTCGACCTCAACCAGCGGTACTCCGCCGAGAGTTCCACGGCGGTCGTCCCCGACGGCACGCCGGACCCCGGCTTCGCCCGCGACCCCGAGCTGTACCACCAGCCGACCTCCCGCCCCGGAGCCAAGCTCCCGCACGCCTGGATCACCTCCGGCACCCGCACCCTCTCCACCCTCGACACCGTCGGCCGCGGCCGCTTCACCCTGCTCACCGGCATCGGCGGCACCCACTGGCTCCGGGCCGCGGAGGACCAGGACCTGGAGATCGCCACCGTCGTCATCGGCCCCGGCCAGGAGTACGAGGACCCGTACGGCGACTGGGCCCGGCTCAGGGAGGTAGCCGACGGGGGAGCGCTCCTCGTACGGCCGGACGGTTACGTCGCCTTCCGCCACGCGACGCCGACCGCGACCCCGGAGGACGCCGAACGGCTGTTGACCGGGGCGGTGCGGCGCATTCTCGGGCACGGCTGACCGGGGGATCCTTCAGACATGACCACCGAATTCACCACCCGCGTCACGGAGGCCGTCGTCGCCAGCCTCGACGGCACTGCCGATCCGCGCCTGCGCGAGCTGCTGACCGCCCTCACCCGGCACCTGCACGCCTTCGTCCGCGAGACCGAACCCACGACGGCGGAGTGGGAGCGGGCGATCGCCTTCCTCACGGCGACCG